>NZ_JBHYRS010000020.1:0-596 GCF_047974105.1 Mitsuokella apri
CGCAGCGGCAGTTACGCTGAGGCACTGCTCAAGGATTTCCACGGCGTCCTCGAAACAGATGGCTACACTGGCTACCAGAAAGTATCCTGTAGGGAGCATGCTTTCTGCTGGGCGCATGCTCGGAGGTACTTTGTAGATGCCATCCCGCCAGGACTTGCTGAAGAAGATATTCTGAGCAGCACTTGCAAGCAGGCCATCGAGCGGATCGACGAATTCTTTGCGCTCGACAAGGGGCTTGCAGAGCTCTCTGCTGACGAACGAAAAGCACAGCGCTTGCAGCTTGAAAAAGACAAGCTGGAGGCTTATTTCGCATGGCTGGAAGACATTCAGCCAAAAGTCTTGCCAAAATCCAAGCTCGGCAAGGCCATCCAATATTCTCTGAGTCATAAAGATGGGCTGCAGGCTTATCTGCAGGATGGCAACATTGCGCTCTCCAATAACATCTGCGAACGTGCCATCCGCAACTTCACCATTGGCCGCAAGAACTGGCTATTCAGCGACAGCCCGAAAGGCGCCGACGCCAGTGCCGCTGCTTACAGCATTCTCGAGACCGCTAAAGTCAACGAGATAAATCCATACAAATACTTTAAATATCT
>NZ_JBHYRS010000021.1:0-542 GCF_047974105.1 Mitsuokella apri
TTGGAACGCTCCCCTACCGATGCTTGCGCATCCCGCGACTTCGGTTCTGTACTTGAGCCCCGGATATTTTCGGCGCAGGGCCTCTCGACCAGTGAGCTATTACGCACTCTTTGAATGGTGGCTGCTTCTGAGCCAACATCCTGGTTGTTTTGGAAGTCCTACATCCTTTTCCACTTAGTACAGCATTCGGGACCTTAGTCGGCGGTCTGGGCTGTTTCCCTTTTGAATACGGGTCTTATCACTCGCATTCTGACTCCCAGGCTCTTCTCATGAAGCCATTCGCAGTTTGACTAGGCTCGGTAAGCTTTACGCTCCCTTACCCGATCAGTGCTCTACCGTCTTCATGTGTTACCTGAGGCTAGCCCTAAAGCTATTTCGGGGAGAACCAGCTATCTCCACGTTCGATTGGCATTTCACCCCTATGCACAGCTCATCCCAAAGTTTTTCAACACTCACGGGTTCGGTCCTCCACTCATTTTTACCTGAGCTTCAACCTGGCCATGCATAGATCACTGTGGTTTCGGGTCTAATCCCAGAGACTT
>NZ_JBHYRS010000022.1:0-531 GCF_047974105.1 Mitsuokella apri
CAATGACGGTACCTTTCGAGGAAGCCACGGCTAACTACGTGCCAGCAGCCGCGGTAATACGTAGGTGGCGAGCGTTGTCCGGAATTATTGGGCGTAAAGGGAGCGCAGGCGGGAGATCAAGTCTATCTTAAAAGTGCGGGGCTCAACCCCGTGAGGGGATGGAAACTGGTTTTCTTGAGTGCAGGAGAGGAAAGCGGAATTCCTAGTGTAGCGGTGAAATGCGTAGATATTAGGAGGAACACCAGTGGCGAAGGCGGCTTTCTGGACTGTAACTGACGCTGAGGCTCGAAAGCGTGGGGAGCGAACAGGATTAGATACCCTGGTAGTCCACGCCGTAAACGATGAATGCTAGGTGTAGGAGGTATCGACCCCTTCTGTGCCGGAGTTAACGCAATAAGCATTCCGCCTGGGGAGTACGGCCGCAAGGCTGAAACTCAAAGGAATTGACGGGGGCCCGCACAAGCGGTGGAGTATGTGGTTTAATTCGACGCAACGCGAAGAACCTTACCAGGGCTTGACATTGAGTGAAAG
>NZ_JBHYRS010000023.1:0-505 GCF_047974105.1 Mitsuokella apri
AAAATTTCCAGTACAAAAAACTCAAAATTTCCCGAATGGGGAATTCAGTTTTTCCAATATGGGAGGGATTTGCATTGTCAACAGTCCAGCAGGTCAAGCATCAGCATTTAATCCAGAAATGGAAGAAAATCATTCTGGCACAACATGCCAGCGGCTTATCTGCCATGGCCTTCTGTCGCCGCGAAGACATGAATATAGATCAGTTCTACTACTGGCAGAGGCAGATCCGGCGTGAGCTAATTACACAGAAAGAGCAACAGGAAACCGCCACTTTGCCAGCTCCTGCAGAGCCGGTTGTACCAGTTCCGCAAGACACAGTTCAGTTTGTTCCTTTGAAACCGGCAAAGCCGGCAAAAAAGCACTCTGCTCATCATCTGGAAATTCAATGCGGTCCAGCTAGAATCGTGGTTTCAGAGGATACGCCGCCAGATTTGCTGCGGCAGACGCTTTGCGTTCTGAGGGATGTGTTTCCACCATGTTAATCCGGAATATCACAGCAGACCAC
>NZ_JBHYRS010000024.1:0-461 GCF_047974105.1 Mitsuokella apri
CCGTCGAAGTGTTTGCCAGCTTTCGCAATTGTCGTATCATCGATGCTCAGAAAGATTGGCTCATTCCGGAGTGCCGGTGAAATCAGCTGCAAAGCCTTACCCGCTAGGGCTTGGCGAATCGATTGGTCTGTGACGTGCTCATTTGCAAGAGCGTGGTAATATGACGTCAGTGCCTTGTCTGTCTGCCGCGACAGGAACTGCCGGTAAAGGCAGCGGACCGACGGCGCGGACTCCAGTGCCAGCTGGCCAATCAGGAACCATGTCAGCAAATAGCGTGTCGGGTTGGTCGCCGATGGAAAAAGTGCAGAGAAAATCGTAAGAAGTCTACCAATTACAGAAGTCTCGGTGTATAATGAAGTCATATCGCATAGCCCCTTTTGGTGTTGTTTTGGTTTAGCGACTTTATTATACATCGCGAGGGAGGCTATGCGATTTTATTTTGCTTCAAAAGTTGTAAAGTG
>NZ_JBHYRS010000025.1:0-455 GCF_047974105.1 Mitsuokella apri
GTGTCAATCCTTTATGACCACGCCCGCCATAACGGCAAGTCGTATGTCAACGGGCATTGCTTTGTCAGCATAACCATGAGTGTGCCCATACTAAAGCAGAGGAAAGGCAAGCCATGGATTGATTATCTGGCTGTGCCATTAGGCTACGCCATGTGGAGCAAGACGGCAAGCAAGCTGCAGCTGGCGGCAGATCTTCTTGATGAAGTGATGCCGATGCTCAGCAAACGTCAGGTCATCCTGCTGTTTGACAGCTGGTACGCCAAGAAAAATCTGATTCATCACGCCCAGCAGTATGACAATCTTGCCATTATCTGCAATGTCCGGCATGATACGCAGATTTACGAGCTGCCTGCTGCAAAATCTGGCCCCGGCCGTCCACGAAAATATGGCAGACGGCTGACGCTGGACGATTTGTACGAGAATATTTGGAAGAAGACTTGCCAAATGGACCAGCT
>NZ_JBHYRS010000027.1:0-401 GCF_047974105.1 Mitsuokella apri
TCTTCTCCGTCTCCCAACTATCCTGTACGTTACATGCCAAAAATCAATGTCAGGCTGCAGTAAAGCTCCATGGGGTCTTTCTGTCCAGTCGCGGGTAACCTGCATCTTCACAGGTATTTCAATTTCACCGGGTCCCTCGTTGAGACAGTGCCCAAGTCGTTACACCTTTCGTGCGGGTCGGAACTTACCCGACAAGGAATTTCGCTACCTTAGGACCGTTATAGTTACGGCCGCCGTTTACTGGGGCTTCAGTTCAATGCTTCGGATTGCTCCTGACATCTCTCCTTAACCTTCCAGCACCGGGCAGGTGTCAGCACCTATACGTCAGATTTCTCTTTAGCAGGCACCTGTGTTTGTGGTAAACAGTCGCTTGGGCTTCTCTTCTGCCGCCGGCTCCAGCT
>NZ_JBHYRS010000028.1:0-365 GCF_047974105.1 Mitsuokella apri
CCTCGATAGCTCAGCCGGTAGAGCACCTGACTGTTAATCAGGCTGTCGCAGGTTCGAATCCTGCTCGAGGAGCCAATTTTGTAATCCCCTGGGGTGATTGGGGTATAGCCAAGTCGGTTAAGGCACGGGACTTTGACTCCCGCATTCGTTGGTTCGAGTCCAACTACCCCAGCCAGTGCGGTTCACTAGCTCAGTTGGCAGAGCACCTGACTTTTAATCAGGGTGTCCCGGGTTCGAATCCCGGGTGAGCCACCATTTTATATAATAAGTGTCCACTTGATTTTATCTTGGCGCCATCGTCAAGCGGTTAAGACACCGCCCTTTCACGGCGGGTTCATGGGTTCGAATCCCATTGGCGTCACCAT
>NZ_JBHYRS010000029.1:0-363 GCF_047974105.1 Mitsuokella apri
GGGAATCTCGTTTGATTACTCTTCCTCCGGCTACTTAGATGTTTCAGTTCACCGGGTGTGCCTTCCGTAGATAGTACAACATAACTTGTACTGGGTTGCCCCATTCGGAGATTCATGGATCAAAGCCTACTTGCGGCTCCCCATGACTTTTCGCAGCTTATCGCGTCCTTCATCGGCTCGGAACGCCTAGGCATCCGCCATATGCCCTTTGTAGCTTAACTATTTGTTCGCTAAAGGTATCATATCACTATGATGTCTATGCTTGAATCCTAAAATGTTCAGTTAAACCATTCTGTTCACACTGTCGTGCGACTCGATGATTTTGATACATTTCATTTCTTCTGTGTAGTTTTCAGTGTACAT
>NZ_JBHYRS010000002.1:0-446279 GCF_047974105.1 Mitsuokella apri
GCCAGTGCCGCTGCTTACAGCATTCTCGAGACCGCTAAAGTCAACGAGATAAATCCATACAAATACTTTAAATATCTCTTTGAGCAACTGCCGAACATCGACTTTTTGCGTCATCCCGAAAAGCTCGACGACTTTCTGCCATGGAGCGACAATATCCAACAAAACTGCAAATAATGAATGATCCCGACTGCTGACGCAGCCGGGATCATTTTATGTTATACACCTGATGGTTAAGCGCTTACGCTATAGCATAAAAGATAATAAAAAATAAATCATCTTCCAGATAAAAAGCTGTTAAAGTCATGTATTTGTCTGATTCTGAGGAATCGGCGGCAGCAGATTGACTCTAACCTTAGGACAGGGTTTATTCTGAAAGAGAAGTTAAACTAAGGGTTCATTTTTAAAAATAAATAGTTTTTAAACAACAACTCTGCAGCTGCTGCAGGAGCAGGCTGTCATGAACATAACAGAAGGCATCAAAATGGAAGAAAGAAAGGAACTTAGATTATGTATACCGTGGAAACACAAAAAGAACAAATGTGTGCGGGGGGGGGGGGTACTGACTTCATGAAATGTGCTGTCAGGATGCGCCGCCCCCGCCTCAGCACATGGTCGCAGCGCTTGCAACATTTGCATTCGAAGAATGCTGAGACTGGAACTTTTGTCATTTGATTGGGGAGGAATTACCATGAAAAATAATCGCTTATCCATCGGCCAGATGGCCAAACTGAACCACACGACGCTGGCTACGCTTCGTCTTTACGATAAAATGGGGCTGCTGTCACCGGCTTACACCAATCCGGAGACGGGCTACCGCTACTACGATGTCACGCAGTGCGCGACGTTCCATATGATTCAGAACAACAAGAACCTCAACATGAGCCTGAAGGAAATCAAGGCCATTCTCGACAAGAGTGACTTTCATTTTCTGCTGAAACTCTACCACGAAAAGATGGCAGCACTCGACAAGGAGTTCGAGGAACTCGAACGCAAACGCCGCACGCTGAAGAAAATCGCGGACTGGGCGGACTTTTATCAGCACCGTCCGCCTGTCGGCACCTTTTCCCTGCTTTATATGCCAGAACACTGCCTCTACAAGATGCCGGCCGACCGCAATTATTTTCAGGAGGATTTTGGCAGCTTCATCTACGGCTTGTCGCAGCTGGAGTCGCTCATGCAGAAAAATAATTTCCCGCTCGTGTATCTCTACACGGCCTTTATCTCGATGAAGCAGGACGAATTCCAGCAGGGCACTTATCGCGCGGAGGCGATCGGCATCCTGCTCGGCGAGGAATACCGGACGTGTCCGAACGTGGAAGTCAAAGAGAGCCGCATGAATGCCTGCGTCTACTTCGACGACTTCACCAAAGTGCACGAATACCTCGCCAAACTGAACAAATACTGCGAGCAGCAGCACTATAAAATCATCGGTGACGCCAGCTGCCGCATCGTCGGCACCCTCGACGTCCACGACTTCCGCCATCCGTCCGAGTACCTGTGCCTTCAGGTCCCGGTCGAAACACAGAGTGATCTTGACGTAAAAGCGAAGAACTGAATCCGTCCATCCTCACGGCAGAAAAACTGGCCTGATTCAAAGCATAAATAAGAAAAATAACAAAAGAGCAGTTTCCCTTTTGCGGGATGCTGCCCTTTTTTGTTTGTTTGCGGTCGATTCGCAATTGCAAAATGAAAGACGCCGCGTTGTTTGACCCTCATGCGGCAACAGGTCGTACGCTTAAATTAGCTTTAAGGCGACTTTAACATAAATGAGGGGGCGTTTGCGCATGAAACGCAGCGTGAAAATGAGGATTTTAGCGGGCATCGGTTTGATGGCCGTCACAGCGTGCTGGAGCGGGACGGAGGTCTATGCGGCGTATGACTCGGCCACGAATACGGATACGCTGACGAACAGTACTATCAGCGCCCATCCGGCGGTCCCTTTTAAAGAGGGCGATCTTTCTTCTTATGACCATCCTGACCGGAACCTGGTCATCAACTGGATCGACAATTCCCGTGCTGACGGTTCCGCCATCCGGAATGCCAATGTCAACGCAAAAAACATTGCCATCAATGCCGATTTTGAAGGGAATGAATGGACCGATAAGGGCATCATCAGCGATGGTAATTTTGAAACCCACGTTACGGCCAGTGGCGATATCACCATCAGGACTCATAATGATGCCGTACATACTGAAAATTACAATGGTAAGATGACGATCGATGGGTTCAAAAACCTGAATATCACCACTACGGGTGTCGGCTTTGGTGTCATGGATGCCGGCAACGGCGTTTTCATCAATGGCGGAGCGGGAAGTACGGTAAATATTTCCGCTCTGACAGGGGATCGTCCTGCCATTGGCGCTTCTTTAAATACCGAATTAGCTTATTGGGATCCTCAATACGCCATGGGCACAGGTATCACCATCAATGCAGATAAAATTATCCTTTCTTCCCCCAATGCCTCTGTTTTTGCCGGAATCGGCGAGAATCATGATTTTAAAGTCAATCTGAATGCGAAGACAGTGGATTTGACAGGTGGAATTTTTGCAGAGGGAGGAAGTACGGTATCCATCAACCCGGATATTGATGGAGTGGTCAAAATCACTTCTACGAAAGAGAACAATAGCAGCATTTCAGCCTCCAGTGATTATACTACAGGGAAAGTTACGAATGTCATCATCAATGGGAATAAAGGCGGCACAGCCCAGGTTTTAGGTGAAATCGAAGCAGATGATGCATGCGTTACTATCAATATGACCGGTGCGGGTTCTTATATCAAATCTACAGCAACCGGGAATACCAGTGAAGATAGTCTGGCGAAAGATGTGCTCCTTGCCAATGGAGACAACGCCAAGATTAAATTGGATTTTAGCGGTAACAATTCGCTGATTCGCGGAGATATGACTGCATCTACGGGTGGAGACTTGGATATCAAGGCATCGGGTAATAATTTCTCTATAGCTCGCACTTATACTTGGGATGAGCCTTTCCGCCACGGTGTCATACAGGCGGACAGAAAGGGAACAGCAAATCTCGTACTCACCGGCAATCATAATCGAATCGATGGCAGCTTAAAGGCATATTATAATGGCCAGATCAATCTGAAGATGTCAGGAGATGATGCCGTCTTCAATGGGAATATGTGGACAGAAATTGATACTCCTAAGGAATCGCCGCAACATTCACGTGATGACAATGCAGCTATTCATGCCGAATTTTCCGGTAAAAATGCCCAGATAAAAGGTGATATTGTATCGAGAGAAGGCCATAGCCAAATTACAGCCGGTTTTTCAGGAGAAAATGGGAGATTGACAGGGGATGCAAAGGCAATCGGTACTTTTACGATGAGTTACGACAGCCGTTATCCTAACAAACGTTTTTATACGCTCACTGACGATACCGTAACTAACCTCAACATGACTGGTGTGCATACTTCTCAGATTGGTAATCTGGTTGCAGAGGGAAACAACACATTGAATGCCAATTATACGGGACTGGGTTCCAGCCTTACGGGTAATGCTGATAACAAAGGCATCATGAACCTGACTTTCGATAATCAGTCCTCGATGACTGGCAATATGGCCAACGACACGATGAAATATGATGATGACAAAGGAACCTCCTTTGCTGGCCAGCTCAAAGCTGACTTCAACAACGGCTCTCATTGGACCGGTAATTTGACGAATAATTCTGGTACGACGAATGTCGGCTTTAATAATGATTCACTATGGACCGGCAATCTTTCCAGCACGTCTGGCACGGCTGCCATCAATCTGAACAATGGCAGTGTCTGGAACGGCGCTTCGTCTGGCAATGGCGATATTAATCTTACGAATGCTTCCCTTTGGAACGTGACGAAGGACAGCACGGCAAACAGTGTCAATCCTGATGGCAGCAGCGTGATTTCTCTTGCCGGTGCGGCGAAGAAGCTCGAAACGCAAAAGCTCGGGGGCACGGGCGGCACATTCCTGATGGACCTTTCCTATAAGAATAATGATGTCAACACCTACCGCAATGGCGGCGGTGACTTTGTCGTGGCACATGGCGGCACGGGCAGTGCCTACAACGTTTCCCTGACAAATAACAGCAGCGTCAATGGCATGACCGACGGCAGCAAGCTTTATTTTGCTTCGACTGCCGCGGATTCCTCGACGTTCCGCATGAATCAGTCCGTTCAGGTGGCAAACTACAACAAGATTTACAATAAGAACCTCATTGTCAAGAAAGAAACGGAAAACAGCGATTCTGACTTTAAGGGCTATGACGACTGGTTTCTGACGCCGGACAGTTCGAAGGGGAATGGCGGCAATACGATTAACCCCAATGGCATCGTGCCGGGCTCGGCTGCGAATGAGGCGTTTGCGCTCTGGCGCGATGACGACACGCTGCTCAAACGCCTCGGCGAACTCCGTTATCAGCAGCAGGACGAAGGCGTCTGGGCGCGCATGGTCAACAAACACCTCGAACGCGACGGCCATCATGCGTTCCACGGCAACTATAAGACCCTGCAGGTCGGCTACGACAAGAAAAAGACTACGGAGAGCGACGGCAATTGGTACTACGGCGGTGCCATCTCGCACCTCTGGGGCAATACGGGCTACACGGATGGCTATGGCTCCGAAAAATCCACGGACCTTTCGCTTTACGCCACGAACATCCGCCCGCACGGCCATTACCTTGACCTCATCGGCAGAGTCGGCCGCATCGACTCCGACTACAACACGAGTTACCGCGACCACGGCAAATTCGAGAACTGGGGCACAAGCATTGGCGCGGAATACGGCCGCAAAAAAATGCTTGACGGCGGCTGGAGCATTGAACCGCAGGCCCAGCTCACATATCATTACCTCTGGGGTGACGACTACACGACAGGCAACGGCGCGAAAGTCAGTCAGGACAACGCCGACAGCCTCGTCGGACGTCTCGGCTTCGTCCTCGGCAAGGACTTCAACGTCGGCACGCCAAATGTCGGCCGCGTTTACCTCAAAGCTTCCGTCCTGCACGACTTCCTCGGCAGCACAGGCAGCAGCATAACCGACGACCTCACCTACCGCGATGACGACGACCTCGGCGACACCTGGTACATCGCCGGCATCGGCACGAATATCCACTTCGGCAAAGATAACGAATTCTACTTCGACGCCGAACGAAACTTTAACGCTGATGTCAACATGAAATACCGCTTTAACGCCGGTCTTCGCTTTGGGTTTTAATAAGGTTTGAACATATTTGCTCGAGCCAGGCAATATCTTATAAAAAATTGTATAGATTATGAACAAGCAGCCGCTTTACAGACCATACTTTGTAAAACGGCTGCTTTGTTTATATGTCATCTAAAGACATGAACTAAAAATGAAACGTTTTATATTTGCGATAACCTTATCTCATGATACCGATAGAATAAAGAGATTGATTGACTTTATGTATTATAAATATTTTAATAATGTTTTGTACGAGTACACATGTGCACATATTATGGATAAAATAGTAAAAATAAAATGATATATTAATTGGCAATACATTAAGCCATCGTCATTGTTGTAATTTGACTCTCATCCAACGGCATGCCATATGCTTGATTTGTCTACAAGTCGTTTTTTAAGGGGGATGCCAGATGAACAAAGTTTATAAAGTCATCTACAGCAAGGCACGCCAATGCTATATCGTCGTGTCCGAACTGGCAAGAAATCATCATAAATCCGTCTCGAGCAACGGAGCTGTTGTCGGTAGCAACAAACTTAGTCGACTTCTCGTTGCTGCTCTTGCAGCTGGAACATTGACGTGGGGAATTTTGCCAAGTGACACATTTGCTGCAGATCCGGCCATCGTGACGGATGCAAAAGGGAATATCCTGAGTACGGATGCTAAAACAAAAGATGAAATTGCCGAAGATTCTGATAGTTTCCCACAAGGGAGTGGACAGAGCATTGCCATTGGCAAGGATGCCTATGCTTTCATGCAGGGTGGTAGTAAAGCACAAATGATGCTCTTCGGGGAAAAGAAAGCGACCGGCTCCATTGCCATTGGTGAAGGCGCCCAGGCCTTGTCTCAGGCCATTGCTATTGGCAACAGAGTTTATACAGGAGACTTGGGAGATGTAACCCTTTCAAAGTATAACAATGCTCTGAGTGGCGCCGGTGTTGGGTCTGTCCTTTTGGGCAGCAACAGCTATACCGGTGGTACCCTGAGTACCCTCATGGGTGACTATTCCATTATGTCGACGTCTTATCCCAACGGCAACAGCGCTGCTTATACGCAAAATGCAGGCGCTGTATCTATCGGCGCGCTGAACAGCATCGAATCCGCTACCTCTACAAATCCCACTTCCGGTATTGCTGACAGCATCGTCGGTCTGGCCAACCGGACCCAGAACGCCAATGGGGCGTTGGTTTATGGTGCCGGCAACGAAATTACCAATTCTATTGCAACGGCTGCTGCACCTAGCTTTGCTTCTTCTGCTAAAAAAGCCGCAAACGATTTAAGAGAATCTGTCAAAAACAATCCTGGCGGGGCTGCGCTGGCCATTGGCGGCGGCAATAAAATCGACAGGTCCATCCGGACACAGGTCATGGGCGTCAACAATGAAGTGACCGGCAGCTTGTATCACGAAGATGCGCAATACATCGATATTTTTGGGCATAAATTTGAAACCAGCCCCGAAGTCAATGAATATAGCAGCCAGTACAACATGGTAGATGGCTACAATAACAAAGTTTCCAATACCAACAATGCTTATGTTATTGGTACGAACAATACAATTTTAGGCAAGACTTTCTCGGCAGATACGAAAGATGGTACTTTGAGCAAAGCTGACCGCACCAAAGCCAAGGAAAGTGACAACCTGGTCATCATCGGTGACAATCACACCATGGGTAAGGATGTGAAGAACAACATTGTCATCGGTACTTCTGATAAAGCCCTCACCACTAGTGTTTCCAACGCTGTCCTGTTGGGGCACAATGCCGATGTCCAGAACGATGGTGGCGTGGCTGTGGGTGACAGTTCTGTTGCCTCTACTGACAAGGGTGCCGTGGGCTACGACTTGAAGGGCGAAGACCACAGCATTGATACCACCGGTACCTGGAAATCCACGGCTGCCGCTGTTTCCGTAGGTGATACGACCAAAAATCTAACTCGCCAGATTACAGGCGTAGCGGCGGGCTCGAGTGATACCGATGCGGTCAATGTTGCTCAGTTGAAAAAAGCTATTTCAAGTGCTGCTGGAACGGTAAAGGATACCCGCAATACGGTAAAAGCTGGCGAAAATGTCACCTTAGATACCAAAGGAAATGATGATAGCGGTTATGAATACACGGTCAATGTCAAAGCAGACGGCAAGGTGGCATCTGGCGATACGAAGCTAATCAGCGGTGATACGGTGTACAATGAGACTCGCGTTCAGCAGGATGGCACGTATGTGAAGAAGGATAAGACCGCAGGCGAGAACCTGACGGCTCTCGATAATCAGGTCGCAAACAACACGCAGAACATCACGAATGTCAATGGCCGCGTCAATGACCTCGACAGCAAAGTCAACAAGGTCGGTGCTGGTGCGGCAGCTCTTGCGGCCCTGCATCCTCTTGACTTTGACCCGGATGACAAGTGGGATTTTGCGGTCGGCTACGGTAATTACCGCGATGCGAACAGCGTGGCGGTCGGCGCGTTCTACCGTCCGGATGAGGATACGATGTTCAGCCTCGGCACGAACTTTGGCAACGGTGAGAATATGATCAACGCCGGCGTTAGCTTCAAGTTCGGCCAGAAGGGCAAGACCTCGAACGATCGTCTCGTGATTAATAAAGAAGTCACGGAGCTGCGCGCGACGGTTTCCCGTCAGGACGAACAGCTCAAGAAGCAGGACAGCGAGATCAAAGAGCTCAAGGCCATGGTCAGCAAGCTTCTCGCAGCCCAGAACAATAAGGCGGAAGCTGCTAAATAAAATATTTTTGCGTAAAGCAAAGACGCGCAAAGGTCACATGGGAATCCCGTGTGGCCTTTTTTGTCATTTTTGACTGTCATGAAGGAAATGGATAGGGATGAGGCGAAGTATGTTGAGTATGGGAAAAACCGATTGGTCTATCGGATTAGACGGCTTTTCTTTAAGCCAGAATCGTTTATGATGGAATTATCATGAGTCATCAGGAGAGTGAAAGAAATGGAGAGAAAAGCGGTTCTTTTGGATTTGAAGGATAATGTCGCGACCTGTACGGGCGAGGTCCGGACGGGGGACACGGTTTTGGCCGTGGGCGATGAGAAGGTCGAGGTTGTGGCGGCCGAGGATATTCCGATTTGGCATAAGATTGCGCTGCGGCCGATTGCGAAAGGCGAGGCCGTTATCAAATACGGCGAGATGATTGGCGAGGCCGATAAGGATATCAAAAAGGGCGGCTGGGTGTCACATGAAAATATTCACAGTGTGCCGCGCGATTATGAGAGTGAATATATTTTGAAGGATTAAGGGGGATGCGTGAGATGGAATTTTATGGTTATCGCAGAAAAGAAGGCCGTCCGGGCATCCGCAATCATGTCTTGATCCTGCCGACCTGTGCCTGCGGCAGTGAGAGCTGCCGTATTGTCGCTTCGCAGGTGCGCGGGGCTGTCAACATTGTCTTTAACACGGGCTGTAGCGATGTCGCGGCGAATACGGCCATGAGCCAGAAGGTCCTGACGGGCTTTGCGCTGAATCCGAATGTCTACGGCGTGGTCATCATCGGTCTCGGCTGTGAGACAGTGCCGCATGCAAAGCTGCGCGAGAAAATCCAGGCGTTGACTTCTAAGCCAGTCGTATCTTTCGGCATTCAGGAAGAGGGCGGCACGCTCAAGACGATTGAAAAGGCCGTGCGGGCGGCAAGGGAGATGGCCGCGGAAGCCGGCATGCAGCAGAAGGAACGCTTTGACATATCGGAGCTCCTGATGGGCATCGAGTGCGGCGGCAGCGACGCGACTTCGGGCATTGCCTCGAATCCGGCCGTGGGCAATCTCAGCGACCGACTCGTCGACCTTGGGGCTTCGACCATCATGAGCGAATCGATTGAATGGATTGGCGGGGAGCACGTGCTCGCGCGCCGCGCGGCCACGCCGGAGATTCACGACCAGATTATCCGCGTCTGCGAGGCTTACGAAAAGCACCTGCTCGCGGCCGGTCAGGACTGCCGTGCGGGCCAGCCGACGCCGGGCAATAAAGCAGGCGGACTGTCGACAATTGACGAAAAAAGTCTTGGCTGCATCCGCAAGGGCGGCACGCGGCCGATTGTCGAGGTGCTGGAGCAGGCGGAGCGTCCGACAAAGAAGGGCGCCATCGTCATGGATACGGCCGGCTACGATATTTCGTCCGTGACGTCGATGGTTGCAGCGGGCTGTCAGGTTGTCATTTTCACGACGGGACGCGGCACGCCGACGGGCAATGCCATTGTGCCGGTTTTCAAGGTCACGGCCAATGCCCATACGTACAGCTGGATGGAAGACAATATGGACGCGGACCTTTCGCCAATCCTCAGCGGCGAAAAGACGATTGCCGAGTCCGGCGCGATGTTGCTCGAGAACATCCACGACGTGGCCAATGGCCGCCTGACGAAGGCCGAGGCCTACGGCTTCTCGGATATTGCCGTCGACCATGTCTGCCGTTTCGTTTAATCTCGCAAGAACATAAAAAAGCCAGCCGCGCTGCTGTTTCCCTTTTTGGACAGCGGCGCGGCTGGCTTTTTCTTTATTTGTTTATGTGCTGTTTAACTGCTTCCTATATATTAAGGAAGGAAATCAGCAGATGGAGTGGACGGCTTCGCGAAGTTTCTCTGCGGATTCTTTGTCCGGCGTGTTCAGAAGGCGCTGTTTGTCGAGGACGATTTTGCAGCCGGCGGCCTTGAGTTCGTCTTCGACGAGGCCGATGCTCTGGCCGCCCCAGCCGTAGGAGCCGAAGGCGAAGGCTTTATGGCCTTTGGCCGTGAGGCCCTTGAGATAGCAGAGGAAGGAGGCAATCGTCGGCAGCATCTGGTTGTTGATGGTCGGCGAGCCGACGGCGAGGTATTCGCTCGTGAGGATGTCGGTCATGATGTCGGACAGGGCGTTTTTCTTGATGTCGTAGAATGTCGCGGGCACGCCTTTTTCTTCAAAAGCTTCGGTAATCGTGCGGGCCATCTTTTCCGTCGAATGCCACATCGTGTCAAAGACGACGACGGCGCGCTTTTCGAGGACGCCCGTCGACCATTTCTCGTAGAGGTCGTGGATTTCCTTGATGTGGGAACGCCAGATGATGCCGTGGCCCGTCGCAATCATCTCGATGTCGAGGTTCTTGAGGTCCTTGAGGGCTTTTTGGGCCTGACGGCCGTAGAGCATGAGGATGTTGGCATAGTATTTCTTGGCTTCGTAGTAGAGCACGCCGAGGTCGTTCTGGTCGTCGAAGCGGTTGCTCGAAGCGAGGTGCTGGCCAAAGGCGTCGTTCGAGAACAGGATTTTTTCCTCAGGGCAGTACGTGACCATGCTGTCCGGCCAGTGGAGCATCGGCGTCGGCACGAACTGCAGCGTGCGTTTGCCAATCGTCAGCGTGTCGCCGGCCTTGACGCCTTCGTACGGCAGCTCGCCGTAGCGCGACTTGAGGCCTTTGAGGCCGTTCGGGATGCTCGTGATGACTTTGGCATTCGGGCAGTGGGCCATCATGAAGGGCAGCGAACCCGAATGATCCGGCTCGACGTGGTTCGAGATGATGTAGTCGATTTTCGCCGGGTCGATGACGGACGAAACGCGCTCAAGGAGTTCTTCTTTAAACGGTTCCTTGACCGTATCAATTAAAGTGACTTTTTCATCGAGAATCAGATAGGCATTGTAGCTTGAGCCGCGGCTCGTCTCGTAGCCGTGGAAGCTGCGCATGGACCAGTCAATGGCGCCGACCCAGTAAATATCATCACGGATTTTAACTGCTTGCATGTTGATACCTCTTTCTTATGTTTATGACAAGTTCGCGACAGGCGAAAAGTTTGGCATAAATTTTCACATTATGCCTTTATTTTATATCGACTTCGCGCTCTTGTAAATATCGATTGTCACAATCCGGAAAATGATGTATCCTAAAATAAATTCATCTTTATTCGAATCGTTTTATATTTTCATCTGTAATGTGTAATAATTTGTAATGTGTCATAAAGGAAGGGAATAAGAATATGCGTCATCGCTTTGCGCAGCTTGATAAAAGACAGGCCGTTGTAGCAGGAGCCGTCTGCCTCGTGCTTCTCGCTCTCGCGCTGCACACGTATTTTGGCAATGGCAGCCAGCAGAAAAAGAATGTCTCGCACGGCAAGCCGGTCGTGAAGGCCGTCACGGTCAATCGGGCCGATATGATGCGCCACATCGACCTTTCGGGGCAGACGGTCGCCGATGCCAATATCCCGCTCGCGCCGAAGTACACGGGCCGCGTCACGGCCGTCAATGTCAAGCTCGGCGACGAGGTCAAAAAGGGTGAGGTCCTCATGGTGCAGGACACGGGCGACCTTGACATCTCGATTGCCCAGAATGCGGCGGCTGCGGGCGCGGCACAGGCCGATGCGCGCGAGGCCACGGCGTCATATGATGCCAATTACCTCAAGGCGCGCAACGACCTCGAGCTCGAGCAGAGCAAATACGAGCGCAATCAGTATCTTTTCTCGATTGGCGCGATTTCGCAGGATACACTCGACAAGGTCAAGCAGGAATACCTCGCGTCGAAGGCCGCATTTGACATTCTCGCGGACCAGGTGCAGGGCGGCAGTGCCGCGAGCGTCGAGTCGAAGCAGTATACGGCCGAAAAGTCAGAGCGCGCGACCGACGCTTTGCGCCATCAGCGCGAGGATATGTATTTAAGGGCCCCGCGCGACGGCATCATCGGCTACCGCAATGTCGAAGTCGGCGCGATTGTCTCGGCCGGCACGAAGGTCCTGTCGCTCGTCGACAACAGTCATATGAATGTCGACTGCACGCTTTCGGAAAACGACGCGGCCATCCTGAAGACGGGGCTGGCCGTCAAAGTCACGATTGACGCCATGGGCACGGACTACGACGGCGAAATCGTCTACGTGAGTCCGGCCATGGACGAATCGAGCAAGACGTATCAGGTGCGCATCGAGCTCGCGGACTCTGCCGACGACATCAAGGCCGGTCTCTTTGCCCATACGGCCATCGACATCCTGCAGCGCCGCGCGACCCTCTGCGTGCCAAAAGAAGCCGTGCTCTCGCGCAATGGCAAACAAACTGTCTTTGTCGTACGCCCTGACGGCACGGTCGAGGAGCGCGAAGTCAAAATCGGCCTGATGAACGATGCCGAGGAAGAGATTCTCGATGGCATTGAAGACGGCGATACGGTCGTCGTGACAAATCAGGACAAGCTGCAGGACGGCAAGTCCGTGGAGACGGAGCCGTATGAGGATGCGGACAAGTCGGATAAGTCAGATGGAGAAGAATCATGAATATCACGCGTTTATCCATCAAACGGCCCGTCGGCATCTCGATGATCGTGGCTTTTTTCGTTGTGCTCGGCCTTTACAGCTACTACCGCATCGGCGTGGAGCTGCTGCCGGCCCTCAATACGCCGTATGTCACGGTCACGGTCAAATATCCGGGGGCCAGCGCGGAGTCCGTCGAGCAGGAAGTCGTCAAGCCCGTCGAGGATGCTTTGGCGTCTGTTTCGGGTGTCAAGAAAATCACCTCGACCGCGAGCTACGAACGGGCGCGTGTGACGCTGGAACTCAATTTCGACACGAATGCCGACACGGCGGCCATCGACGCGAGCAAAAAAGTCGATGCCATCAAAAATAAACTGCCGGACGAGGCCGACTCGCCCGTCGTCGTCAAGCGCGATTTAAACGCGACGCCGATTGTCGAGCTCGCAGTGCTGTCGAATCACAGTCTGGCCGACACGTATGCTGAGACCGACAATGTCTTTTCGGAAGTTCTGCAGCAGGCTGAAGGTGTTTCTGAAGTCGAGCTGCACGGCGGCCGCGATAAGGAAGTCGCCATCGACGTCGACCGCGACAAGATGGCCGCGTATAAATTGACCCTCGCGAAGATTTCCTCGGCCATCAAGAACGAAAATCAGCTCGTGCCGTCGGGCTCCGTCTTCACGGAGACGACAAAGTCCGACGTCCGCGTTGTCGCACAGTTCAAGAAGGCCTCGGATATCGAGAAAATCCAGGTCCAGAACACGGAAGGCAAGATGATTCCGCTGACTGCTGTCGCGACGGTCAAAGAAGGCGATGCCCGCGCGGAGCGCTACGGCCGCCTCAACGGCGAAGACGCCATCAATGTCCTGATTTATAAGAACAGCGATGCCAACGTCGTCGAGACCGCGGGCAATATCATGAAGAGCGTGGAAAAACTGCGCAAGACGTACCCCGACTATCAGTTTGTCGTCGTCTCGAACGATGCCGACTACGTGCAGAATTCCCTGCACAGCACGATGAATACGCTGATTGAGGGTCTGATTACGACGGGCCTTGTGCTGTTTTTCTTCCTGCGCGGCTGGCGTTCGACCGCGGCCGTCATGATTGCCATCCCGACTTCTTTGATTTCGACCTTTTTCGTCATGTACCTCTTCGGCTTCACCTTCAACATGATGTCGCTGATGGGCATGACGCTCTGTGTCGGCATCCTCGTCGATGACTCGATTGTCGTGCTCGAAAATATCGTGCGCCATCTGAAAATGGGCGAAAAGCCCGACGCGGCGGCGGAGAAGGGGCGTACGGAAATCGGCATGGCCGCGATTGCCATCACGCTCTGCGACGCCGCGGTTTTCATGCCGATTGCGTTCATGCAGGGCATGACGGGACAGTATTTCCGGCAGTTTGGCCTGACCATTGTCTTTGCGGGACTCTTCTCGCTGTTCGTCTCGTTCACCCTGACGCCGATGCTGGCTTCGCGCTTTTTCCGCAAAGGCTGGCATCCGGGCACGAGCCGTGTCTGGCAGTTTATGGACAATCTCGACAAAAAAGCACAGGATGCTTATGTCGCCGTTCTCGGCTGGAGCCTGCATCATCAGAAAAAACTGCTGCTCTCGATTCTCGCGGTGTTCGCGGCCGTCATTTCCCTCGTGCCGCTCGGCGCCGTCGGCATGGAGTACATGCCCCAGACCGATGAATCGAGCTTTACCGTGAACATTCAGGCTCCGGTCGGCGCGTCGCCTGAAGAGACGAACCGCGTGGCCAAAAAGATTGAAGGAAAACTCGCCGAACTGCCGGAAGTCAAATACTACATGACACAGGCGGGCGGCAGTACGGCCTACGAAGGCCGCATCAAGGTCAAACTCGTCGACCGCAAGGACCGCAGCCGCAGTGTCTGGCAGGTCGCCAACGACGTGCGCGAATTCGCCGCCGATATCAAGACCGCCGATGTGCGCGTCGCCGAGACGCAGACCAATGTCGCCGGTATCGCGGGCGGCGGCGGTGCGAGAAACGGCGGCGGTGCCCTGCAGATTGAACTGCGCAGCAGTAATCCGGACGACCTAGATGCCGCGGCCGAAAAGGCCATCAAGGTTTTGCAAAGCGACGTCAAGGGCATCACAGATGTCAACTCGTCTTATGTCGAAGGCATGCCGGAGCTGCGTCTGACCGTCAACCGTGAGAAACTCAAGGCCTACGGTACATCTTTGCAGGACGTCGATACAGCCTTTTCCTCGGCCATCTCGGGCCTTTCGGCCGGTGAACTCAAAAATGATGCCACAAACGGCGGTCAGGACACGAATATCAAAGTCCGCTTCAAGGACGCCGCAAGCTACAAGGCATCCGACGTCGCGCGCGTGCCGCTCTCGGCCTCGGGCAAACTCATCTACCTCGGCGACGTTGCCGACATCAAGAACGGCAGGGGTCCCGTGAGCATCCGCCGCGTCGATAAACAGCGCTCCGTCGCCATCGGCGCAAACCTCAGCGGCCGCCCAATCGGCGACGTTACGAAGGATGTCAAAAAGGCCCTCAAAAAGGCCAATCTCGGCGACGACGTGACCTACCAGTTCAAGGGACAGGCCACAAAGATGAACGACACCTTCTCGGAGCTGCTTTCCGCGCTGTTTTTAGCCCTCGTCCTCATCTACATGCTGCTCGCCGTGCTCTACGAATCCGTCATCACGCCGTTCATCCGCATGTTCTCGCTGCCCCTCGGCCTCATTGGCTCGATTCTCCTGCTCTTCCTCACGCACAACACCTTGAATCTCTTCTCGATGATCGGTATCCTCGTCATGGACGGCATCGTCGCCAAAAACGGCACCCTGCTGATTGACTACACCCTGACCCTCATGGACAGGGGCAAGACTGCCCTCGAAGCCGTCATCGAAGCCGGCCGCGTCCGACTCAAGCCAATCTTCATGACGACGATTACCATGATGGTCGGCATGACCCCAATGGCCCTCTCCCTGACCCCGGGCTCCGAGTCCCGCGTCTCCATGGCCTGGGTCATCATCGGCGGCCTCCTGACCTCCACGGTATTCACACTTATCGTTATCCCGATTATTTTTCTTTTCTTTGCAAGACACACGAAGTCTAAACGTCTTTAAAAGAAAGATAGAGGTCACCCACGCGGAGAGCAAAGCGATTCCGCGCTCTTCTGTGCGAAGAAACCATGCGAAAAAGAGAAGGGGAGTACTACCTAGGCCGGAGGGCCCTATTTCGCCTGCAGGAGCGCAGTGATTGCCCGTAGGGATGGGGGCCAGACCGAGCCTGACGAGACACTGCGATGTAAGAACGCCGCAGCAGGCGGCGAAACACCTAAATATGCTAGCCAATCATGGCCTGCATTTAACGGAGCGACGAAGCCGAAATAGGGCCCTCCGGCCCTTCATCGATGTAAACTAGAATTTTTTTCGAAAAAAGCTTGCATCCCCCGCGTACTTCCTGTATAATAGTTTCTGTTGTCGGGATGTGGCACAGTTTGGTAGCGCGCTTCGTTCGGGACGAAGAGGCCGCAGGTTCGAATCCTGTCATCCCGACCATTTATATAGGAAGTAAAAAGATCCGTCCGCTGTGACGGGTCTTTTTTGTATCTTTATATACCTTGCTGTAAACTCCTTTTAATGCTAAAATGTATATTTGTAAACCTCGGAAAGAAGGAGTGGATTCATTTGAACATTTTTCGTACCAAAAGCATCGCGGAATATCAGGAAGATGCCTCGAAATCGCATTTGAAACGTGCGATGGGCTCTCTTGATGTCACGCTTTTGGGCATCGGCGTCATCGTCGGCACGGGTATTTTCGTCCTGACGGGCGTGGCCGCGGCCAAATATGCGGGGCCGGCCCTCATGCTGTCATTCCTCATCGCGAGTATCGCCTGCGGCTTCGTCAGCATGGCGTACTCGGAGCTCGCCTCGATGGTGCCGGTCGCCGGCAGTGCCTATGCTTACGCCTACACGTCGGTCGGTGAATTTTTCGCCTGGCTCGTCGGCTGGAACCTCGTGCTCGAGTATTCCGTCGGTGCCAGTGCCGTCGCGGGCGGCTGGTCGGCCTATGTCGTCGGCCTTTTAAAGACTGCGGGCATCGAGCTGCCGGCGGCCTGGACTTCGGTGCCGGCCGACGGCGGCATCGTCAATCTGCCGGCCGTGCTCATCACGCTTTTCCTGACGTTCCTTCTCGTGCGCGGCGTGCGCGAAAGCGTCCGCGTCAACAAGATCCTCGTCGGCGTCAAGCTCGCGGCCATTTTCCTCTTCCTGTTCCTCGCGGCACCGTCTGTCGACCCGGCCAATTGGGAACCGTTCATGCCGTTTGGCTTCCAAGGCGTTTCGGCCGGTGCTGCTGTCATCGTCTTTGCTTATCTCGGCGTTGACTCCATCGCGACGGCAGCGGAGGAGACGAAGAATCCGGCCCACGACATGCCGACGGGCATTATCGCGTCGCTTGTCATCTGCACAGTGCTTTACATCGCCGTGACGGCCGTCATGACGGGCAATGTCCCGTATACGGAACTCGACAACGCGGAGCCTGTGGCCTTTGTCCTGCGTCAGCTTGGCTACCGCTTCGGCTCGGCCCTCGTCGGCACGGGCGCCATCGCGGGCCTCACGACGGTCCTGCTCGTCATGATGTACGCGCAGACGCGTGCTTTTTACGCGATGAGCCGCGACGGACTCATTCCAAAGTCCATCTGCAAGGTCCATTCGCGCTACGCAACGCCGCACCGCATCACGATTATCGTCGGTGTCGCTGTCGCCATCATCAGCGGCTTTACGCCCATCAATGTCATTGCCGAGATGTGCAGTGTCGGCACGCTGTTTGCTTTCATCGTTTCGTCGGTCGGCGTCATGGTCATGCGCAAGAAGTATCCGGACCTCGCGCGTCCGTTCCGCTGCCCGGCCATTTACGTCGTCGGCACGCTGGCCATCCTGAGCTGCGCGTACATCATGTACAACCTCTCGTCGATGACCTGGGAGCGTTTCTGGGTATGGAGTGCTGTAGGCGTCCTGATTTATTTCCTCTACGGCGCGCGCCACAGCCGCGAGAACACGCAGCGGAATGGGGCAGAGTAACAGCGGGAATGTATTCTTGCTGTACAATTGACCTTATGCAGACCGATGTGAGGAATATTTCTTTACATTTTTTTACATAGCACATATAATAAAGCTTGATGGCATGTCCCTAATGCCACCAGGCTTTTCTATTATTCGTTATTTATGATAGAAAATTACCTATCTATAAATTAAAATCCAACATCAGAGGGGAGTATAACAAAACATGAGCAAAAAGATGAAAACCATGGACGGCAACACAGCTGCCGCCTACATCTCCTATGCTTTCACCGACGTTGCCGCGATCTACCCGATCACGCCGTCTTCGCCGATGGCCGAGCATGTAGATGAAATGGCTGCCAAGGGCGCCAAAAATCTTTTCGGCCAGAAAGTCAAGGTCATCGAGCTGCAGTCGGAGGCCGGCGCCGCAGGTGCTGTTCACGGCTCGCTGCAGGCCGGTGCACTGACGACGACGTACACCGCTTCTCAGGGCTTCCTGCTGATGATCCCGAATCTTTATAAGGTAGCCGGCGAACTGCTGCCGGGCGTTTTCCACGTTTCGGCCCGCGCACTCGCTGCCAATTCCCTGAATATTTTCGGCGACCATCAGGACGTCATGGCTGCCCGCCAGACTGGCTGCGCCATGCTCGCTGAGGCCAGCGTTCAGGAGGTCATGGACCTCTCGGCTGTCGCTCATCTCGTAGCCATCAAGGGCCGCGTGCCTTTCATCAACTTCTTTGATGGTTTCCGCACGTCGCACGAGATTCAGAAAATCGAAGTCGTCGACTACGATGACCTCGCTAAACTGCTCGACTGGGATGCCGTCAAGGCTTTCCGCCGCCGTTCCCTGAACCCGGATCATCCGGTCCTGCGCGGCTCGGCCACGAACCCGGATATCTACTTCCAGTCGCGTGAAGCTGCCAACAGCTACTACGACGCTCTGCCGGCCCTCGTCGAAGAGGCTATGGCTGACCTTGCCAAAGTCACGGGCCGCGAGCATCATCTCTTTGATTACTATGGTGCCAAAGATGCAGACCGCGTCATCATCGCCATGGGCTCCGTCTGCCAGACGGTACAGGAAACGGTCGATTATCTCAACAGCAAAGGCGAGAAAGTCGGTCTCCTGAACGTCCATCTCTATCGTCCGTTCTCCATCGAGCACTTCTTCAAGTTCCTGCCGAAGACGATTCAGAAAGTCGCCGTCCTCGACCACACGAAGGAACCGGGCTCCCTCGGCGAGCCGCTTTACCTCGATGTCAAGGCTGCGTTCTATCATTCCGATATGCATCCGACAATTATCGGCGGACGCTTCGGCCTCGGCGGCAAGGACACGACGCCGGACCAGATTTTCGCGGTATTCGAAGAGCTCAAAAAGGACGCTCCGAAAGACGGCTTCACGATCGGCATCGACGACGATGTCACGCATACGAGCCTGACGCCGGCGCTGACGGATGTCGACCTGACGCCTGAGGGCACGACGGCCTGCAAGTTCTGGGGCCTCGGCTCCGATGGTACGGTCGGTGCCAACAAGAGCGCCATCAAGATCATCGGTGATAAGACGGATATGTATGCACAGGCATACTTCGCTTATGACTCGAAAAAGTCGGGCGGCATCACGATGTCGCATCTGCGCTTCGGCAAATCCCCGATTACGAGCCCGTACCTCATCAACAAGGCAGATTTCATTTCCTGCTCGCAGCAGTCGTATGTTTATAAATATGACCTGCTCGCAGGCCTCAAGCAGGGCGGCAAGTTCCTGCTGAACACGGTCTGGAGCGATGAAGAGCTCACGAAGCACCTGCCGGCAGCCATGAAACGCTACATCGCAAAGAACAACATCGAGTTCTACACGGTCAACGCTGTGGCCATCGCCAAAGGCCTCGGCCTCGGCGGCCGCTTCAACATGGTCATGCAGTCCGCGTTCTTCAAGATCACGAATATCATTCCAATCGACAAGGCTGTCGAATACCTCAAAGAAGCCATTGTCACGTCGTATGGCAGAAAAGGCCAGAAGATCGTCGACATGAACAACGGCGCTGTCGACCAGGGCATCGAAGCCCTGCACCGCGTCAATGTACCGGCCGAGTGGGCTGACGCTCAGGACGAGCCGGAAGCAAAACGCGACCTGCCGGAGTTCATCACGGAAGTTCAGGAAGTCATGAACCGTCAGGAAGGCGACAAACTGCCGGTCTCGAAATTCGCCGGCGACCGCGCCGACGGCACGTATCCGCTCGGCGGCGCTGCTTACGAGAAGCGCGGCACGGCCATCAATGTGCCGGTCTGGAACACGGAGAAATGCATTGGCTGCAACAAGTGCTCCTATGTCTGCCCGCACGCTTCGATCCGTCCGGTCCTCACAACCGACGAAGAGCGCGACGCAGCTCCTGAGGGCTTCCCGTCCAAGGATGTCCGCACGGTCAAGAACTACCACTTCACGGTGGCTGTTTCCACGATGGACTGCCTCGGCTGCGGCAACTGCGCTCAGGTCTGCCCGGTCAAGGCCCTCGACATGACGCCGCTTGACGATGAGCTCAAGGCAAAACAGGCTTACTTCGACTACGGTGTCGACACGACGAAAGTCGCACCGAAGAAGAACCCGATGAAGAAGGAAACGGTCATTGGCTCGCAGTTTGAGCAGCCGCTGCTCGAGTTCTCGGGTGCCTGCGCCGGCTGCGGCGAGACGCCGTATGCCAAACTCATCACGCAGCTCTTCGGCGACCGCATGATGATCGCCAACGCCACGGGCTGCACGTCCATCTGGGGCGGTAGTGCTCCGGCTATGCCGTACACGACGAACGCCAAGGGCCACGGCCCGGCTTGGGACAACTCGCTGTTCGAGGATAATGCAGAGTTCGGTCTCGGCATGTTCCTCGGCACGGAGTCCGTACGCAACGGCCTCGCTGACGACGCGAAGAAGGCCCTCGAAGCCGGCCTCGGCAGTGCCGACCTGCAGGCTGCCCTGAATGAATGGGTTGAGAACCTCAACAACGGCAACGGCACGCGCGACCGCGCTGACCGACTCGAAGCTCTGCTCGCCGTAGAAAAGGGCGATGACGAGCTCCTGAACAAGCTCTACGAGAACCGCGACTACTTCGTCAAACGTTCGCAGTGGATCTTCGGCGGCGACGGCTGGGCTTACGATATCGGCTACGGCGGCGTCGACCATGTCCTCGCTTCGGGCGCCGATGTCAATGTCTTCGTCTTCGATACGGAGGTTTACTCCAACACGGGCGGCCAGGCCTCCAAGGCTACGCCGGCCGCAGCCATTGCACAGTTCGCTGCCACGGGCAAGAAGACGCGCAAAAAGGACCTCGGCATGATGGCCAGAACCTATGGCTATGTCTATGTTGCTCAGGTCGCTATGGGCGCTGACCAGAATCAGCTGCTCAAGGCCATCACGGAAGCAGAGGCATATCCGGGCCCGTCCCTCATCATCGCGTATGCACCGTGCATCAACCACGGCATCCGCAAGGGCATGGGCTGCAGCCAGCTCGAGGAAAAACTCGCTGTCGAGTGCGGCTATTGGGCAAATTACCGTTACAATCCGCAGCTCGTCGGCACGGACAAGAATCCGTTCAGCCTCGATTCGAAGGCTCCGGACTTCTCGAAGTTCCAGGAGTTCCTGATGGGCGAGAACCGCTACATCAACCTCAAGCGCTCCTTCCCGGAAGCTGCCGATGCACTCTTCGAGAAGACGCAGCATGATGCGGAAATCCGCTACAACAACTACAAAACGCTCGCAGGCAAATAATACTTGCCACGGCGCGTAAAGGCATAAAAAGAGACCTGTCTCACAGCGAGGCAGGTCTTTTTGCGTACAAGTTAAGTTTTTTAGTTTTTAAAAGGAAGTTCGTGGAAGAAAGACGGAGAGGACTGTCCAACGTTCCGCGTGGCCGGCTGCTAAACTTATTTTTTGCCCTTCAATTAATCCTTACGAAGGAGCTAAACGCGCTCCGCTTGAACGACGCTCCTTCGCAAGGGTTCTGGTCGGCAAAAAATAAGTTCTTCACGCAGGCGGCCAAAGCTCCACTTATGGCCAGCCCTCTCCTTACTTTCTCTGCACCAAGGCCCATAACCTAAAGTGACAGACAGCAAAAGATGAAAGGTAGAAATGAACTGAGGCGGGGGGACCCTATTCCGCCTGCAGGAGCGCAATGACTGCCGGCAGGCTGGGACCCAAATTTGTTTTTCTAAATACAGTGATGTGAGAACGCCGCGGCAGGCGGCGAAAAAACGAAGCAGGAAAAATCCTGCATGGGTCCCATTTAATGGAGCGACGAAGCCGAAATAGGGTCCCCCCGCCCCTTGCTGAAAGTATCTTTGGGCCGTCCTCCCCGTCTTTTTTGTGAGAAGTATCTTTGGGCCGTCTTTTTATCCTAAGATTGTGTCGAGCGCCATCATCAGTGTGAAGCCCACGGCGAAGGCGATGACGCCGATGTTGGAGTGGTGGCCGGCGCTCATTTCGGGGATGAGTTCTTCGACGACGACGTAGAGCATGGCGCCGGCGGCGAAGGCGAGCAGGTAGGGCAGCACAGGCACGACGAAGCTTGCTGCGACAATGGTCAAAGCGCCGCCAATTGGTTCGACGATGCCGGAGAGCGTGCCGAGGATGAAGGCCCGATGATGACCTTCGCCATTGGCTGCCAGCGGCAGCGAGATAATCGCGCCTTCGGGGAAGTTCTGGATGGCGATGCCGAGAGACAGCGCGAGGGCCGCGCCAATTGAGATTTCGGAGCCGCCCGTGAGCCAGCCGGCCAAGACGACGCCGACGGCCATGCCCTCGGGGATGTTATGAAGCGTCACGGCGAGGACGAGTTTGAGATTTTTCGACAGCGGACTCTCAGGGCCTTCGGCTTCCTCCGTGCCATCGCTGTTCTGATGAAGATGCGGGATGATGTGGTCGAGCAAGAGCAGAAAGAGCGTGCCGGCCCAGAAACCAGCAACAGCTGGCAAAGATGCATAAGCCCCCAGTTCGCTGCTTTCCTCCATGGCCGGAATCAAAAGACTCCAGACAGAAGCCGCGACCATGATGCCCGCCGCGAAGCCTGTAAAGGCCTTCTGCACGCGGTGGTCGAGCTCGCCGCGCAAGAGATACACACAGGCTGCGCCGAGCGTGGTGCCGATAAACGGGATGGCAAGTCCCTGAATGATTTCAATAGGCATGAAACATTCCCCCTTATAATATGATTTCTTTTGATATGATTTCTTTCCTTCATTAATTATACAGGATGGACAGGCAAAGGGAAAGAGGGAGAAAAGGGGAAGGATTGAGGGGAAATACCCATATGTGGTATAATATTGCTATGTGTTTCAAGCGGAGAGTGTGAGTCATGCCAAATCATAAAGAGAAGAAAACGAGGAATATTTTCACCGAGAAAACGGGCCTTGAGCAGGAAATCGTGCTCTTAAAGCAGAATCTTGATGAACAGGCGGCAAAATTAAAGGAATGCCGCAAGGAAATCGAGGACGCCATTGTCGCGCGCATCCGTTATCAGGAAGAAATCAAGGAACTGCGCGAGGAAAACAGGAACCTCAAAAAGAGACTCGCAGCCTACGAGCCGGAAATCCTTGCCGAAGAAGAAAAATCAGCGGGGGATGAGTCCGCGGCAGCAGAGCAGGCTGAAGAGACGGCAGAAGACGCCGACGGCCTGAGCCCTGCCGAGCGCGAGTTTTTTGAGACCTTCCGCATTTATGTGGTCGGCGGCACGGACAAGTGGCAGAAGAAAGCAGCCGAGGTTTTCCCAATGCTGCATTTTCTCGGCAATGAGAAGAATTTCGACCCGATGGCCCTGGCACAGGCGGACTACGTCGTCATCAACACGAACGCCGTCTCGCATGCCTGTACGGAGAAGGCCAAAAACGCCGCGCCAAAGTCGGCCGCCATCATCATGACGTCAAACAACAACCTGAACTTGCTGCGGCAGAAGCTGCTGGCCACGATGAGCTGAAAAATACCCATATACCCATATATAGGAGGATTTTTTATGGAAGAAAACACGATCATCCATGGTTTTAAATTACTCAAAAAAGACGAAGTCGCCGAGGTCGCTTCGACGGCTTATACCTTTGAACATGTGAAGAGCGGCGCGCGCCTGTTCTTCCTCAAGAATGACGATGACAACAAGGTCTTTTCAATTTCGTTCCGCACGCCGCCCGTCGATGATACGGGCGTGGCGCATATTGTCGAGCATTCGACGCTCTGCGGTTCGCGCAAATACCCGCTGAAGGAGCCGTTTGTCGAGCTCGTCAAGGGTTCCTTAAATACCTTCCTCAATGCCATGACGTATCCCGACAAGACGATGTATCCGGTCGCGAGCCGCAACGACAAGGATTTCCAGAACCTTATGGACGTCTACCTCGATGCCGTTTTTTACCCGAATATGCGCACAAATCCGCAGGTGCTCATGCAGGAGGGCTGGCATTACGAGATTGAAAAGCCCGAGGAACCCCTGCGCTACAGCGGTGTTGTCTACAATGAAATGAAGGGCGCTTTATCTTCGCCTGACGATTTGCTCGAAAGCCGCATCATGCATTCGCTGTACCCCGACACGACGTACGGCCATGAGTCGGGCGGCGACCCTGAGGCCATTCCGGACCTCACGCAGGAAAAATTCATCGCGTTCCATCAGAAATACTACCATCCGTCGAACAGCTACATCTACCTCTACGGCGACATGGACATCGAAGAAAAGCTCGCTTACCTCGACGGGGAGTATCTTTCCCACTTCGACCGCATCCCCGTGCCGTCGAAAATCGACCGCCAGCAGGAATTCGGCAGCCTGAAGCGCGAGACTGTGCCGTATCCGGTAAGCGCCGACGAAGGCACGGAAGAAAAGACGTTCCTCACGCTGAACTGGACGACAGGGGAGTCGCTTGACCCGAAGACCATGATGGGCCTTGAAATTCTCGAGCACGCCCTGCTGCGCACGCCGGCCGCACCTCTCAGAAAAGCTCTCGTCGACGCCAAGCTCGGCAAGGATGTCGACTCGATTTTCGAAAACGACATGCTGCAGCCGTTCTTCAGCATCATCATCAACAATTCAGAGGCAGACCGGCTCGACAAATTCTACCATCTGGCCATGACGAAGCTGCAGCAGCTCGCCGAAAACGGCATCGACCGCGAGCTTCTCGAAGCTTCCATCAACCTTATGGAATTCCGCCTGCGCGAAGCCGACTTCGGCTCGGCACCGAAGGGCTTGATTTACGGCATCCGCATCATGAAGAGCTGGCTCTACGGCGGCGACCCCGAGACGTATCTGCGCTATGAGGATTTGCTGCAGCAGATGAAAGAGGGCCTCACGAGCCGTTACTTTGAATCCCTCATTGAGGAATACTTCCTCGCGAACCCGCACCGCAGCCTTCTCGCGATGGTGCCGGACACGGAGCTCGCCGCCCGCCGCGAACAGGAGCAGGCGGAGAAACTCGCCAAGAAGAAGGCCTCGCTGAGCAAAGAGGAAATCGAGAAAATCATTGCCTCGACGCGCGCCCTCAAGGAGCGCCAGCAGAGCCCCGAGACGGAAGAGGCCTTAAAGACCATCCCCGTGCTCAAACTTTCGGATATCCGCAAAAAGTCGTATCCGCTGCCGCTCGACGTGCGCGAATTCGATGGCACGAAGGTGCTGTTCAGCGATGTCAACACGAACGGCATTGCTTATCTGAACCTTTACTTCGATGTCAGCAGCGTCGCGGAGGAAGAACTGCCGTATCTCTATCTCCTCAGTGAATTCATCGGCATGGTCGACACGAAGGAGCACACGTATGCCGAGCTCGCGAACCTGCGCAATCTGCACACGGGCGGCATGACGTCGGACGTCGTCGTCTACACGAAGAAGGACGAGCCCGACTCGATGGCGCCGAAACTCCGCATCAAGGCCAAGGCCCTCGTCAAGAAGCTGCCGGAGCTCATGAGCCTTCTGCAGGAAATCATGACGGAGAGCCAGTTCACGGACGAAAAGCGCCTGCGTGAGCTCATTGAACAGGAAGAGGCTTCGATTGAACTCAATCTGCAGCGTTCGGCAAATCAGATCATCGTTTCGCGTCTCGCTGCTTATCTTTCAAAGGCCGGACGCTACGCCGATGAAGGAGGCCTGCCGTTCTATCCGTTCCTCAAAGAATTTGCCGAGGACTTTGCTGGCAGCCTCAAGAAAATGCAGAATGTCTTCAAGACCCTGCTGCCGAAGGTCTTCAACCGTCAGAACCTCATCCTCAGCGTCACGCTGCAGGAAAAGGAGTACGAAGCCTTCACAAAGGCCTTTGCGCCGCTGCAGCAGGCCTTGTCCGACGAGAAATTCCCGGCAGCTGCCTACAATTGGGACATCAAGCCTTTAAACGAGGGCCTGACTTCCTCAAGCCGCGTTCAGTATGTCGGCAAGGCCGCGAACTTCCTGCGCCTCGGCTATCATTTCACGGGCAGCATGGCCGTCCTTGAAACCCTTTTGCGCTACGACTATTTCTGGACGAAAATCCGCGTGCAGGGCGGTGCCTACGGCGCGTTTACGGGCTTCAACCGCAACGGCTTCATGTACTTCGGTTCGTACCGCGACCCGAACCTCAAGGAGACCCTCGCTGTCTTCGACGGCACGGCCGACTATGCCGCCAATTTTGAAGCGTCGGAGCGCGAGATGGACAAATTCATCATCGGCACGATGAGCGGCGTCGATACGCCGATGACCCCGATGATGAAGGGCGACGCGGCCGCGACCTGCTATCTGCGCGGCATCACCGAGGCCGACCGCCAGCAGCGCCGCGATGAAATCCTCGCGACGCGCCAGCAGGACATTCGTGCGCTCGCACCGCTCATCGACGCCTGCATGAAAGAAAATGTCCTCTGCGTTTTCGGCAATGACGAGAAGATTGCCGAGGCCAAGGATGTCTTCGGGGCCATCAAACCCGCACTTTAAGCCATTTTGAGGGCTGCGGCAGGCATAAATGCAAGACAATTGTCCATTCAGGGAAACGTTGACTTTCCTGCGTGGACATGGGATAATGAAAGGGACATCATAAATTTAGTCAATGAATCCATGACTTCAGGGGCTGTGGGCAAAGCCAGGAGCTTAGCGGCATGGATTGCACGACAGGAGGCTTTTCTGATGAAGAAGACAATTTTCAAGGGTGCAGGTGTTGCCATCATCACGCCGTTTACGGAAGATGGTGTCAACTTTGAAGAACTCAGCCGTATCATTGAGGACCAGATCAAGGGCGGCACGGACGCAATCGTCATCACGGGCACGAGCGGTGAATCGGCCACGATGACGGATGAAGAGCATAAAGCAGCCATCAAATGCGCTGTCGACACGGTCAAGGGCCGTATCCCGGTCATTGCCGGCACGGGCTCGAACGAGACGTCTTATGCCATCCAGCTTTCCCAGTACGCAGAGAAAGTCGGCGCTGACGCCGTTCTCGTAGTTACGCCGTACTACAACAAATGCACGCAGAAAGGCCTGATTGCTCATTACAAGGCCATCGCTGAGAGCATCAACATCCCAATCGTGCTTTACGATGTACCGTCGCGCACGGGCGTCGGCATCCAGATTCCGACGTATGTCGAACTCTCCAAGATTCCGAACATCGTCGCTGTCAAAGAGGCCAATGGCGACCTCTCGAAGATCCTGCGCCTGCGCGCTGCCTGCGGCGACAACCTCGACGTTTACTCGGGCAACGACGACCAGATCGTGCCGATCCTTTCGCTCGGCGGCAAGGGCGTCATTTCCGTCCTTTCGAACGTCGCTCCGCGTGAGACGCACGATATGTGCCAGCTCTATTTCGACGGCAAGGCAGAGGAAGCCGGCAAGATGCAGGTTGCGTACACGGACCTCATCGATGCCCTGTTCTGCGAAGTCAACCCGATTCCTGTCAAAGTCGCCATGCGCAAGCTCGGTTATGCCGCAGGTCCGCTGCGCATGCCGCTCTGCGAGATGGAGCCGGCTCATGAGAAACAGCTCGAGGATGCTCTGCGCAACCACGGCCTGATTAAATAAGCCGCTTCACGCTGACGCGCAGTGCGTAAATTGAAATAGAAAAGTCTATCTGCAAAGCCTTTGGAACCACAAAGAGGTGTCTTTTGTCCGTTCCGAAGGCTTTGTGTTGTTATATATTATATAGAAGAAAATACGAGGAAAAATTTATGCATGGTGTTTTTGACATAGTCGGGCCGGTCATGATCGGTCCGTCGAGCTCGCATACGGCCGGGGCCGTGCGTCTCGGCCTGATGGCGCGCAAGATTTTAGGCGAACCGGCCGTCCGCGCCGACATCAATCTGCACGGCTCTTTCGCACAGACGTACCGCGGCCACGGCACGGACAAGGCCCTGATTGCAGGCATTTTGGGCTTTACGCCCGACGATGAACGCATCCGCGAGGCGTTGGAACTTGCGAAAAGACAGGGGCTCGACTACCATTTCCAGAAAGTCAATCTCGAGCAGGCCCATCCGAATACCGCCGTCATCCACCTCATCGGGGTGACGGGACGCACGGCGCGCGTGCGCGGTTCGTCGGTCGGCGGCGGCAATATCCGCATCACGAACATCGATGGCTACGAGGTCGAGCTCACGGGCATGTACCCCGCGCTCATCACGATTCACCATGACCGGCCCGGCGTCATCACGAAGGTCACGCAGGTGCTCGCGCGCTATGAGGTCAACATTGCCTTTATGCGCGTTTCGCGCCACAGCCGCGGCGAGATGGCCATGATGATTCTCGAACTCGACGAACCCCTTGCCGACGAAGTCATTGAGGAATGCCGCGAGGTTTACGAGGTCGAGCACGCCTTTGCCATTCCGGCTATTTGATTTTGCAAAAGAAAAGAGAAAGAGGACAGTATGATTTCCTTCAATTTCAATACGATTGGCGAACTTGCAGAGCTTGCCGAAAAGCAGAATGTGCCGATGCACGAAGTGGTGCTGGAGCGCGAGATGCACACGTCGCAGCGTGCGCGCGCGGATATTCTGCAGGAGATGCAGCACAATTGGCAGGTCATGCAGGAGTCGATTGGGCGCGGTATTAAGAATACGGAAAAGTCGGTCAGCGGCATGACGGGCGGCGATGCGAAAAAAATCTACGCATACCGCGATAAAGGCTATATGGGCGCGGATGTACTCGCGGCGGCCGCGTATGCCGTGGGCATCAGCGAGGTCAATGCGGTCATGGGCCGCATCGTTGCGTGCCCGACGGCAGGCTCGTGCGGCATCGTGCCGGCGGCGCTCTACGCGGCGAAAAAACAGCGCGGTTTTGCAGATGAGGATATTGTCAAGGCGCTCTTGACGGCTGCGGGCATCGGCATGGTCGTGGACCAGAATGCTTCGATTGCCGGCGCTTCGGGCGGGTGTCAGGCGGAGTGCGGCACGGCCGCGGGCATGGCAGCAGGCGCCCTCGTGGAGCTCGCGGGCGGCACGCCGCAGATGGTCGGCGACGCCGTGGCCCTTGCCATCAAGAATCTTTTGGGGCTTGTCTGCGACCCGGTGGCAGGGCTCGTCGAGGTGCCATGTGTCAAACGCAATGGTTTTGCGACGGTCATGGCGCTGACGGCAGCGGATATGGTGCTGGCGGGCGTCAAGAGCGTGATTCCGGTCGATGAGGTCATCACGGCCATGAACGAGATCGGCCACGCCCTGCCAAAATCCCTGCGCGAAACCAGCGAAGCCGGGCTCGCCGTCACGCCGACGGCTAAGAAAATCCAGAAGCGCGTTTATCCCGATTGAGATACAGAGGCAAAGAAAGGCGGAGAGGGTAGGCAGGTGAGGGACAGAGTGCAGGGAGCTAAACGCACTTCGTTTGGACGACGCTCCCTTGCAAGGGTTCTGGTCGGCAAAAAATAAGTTCTTCACGCAGAAGACAAAAGCTCCGCTTATGGCCAGCCCTCTCCTTACTTTCTCGCCGCGAAGTTCATTTCTTGTCAAAGTCACGTCCCAAAGCCGTTCCCACAGGGGAAGGTAGTGGGAGAATGGACTTGTGAAGTTGCAGACCAGATGATATAATAAACGTAAAGAGAAAAAGGAGCCACCGTAAGTGGTATCCTCTAGTAAGTCAAAAATTGACTGTACTATTTGGGAGCAGTGACGGTCATTTTTTTGTGCTTTTATCTTTGCCGCGGATATATCTCAAGGATAAACAAGCAATGGCAAGTCCGAGAATATTGCAAACGATATCGTAAAGGCGAAGAAGACTGTTTAACGTTTCTTAAGGAACTGAAGCATCGTAAGCGGTGTCTTCTAGTTGGTCAGAAAATGACTATACTGTGTAGAAGCGTGGCAGTCATTTTTTTTGCTTTTATCTTTATCAACATCAACAGTAACTCAAGATTGTAAGCAGGGAGATTTAGAGATGAACAATGATAAAAATCAAGAAGTCAAAACTGCTGCACAGGCAGCTGCTGTTGATAAAGCTAAGGAAAACGCAGAGTATTTGGCGAAGCTCGACCGCAGCTTTGCGGAATATGAAAGAGGATTCGGGAAGATACGTCCTTTAGTGAAGAATACTGATAAATAATTTAATATGGACCTCTCCCATATATAGGAAAAGTGCTTGTCTAGCTGACAGGCACTTTTTTTTCTATATATGGAAGGAGCACGCTTTATGACTTATTGCGATTTTCAGCAATAATCTTCTTCAATTCTTCAAGTGACAAGGTGTGGTGTGGGTCGCGGTGAATCATGCGGTGGCAGTTGCTGCAGAGGCAGACGAGGTCGGTTTCGGGGTTGATTTCCATTTCGCCGTTGACTTCGTGCAGAGGTTTGACGTGGTGGACTTCGATGAAGTCTTTGCCTTGTTTGCCGTAGACTTTTTCGAAGTCAAAGCCGCAGGCCATACATTTGGTGCCGTGGATTTTTATGGCGGCGAGTCGGTTTTTGGGGCTGCGTTCGTATTTTGTCGAGTAAACGTAGGTTTTGCGTCCTTCGCGGATGGATTTGCCGTCGGGCTGATCATTTGAGGTCTCCTGCAGTTCGTTGTCGTCGGCGGCAATGGCTTCAGGATGAAGAAAGCTCAGTTGATAATGCGTATTATCCTGATGATAGAAACGAGCCGACTGTTTTTCTGTGCTCTGACTGAGTGGGGCGAGTTTATTCTGCAGCTCCGTGCTCCAGAAAATGCGCACGCGGCCAAGCTGGTGACGTTCACGTTCCAGATGGGCCTTGTAATCATGGCCCTGATAAGTCAGAACGATTTCGCGCCGTGTGCTGCGTTCCATGTCTTCTACACCGAAGAACCAGAACAAATCATGGGGAATCGTCGCGCCCTTGTATTTCCAGAATGATAAGTCACAGTCTTTGAGCAGGACCTGTTCGCTGACAAGTTCCCATGAATGATACCGGCCTTTTTCATGTTGATTACGAACAGCTTGGTCATAAAGTCGCTGCGACTCATTTTCCTCAGAGATGTCCGACTGCCAGCGATAGTCATCAAAAGTCGGACCATCCATAGCAAAGTCGGGATGTGGCATGGGGAAAATGGTGAGTGGTTCCAGCTGATGCAGGTAATTTTTCATGGCGTCCAGTAAAATCACGTTTGTTCCTCCTTCCTGCTGTTTTGTGATGTTACTATCTTTTTTGCTGTCGGCTTGTAAAATCCTGCTTGCTTTAAAATACAATAAAACGCGGTTAAATTCCTGGTTATATACAATTATCTTGAAATATAGTGTATATAATAATATAATATAATATAATATAATATAAATATAGTCTCATATACACTATTACTTTTTGTCAGGAGTATGAGGGAGGGGCACCGATGGCCGTGACAAACGACATGAAACGCAGGGAACGTTTTTTATCTGTGGCAGGGAAACGCACGAATCGGATTCTGGAAGATCTCCGCTTGCTGGGCAACTGCGCGAATAAGTCAAATTACAGTTATACGACAGAAGAGGTCGAGAAGATGTTCCGCAGCATAGAAGATGAAGTCGAGCATGTGAAGATGCTATACCGTTTGAATGAAGGAAAGAAGGAGTTTAAATGGTGACAGATGGCAAAGCACATTGGCATTTTGTCAATAACAACAATGGGCCGGAAGACGGCATCAACGATTCTGCCATTGAAACTTTTTCGGGCAATCCGTTTGAATCGCTTGTACGAGAGAGCATCCAGAATTCCATTGACCAGCAGTGTGACGAAAATGAGCCGGTTCTTGTGGAGTTCTCGACTTTTACGGTCAGCCCTTCAGTATTGCCGGGCGTTGAGGAAATGAAGTCCATTCTCGCAAAATGCATCCGTTATTGGCAGAAGGATAAAAGTGCCGTTGACTTTTTTGAGCAGGCCAGAGATATGCTCAATACAGATGTACAGGTCATGCGCATCAGTGATTTCAATACCACGGGTCTTGTTGGTGCGGAAAATGGCAAAAAAGGCACGCCTTGGTACAATCTGATCAAAGCGCGCGGAACGTCGGTAAAGGATAATTCTTCGGCCGGCAGTTTCGGCATTGGCAAGGCCGCTCCGTTTGCCTGCTCGTATCTGCGCACGGCATTTTATGCTTCCCATGTCGATGATATTGATTCTTATATCGGCGTATCGCATTTGGCCTCTTTTGAAGATACGGACGAGCGGGGCCGGTCGTATACGACAGTCGGCACAGGCTATTATTCGGATTCGGCTGTCAACCGTGCCATTCTGCAGCCTTTCCATTTAGGAGATTTTCAGCGCAATGAGAATGGCCTTGATATCTATGTCATTGGCTTGGAGCAGGATAGGCATCTGGAAGAAACCATGAAACTGGCAGTCTTGAAGCATTTTCTCGTTACAATCTGGGAAGGCCGTCTGCGTGTCATCATCAACGGACAGGAAATCAACAAGGATAATCTGGGCCAGTATATCAGTGCCTTGGATATGAAGAAGGAAAAAGACATTCGGGAGTATTACGATCTGTTGAATGCGCAGAAAAATTACGACGATGATGTCCTCGAAATCCCGTTGAACAGCGAAGAGTACGGCAAAAAGTTTGGCTTTGAGGACGGAGAATGTACGCTGCTTCTGAAGCGCGGCGATAATTTGAACCGCAAAATCATGATGACGCGCAAAACGGGCATGAGGCTGTTTGAAAAGGGCCAGATTAGCAGCAGCATTTCGTTTACCGGCATCCTGCGCATCACGGGCGAGAACATGAACAAGAAGTTCAAGGATATGGAAGTACCATCTCACGACGACTGGCAGCCAAAACGCTGTAAAGTACATACAAGACAATATGAGGAAATTTGGACAGGGCTGAAGCAATATCTGAAAGCACAGGTTATGAAGCATTTCGGGACCAAAGCCACGGATACGATTGCTGCGTACGGCATGGATGAGTTCTTCAACAACGAACAGAACAATGGTCTGGAAGCAGAGCTCTCAAAACGCGCTCCTAAAGTCGCAAAAGTCAAGAAAACGAAAGTCCAGAAAAAAGAGAAGAAGGAATTGAAGCTGACTCCTGATGATCCGGATGGCTCGTCGGTATCGGTAAAGCCCAAAACCGATACGAAGCCAGAGCCGAAAAAGACTGGTCAGCGCGATCCGCGTGACCTCACCTATAAATTCCGCAAGGATGTCCGCATGTGGCTCGGGGCAAAGTCAGTCGGGGAAGGGCGCTATTCCGTCCGTTTCCAGTCGCCTGCAAAGGCAGCGTATGGCAAAGTCCGCTTCATCGGCGTGGCTGAGCACGGAAATTATGCCTTGAATCCGGAATCCGTACAATGTGAGCCAGAAAAGAATATCCTTCTGGATGAAAATAATTTGTACTTGCAGGGCATGAAGAAAGGTGATACGGTCGAAGTGAATTTCCAAATTCCGTATCATAAACCCATCATGATGGAGGTGGAATATTATGAAGCTAAGTAAGCATCTGACACCATATCCAATCCTGAATCATGAGGATGACGACTATGTCAAGGGCAGTTTCGACTCGGTCGTGGAAGATGATCTGGAATTTGGCATGTTTACGCTGCGCATCAAATATCTGCTAGATGAACCGGGACTGGCTAAGCTCATCGAGGAGGGCAAGGCCTGCTTTTTGACGCATGTGGAATGCACCCTGACTGGCTATCGTCATTTCGTGGAATCACAGGATAATGAGGCATCCTTGAACATTGCGACATACGAACTTGCGGATCAAGTGGAAATCAGCAGCTTCGTTGTCGCGACAAAAGACATTGACGATTATAAGAATCCAGCGTTCAATGAACTCGGCTATGGCAAGGACGCATCCTTCCATATCGATGCGACAAATATACTGGCTATCGGAGAAACGACATATCAGCTCGATATCAAACGCGGCCAGCAGGCCTATTCGTCGATTGGTGATATTATTGCGCTGAAGGCGATTGATTCGCCTAAGGATGATTTGAAAGTCAGCCTGGATCAGGACTGCATCTACATTCAGGTCAATCGCGATATTTTCAATCTGTATGACCAGTATAAGAGTGTGAAGAAATACACGATGATCAGTCTGCTGATCATGCCGGCTTTGACAAAAGCCCTTATCGCGATGCACAACAATGAATTGGCAGAAGGCGGCACGGAAGGGCTGGAATCGTATCAATGGTATCAGGTGATTCAGGACACCTTGACGGCCAATGGCATCAGCGTGGCGGATATTTCCCTTGACCCCGGCGACACGAATTATGCCGGTGACTTGGCGGAACGCATTTTCAGAATGCCGCTTTTAAAAGCCATGCAGGAATTAGCGGACCCAGAGGAAGAAGAGGCGGATGAAGAATGAAACTGCAATATATAACGGATGATAGCCTAGCAGACTTAAAAGGAAATTTCAAACAAAACTTTTTGCTCCATTATCTGCCCAAAGACGGCGAGTACTTTCAGAAGCGCATTGCAGAAAGAAATTGGCTGCAGGATACATCTGTGGAAATTCAGCCTTTTGTGCAGGATCTGCAAGTGACTTCGACTGCGATTGATAACTTTAAGGAACGAAAAGAAGCCGAAAAAAAAGATGACATTCACAATGCCATCTGTATTCATAAGGCGATGGTGAGGCTGCTGCCTTATCTGGCCATGGATGAACACATCTGGGCAGCACTCACGCATACGGTGCTGTTTGATTTTATCACGAGAAAACGCGCGGACATCTGGGCCGAGGAAAAAACGGAAAAGCAGAAAAAAGATATGTACAATTCGTTCTTCACGTTCACGCATAACGGCAAACGGCGCGGAACTTTCGTCAACTGCATTGCCAGTCTTTGGTGGGGTGCGCAGATGGTTTATGACAGCAGGCATCGGGAAAATCCTTATTGGCTCGTGCCGGATATCGCGCTTACAGGGTATCCAAGTACCATCATGCTTTTTTCGTCCAGCCGCATCATGACAAATAAGAATATCAGCCTTGGCTTATTCCGCGTTGTGCATGCTCTTCGTCAGCAGGGAATCAAAATCTCGCGTCAGGATGTCGTGGCTGGAATCCGCTATCTGAATCTTCTGGGCGGCATGTCCATCATTGACATGAAGACGGAGAAAGAAATCGAAGAACTGATGCAGACATTTTATGAAGACTGGTTTGTCGAGCAGGAAAAGCACAAGTTCTCGTTGACTTGAGAAAAAGTCAGTTCCTATTTCTGCGGTCAAATAATCTTCTCCCCATGATAAGTCTCTTCACCCAAATCCGGTGCGACGCCGTACCCGACCAACCAAAGCGTTTTGTATTTGACAGCCTGAGCGTGGATGGTGCCTAGTCCGTCGATGCCCTTCTGTAATTGGTAGATTCCTTACGATTATCTGGAAAAACAAAAATAAATTAAGCCGGCTGCTTATGCAGTCGGCTTGAAGTATCATTTCGTTTTTCCAAGAAGTCAAGTGAACTGAATATGAAGCTTTTTTCCCATGCCAGCAGCCAGTCTTCTCAGCGTACGCAAGGATGGATTTGCATTGCCACTCTCGAGTTTACTGATATCGGATTGTGCAATACCAGTCCTTTTGGCCAGCTCTTGCTGCGTTAGTCCTGCGTCTTTTCTGGCATCAATCATGGCTTGTATAATTTCAAACTCAGGCTCCAATGCATCATATTCTTTTTTAAATTCTGGATTCTTCATCTGCGTATTGAGAAAATCATCAAAGTTCGTCATGCATCTTCACCCTTTCGATATAGTCTTGGCGGTATCGTTTTGCCCGTTCAATCTCTCGCCGTGGTGCCTCAGATAATCTTCTCCCCATGATAAGTCTCCCCGCCGATCTCCGGTGCGAGCCCGTACCCGACCGACCAAAGCGTTTTGTATTTGACGGCTTGGGCGTGGATGGCGGCGAGGCGGTCGATGGTCTTTTTGACTTGGCCGGGGATGCCGACGACGAGGGAGTTTGGCGGGATGACGGCGTTTTCTTTGACGAGGGCGCCGGCGGCGATGATGGAGCCACTGCCGATGGTGGCTCCTGAGAGAACTGTGGCGTTCATGCCGATGAGGACGTTGTCTTCGACGGTGCAGGCGTGGACGATGGCGCCGTGGCCGATGGTTACGAAACGGCCGATGATGCACGGGCCGTTATCTTCGACGTGCAGGCAGGCCGTGTCCTGTACATTGGAGTAGGCGCCGATGCGGATAAAGCCGACGTCGCCGCGCACGACGGCCGCGGGCCAGATGCTCGCGTATTTTGCGACTTCGACGTCGCCGAGTACGACGGCACCGGGGGCGAGGAAGGCTTCGTCATCGATTTTCGGGGTGTGGCCCTGATAGGCCGTGCTGCTTAATGTGTACATAGGGGTTCCTTTCTATTATATAGAAGAAAAATGCGAAATGCATATAAGATGCAAAGAAAGACAAGACGCGGGGGTCTTGTCTTTTTTAGTGCGCTAAGTAAATGGGCTTGATTTTTGCGTCTTCGGCAATGCCCTTGTCGATGTAGCCGCAGTTCACCATGGCGTCGAGAACGACGAACTGGCGTTTTTTGGCCATCATGAAGTCGACGTACGGAGAGTAGAGGGACGGGGCGTTCGGGAGTCCTGCTAGCATGGCGGCTTCGGGCAGCTGCAGGTCGCGCGGTTTTTTGCCGAAGTAGCCTTCGGCGGCCGGTCCGATGCCGTAGTAGCTCGAGCCGTAGTAGATGGTGTTGAGGTACATTTCGAGGATTTCGTCCTTGGAGTAGCACCATTCCATGTCGAGGGCCAGCACGAATTCTTCGGTTTTGCGGCCAAAGGACTGTTCGTGGGAGAGAAAGAGGTTTTTGACGAGCTGCTGCGTGATGGTGCTCGCACCTTCTTCAATCTCGCCCGACTGCAGGTTGACGAGTGCTGCGCGCAGGATGCCTTCAAAGTCAAAGCCGTGATGGCTGTAAAAACGCTTGTCCTCGACGGCGACCACGGCCTGCTGCATGGAGTCGGGGATGTCTTCGAGCTTGACGTAATGGGGGTCGTGCTTGTTGACGCGGCTATTGACGGCGCGCTGCAGGAAGAGGACGCGCGAAAGGCGCTCGGACATTTTTGGATTTTCGGTTACGTTGTCACCCATTTCGTTGGCGGGGACGCTCTGCGTCGGCCGCGGCAGGAAGCCGCTGGCGTTTTGCCACGTATGGGCGGAGAAAATCGCGCTGCCTCCCGAGAGGAAAAAAGCGGCGCAAAAGATGATAATCAGTAAAAAAAGAAAGCGGATCAGCCGTTTCGGCGACCGCCGTCGTCTTCTCGTTGCCAAAAAAAACACTCCTTTGTCTTCCTATTATAACATGAGCCGTGTTTTTCGTCAGCTCAGCAGGGGGCCTTGGGCGCATTTTTCGGTTTTTGTAAGTTTTTTGTAAAAAACCGTGTAAATTTGTAAATTAGGGGTTGCAATATTATACATGGTAGTTGTATAATTATAACCATCAATCAAGAGAGAAGTCATTCCCGGAGGAGGAATTCAGATATGAAAGTCAGTGTCCTAGGTGCAACGGGATATGCGGGAGCGGAGCTTCTGCGCATCCTTTACAATCATCCAAAGGCTGAGGTCGTGCACATCACGTCGGAGAGCCATACGGGTGAAAATATCACGGAGCTTTATCCGCATCTGCGAGGCCTTTACGATATGAAGCTCGAGAGCATGAAGGATATCGAGGCCATTGGCAAGGACAGTGACTTCGTCTTTATCGGTCTGCCGCATGGCCACGCGATGAAGGTGGGCAAGGCCCTTGAGAAGCTGCCCGTACGCATCATCGACCTCGGCGCCGATTACCGCTTCCGCGATACGTCGGTCTATGAGGCCTGGTACCATGTGCCGCACACGCATCCGGATGCCAAGAGGGTTTACGGGCTTGCCGAGCTCTACCGCGAGGAAATCCGCGATGCCAAGATCATCGGCAATGCCGGCTGCTTCACGACGGCGAGCATCCTTGCGCTTGCACCTCTTGCCCGTCAGCATCTCATCGATGTCAATACGATTATCGTCGATGCAAAGTCGGGTGTGTCGGGGGCAGGCCGTTCGCCGAAACAGGCCAACCACTTCCCGGAGCTCTACGATAATTTCCGTGCTTACAACGTGGCTCATCACCGACATACACCGGAAATCGAGCAGGCCGTCACGGACCTTTCGGGCGAAAAGACGGTCATCAACTTCACGCCGCATCTCGTGCCGATGTCGCGCGGCATTCTCGCCACGTGCTATGCGAGCCTCAAGGCTGATGTCACGCCGGAACTCGTCGATGCCGCATTCGAGAAGGCTTACAGCAAGGAACATTTCATCCGTCTGCTTGGCCGCGGCGGCTATCCGTCGACGAAGGAAGTCCGCGGCTCGAATTTCTGTGATATCGCTTGGCACATCGACGAACGCACGCACCGCGTGATTGTGCTCTCGGCCATTGACAACCTCGTCAAGGGCGCTGCCGGTCAGGCCGTGCAGAACTTCAACATCGCCTGCGGCTTTGATGAAAAGACGGGCCTTGACTTTGTGCCGATGTACCCATAATGCTCATAAATACACATAAGAAATCTCTCATATACAGTTGATAAATGCTAAGGAGGAAATCCACCATGGTCAATGAATTTGCAAATACGGCGGGCGTTACGTTCCCGCAGGGCTTTAAGGCCGCCGGTGTCAAAGCCGGCATCAAGAAGAGCGGCAACCTCGATGTCGCTGTGATTTACACGGAGAAAGAAGCCGTCGTCGCCGGTACGTTCACGCAGAACGCGGTCGCCGCAGCTCCTGTCTACGCTTCGAAGGCCGTCGTCGCTACCGGCACGGCACATGCCATTGTCGCCAATGCCGGCTGCGCTAATGCCTGCACGGGGGAACAGGGCGATAAGGACGCAAAGAAGACGCAGAAAATCGCCGCACAGGCGCTTGGCTGCGACCCTCTCGACGTCATCGTCGCTTCGACGGGCGTCATCGGCGTCAACCTGCCGATGGATAAGATGGAAAAAGGCGTGAACGAAGCCATCAAGGAGCTGTCAGAGAACGGCAGCAGCAATGCCAGCCACGCCATCATGACGACGGATACACATCCGAAGACAGCAGCTCTGGAAATCACGCTCGGCGGCAAGAACGTCCGCTTCGGCGTCATCGCGAAGGGCTCGGGCATGATTCAGCCGAACATGGCCACGATGCTCTGCTTCATCACGACGGATGCTGCGATTGACGGCAAGCTCGCCCAGAAGGCCCTGTCCGAAGTTGTCAACACGTCCTTCAATATGATTTCGATTGACGGCGATATGAGCACGAACGATATGGTCATCGTCATGGCCAACGGTGCTGCCGGCAACGAGAAGATCACGACGGAAAATGAAGATTACGAGACGTTCAAGGCCACGCTCGACAAGCTCTGCAAGGAATTTGCCAAGGAGATTGCCGATGACGGCGAGGGCGCGACGAAGTTCCTGACGATTCATGTCACGGGCACGAAGACTTTTGCAGATGCCAAGCAGATTGGCATGAGCGTCGCCAAGAGCCCGCTGGTCAAGACGGCGTTCTTCGGTGCTGACCCGAACTGGGGCCGTGTCATCTGTGCCGTCGGTTATGCCGGCGTGCCGATGGACCCCGAGAAAACCGTAGTCAAGTTCGGTGACATTCCGGTCTATGCACATGGTGTCGGTGCCGAGCACGATGATGAAGCTCTGGCAGACGTCATGGCCCAGCATGATATCACGATCAGCATTGACATGGGCGAAGGCGGGGAAGAGGCAACGGTCTGGACCTGCGACTTCTCTTACGAATACGTCAAGATCAACGGGGAGTATCACACCTAATAGGTACCCGCTGACTTCGAATCAGGGAATATATCGGGAGAATCGGGATATTCAATACGTTCAGGAAGGATGCTTTATAATATGACATTTACAGCCAAGGACAAAGCTGCCATCCTTGTCGAGGCTTTGCCGTACATCCAGGAGTTCTACGGCAAGACCATCGTTATAAAATACGGCGGCAACGCGATGATCAACGAAGACCTCAAGGAAAAAGTCATGCAGGATGTCGCTTTGATGAAATATGTCGGCATTCGTCCGGTCATTGTGCATGGCGGCGGTCCGGAGATCACGGGCTTTTTGAAGAAAGTCGGCAAGCAGTCGTCTTTTGTCGCCGGACTGCGCGTGACGGATGCGGAGACGGTCGAGATCGCCGAAATGGTGCTCGACGGCAAGGTCAATTCGGAAATTGTCAATCTGCTCAACGGACGCGGCGTGCGCGCCGTCGGGCTGTCGGGCAAGGACGCAGGGCTCATTCAGGCACAGAAGAAGCTCGCGACGGTCTACGAGGGTGACGAGAAGAAAAAAGTCGATATCGGCTATGTCGGCTCCGTGACGAAAATCAACGAGACGCTGATTGAGGACCTGCTCGACCAGGACTACGTGCCGGTCATCGCGCCAATCGGCGTCGGCGAGCACGGCGAAAGCTATAATATCAATGCCGACTATGTCGCGGCGGAAATCGCCGGTGCGCTGCACGCCGAGAAGCTCCTGCTGCTGACGGATGTCGAGGGCATCTACAAAGATTTCAACGACAAGTCGTCGTTCATCTCGACCCTGAACATGCACGAGGCCCGTCAGTACATCAAAGAGGGCATCATCAAGGGCGGCATGATCCCGAAAGTCGAGGCCTGCCTGACTTCTCTCGAAAAGGGCACGGGCAAGACGCATATCATCGACGGCCGCCTCGACCACTCGATTATCCTCGAGATCTTCACCTCACAGGGTATTGGCACACAGGTTGTGCATTGAGGCATTGAGGCATTGAGGCATTGAGGCATTGAGGCATTGAGGCATTAAGGCATACTCAGATAGAACAAGGACGTGAATATATATATGAAGGAAACGGATCAGGAAATATTCCAGAAAGACGCGCAGGATTATCTGCCGGTCTTCAATCGCTACAAGATTGTTCTTGACCATGGCGAAGGCGCGTATGTCTGGGATAACAACGGCAAGAAGTACCTCGACTTTTTAGGGGGCATTGCCGTCAATGTGCTCGGCCATGACTATAAACCTCTGGTCAAGGCCATCTCCGACCAGGCTGCCAAGCTCATTCATGTGTCAAATCTCTATTACACGCAGCCGCAGGCCGATGCTGCCGCGAAGCTCGTCAAGCTCAGCGGCCTCGATAAGGCGTTCTTCGGCAACTCCGGTGCAGAGGCCAATGAAGGTGCCATCAAGATTGCGCGCAAATACGCCCATCAGATCTCACCGGACAAATCCCAGATCATCACGGCCTGGGACAGCTTCCACGGCCGCACGATCGCGACGCTGACAGCTACGGGCCAGCCGAAGTATCATGAAGGCTTTGGTCCTCTGCCGGACGGCTTTGACTACGTGCATTACAATGACATCGAAGAGCTCGAAAGCATGATGAGCGACAAGACGGCTGCAGTCATGCTCGAGACGATTCAGGGCGAGGGCGGCGTCTACACGCCGGAGAAGGACTACTTGAAGAAAGTCCGCGCGCTCTGCGACAAATACGGTGCTCTGCTGATTTTCGATGAGATTCAGGCCGGCATCGGCCGCAGCGGCAAATTCTTCGCCTATGAGAAATACGGCGTCAAGCCGGATATCGTCACCCTGGCCAAAGGTCTCGCGGGCGGCGTGCCCATCGGCGCGTTCATCGTGACGGATGAAGTGGCCAAGGCATTCCATGCCGGCGACCACGGTACGACTTTTGGCGGCAATCCGTTGGCCTGCGCGGCAGCCAATGTCGTGCTCGACACGGTGCCGAAGGAAGAGTTCCTCGCTCATGTCGAGGAAGTCGGCAGTTACTTCAAGCAGCAGCTCCAGGAACTCCAGAAAAAACATCCGTCACTCATCACGGATGTCCGCGGCACGGGCCTGATCCTCGGCGCGGAGCTCAGTTCTGCGGAGCACGGCCGCGATATCGTCAACGACTGCCTCGCCGAAGGTGCCATCATCAACTGCACGGCCGGCAAGGTCCTGCGCTTTATCCCGCCGCTCATCATCACGAAGCAGCAGGTCGACACGGTCGTCCTGACGCTCGACGATGTACTGAACAAGTACGACAAATAAAAAATACTGCTAAACAAGAAAAAACAGCGAAAAGTAAGAATTACGGCGCCATTTCGGGCGCCGTTTTTCTATTATGCAAAAAAAGTTGAATATAAATGCAAAAAAAATGCATACCTACACTTCACAAGCGGACGATTATGCGGTATAATATAAACCATAGTTAAGAAAACGATATTTCGCGACTATGATTTCACTTTTATTTTTACTTTTATCGTTCCAGTAGTTCCACTATGGGAGGTCATCAAATGCTGAAAGGAAAAGATTTGTTATCCATCCACGAGCTTTCCGTGGATGAGGTACAGGAAATCCTGGCGCTCGCCAAGGAGCTCAAAGCAAAGCAGAAAGCCGGTGTCCCGCATAAAATTCTCGCGGGCAAGACGCTCGGCATGATTTTTGAGAAGTCCTCGACGCGAACGCGAGTATCCTTCGAGACGGGCATGTACCAGCTCGGCGGTCAGGCTCTTTTCCTTTCCAACCGCGACCTGCAGCTGGGACGAGGCGAGCCAATCCGCGATACGGCCCGCGTGCTCTCGCGCTACCTTGACGGCATCATGATCCGCACGTTCGGTCATGACAGAGTCGAGGAGCTCGCCAAATGGGCTGACATTCCGGTCATCAACGCTTTGACGGATCTTCTTCATCCGTGCCAGGTGCTCACCGACCTTTTGACGATTGAGGAGTACAAGGGCAAGAACCTCAAAGGCCTGAAGATGGCTTATGTTGGCGATGGCAACAACATGACGAACTCCTTCCTCTATGGCTGTGCCAAGGTCGGCATGACGTTCGTCGCTGCTACGCCGGAAAATTACCGTCCGAACGCCGAGGTTTACAAGAATGCACTCGAGGATGCCAAGGAGACGGGCGCGGAGCTCAGTCTTGTGACGGACCCGCACGAAGCCGTCAAGGATGCCGATATCGTCGTGACGGATACCTGGGCCAGCATGGGTCAGGAAGCCGAGCACGAAGAGCGCAAGAAGATCTTTGCACCGTATCAGGTCAACAAAGAGCTCCTGAAGGGCGCCGACAAACGCGTCATCGTCATGCACTGCCTGCCGGCTTACCGCGGCGAGGAGATCACGGAAGAGGTCCTCGAGGCCAACGCCAACGTCATCTTTGACGAAGCGGAGAACCGCCTGCACACGCAGAAGGCTATCATGGCTCTCTTGATGGCAGACTGAGCAGCTTAAAGTATTAGTGAATCAATGAATTTGTGAATTACCTTCCTTAATATAGTAGATATGGGGAAGGAGATATAGGAAAAGAGGTTATTATCATGGCTAAAGTCAACAAAGTCGTACTCGCATATTCCGGCGGTCTCGATACCTCCGTTATCATCCCTTGGCTCAAAGAGCATTATGATGGCTGCGAAGTCATTGCCTGCTGCGCCGATGTCGGTCAGGGCGATGAGCTCGATGTCGTCCATGACAAGGCACTGGCATCCGGTGCTTCGAAGGTCTACATCGCAGACCTCAAGGAAGAATTCCTGAAAGAGTACGTTTGGCCGACGCTCAAAGCTGGTGCTGTTTACGAAGATAAGTACCTGCTCGGCACGTCGTTTGCACGTCCGGTCATCGCTAAGAAGCTCGTCGAAATCGCTAAGAAAGAGGGCGCTGACGCCATTGCTCACGGTGCAACGGGCAAAGGCAACGATCAGGTCCGTTTCGAACTGACGGTCAAGGCACTGGCTCCGAACATGAAAATCATCGCTCCGTGGCGTGAGTGGGACCTCGACTCCCGTTCTGCAGAGCTCGAATATGCAAAGAAGCACAATATTCCTATCTCCACGGGTGCTAAGACGTACTCGATGGACCGCAACATCTGGCATCTTTCGCATGAAGGTGCAGACCTCGAGGACCCGGCCAACGAGCCGCATGACAGCATGTTCCTGATTTCGAAGGCTCCGAAGGATGCTCCGGACAAACCGGAATACGTCACGGTTGACTTTGAGAAGGGCGAGCCGGTCGCTGTCAACGGCGAGAAACTTGGTGCTGTTGAACTCCTGACGAAGCTCAACGAAATCGGTGCACGCAACGGCGTTGGCATCACGGACCTCTGCGAGAACCGTCTGGTCGGCATGAAATCCCGCGGCGTCTATGAGAACCCGGGCGGAGCTATCCTTTACTATGCTCACCGTGAACTCGAGTATCTCTGCCTCGACCGCATGACGTACCACTTCAAGCAGCACGTTGCCATCCGTTACGGCGAGCTCGTCTATGACGGCATGTGGTTCTGCCAGCTGCGCGAAGCTCTCGCTGCTTTCGTCGACAGCACGCAGCAGACGGTTACGGGTACGGTTAAGCTCAAACTCTACAAGGGCAGCATCATCTCCGCTGGCTCCAAGAGCCCGTATTCCCTCTACAGCAAGGAATATGTCACGTTCGAGCATGACGATGTTTACAACCAGGCCGATGCTACGGGCTTCATCAACCTCTTTGGCCTGCCGCTCAAGGTACGTGCCCTGATGCAGGAGAAGAATAAGTAATGAGCAAGGCTATGTGGGGAGGCCGTTTCTCCAAATCTACGGATGAAATGATCAACGAGTTTCAGGCCTCCATCAATTTCGATAAGCGCATGTACCACGAGGATATCGCCGGTTCTATCGCGCATGCGACGATGCTCGCTAAATGCGGCATCATCAGCGAAGAGGACCGCGACAAGATCATTGCCGGCCTCAAGGATATCCTGAAGCAGATTGAAGAGGGCAATTTCAAATTCTCTGTCGACCTCGAAGATATCCATATGAACATCGAGAAACGCCTGACCGACGCCATTGGCGAAGCAGGCGGCCGCCTGCACACGGCGCGCAGCCGCAACGACCAGGTCGCGCTTGACACGCACATGTACATCCGCCGCGAAGTCGTCGCCGTGCAGAAGGAAATCGAAAATCTGCAGCGCGCACTCGTCGAAACGGCCGAGAAGTACAGCGATGTCATCATGCCGGGCTATACGCACCTGCAGCGTGCGCAGCCAATCCTGTTTTCGCATCATCTGCTCGCGTACTTTGGCATGCTCTCGCGTGACTTTGCCCGCTTTGAAGGCGTTTACAAGCGCGCGGACATCATGCCTTTAGGCGCGGGTGCCCTTGCCGGCACGACGTTCCCGATTGACCGCGAGTTTGTGCAGAAACAGCTCAACTTCGAGAATATCTACACGAACAGCATGGATGCCGTCAGCGACCGCGACTACATCATGGAGTTCCTCGCTGCCGCGTCCATCCTCATGGTCCATCTGTCGCGTCTGTCGGAGGAGACCATTCTCTGGTGCAGCCGCGAGTTCCACTTCGTCGAGCTCGACGATGCCCACTGCACGGGTTCGTCGATGATGCCGCAGAAGAAAAACCCGGATGTCTCCGAGCTCGTTCGCGGCAAGACGGGCCGCGTCATCGGCCATCTCATGGCCATGCTGACGACAGTCAAAGGCCTGCCGCTGGCGTACAACAAGGATCTGCAGGAAGACAAGGAAGGCATTTTCGATGCCATTGACACCGTCAAGTTCAGCCTCGCTGTCTATGCCCAGCTGATCCGCGGCATGAAAGTCCGCAAGGACGTCATGAAAAAGGCCGTCACGGAGGATTTCTCCAACGCGACGGACCTCGCCGACTACCTCGTCAAGAAGGGCATGCCGTTTAGAAAGGCCCATGCCGTTTCCGGACAGGCCGTGCATGACTGCATCGAGAAGGGCATCTACCTCGAGGACATGAGTCTTGAAGACTTCAAGAAGCTCTCGCCGCTCTTTGGTGAGGACATCAAGGAAGCCATCAGCCCCGAGACCTGCGTCAAAAACCGCAATTCGCTCGGCGGCACCTCGTACAAGCAGGTGGACATGCAGCTTGCCGCTGCCAAAGACCTGCTGAGCACGGAAGAAAAGATTTCCGACAAGGCTGCTGACAAGCAGATTCAGGTCAAATAAAACCTCTTTTCTCCAACAAAAATCCCTGATTCCATTCAATTGAAAGATTGAAAGGCGGAATCAGGGATTTTGTTTGTTTCCAATTCGTTTGTCAATTTGTTCAGGGGAAAAGAATTTTTGTGATTTGTGGGGCAAGGAAGGCCGCGAGCTTGGCAGAGCCTGCTTTGGTAGGATGCGTGCCGTCGCCGACGAAATCTTCGGCCTGCAGCAGGGGCTGCGGGATATTGAGGGGAATATAGGTGACAGGCAGGCCCTCGGCCGCGGCCTTTTGGCTGGCTTCTGCAATCCAGAGGCCAGCGAGCGGCGTAATCATGCTCGGTACGGGCTCCAGGCAGATAAGCGGAGCTTTGGGATTCATTTCGTGTACGGTATGAATGAGGTCAAGATAAGCTTTGACGTATTCCTGATGATAGGGGCGGCGCTTTTTGTCGCTGAAGTCATTTGTACCCATGGCGATGATGACGGCATCGACGGGGAGCTTTTCACTTTGCCAGAGAGTATTTTCCTTGACTTTTCTGCCGCCAAAGAAGGTCCAGCGGTATCGTTCTGCGGTATGGAGCCCCTTGTCGGGCCACGCGGCGCCCCAGTTGTGCACGACGCCCTCGCCGGATTTGGCGAGCACGCTGTAGTCGGCGTGGAGCAGGCGCGCGAGCTGCGGGGCAAAGGACATGGAGCCGTCTTCAATGTCGGCGTCATTTTTGCCGTGCTTTTTGCCGTCGTTGCGGAAACCGGCCGTGATGGAGTCGCCGATAAATTCAAGGCGCATTTTTTTCGTCGTGCTGAGACGGGGATTTGGCGATAAAGCCGGGAAAATTGACTTTGCCGCTGGTGCTGCTTTGGCAACAGCTGAGCCGCTTGAGTCGGTTAAATCGGTTAAGTCAGTCGAGTCAGTCGAGTCAGTCGAGTCGGTGACAAGGCCGTCAAAATGGCTGATGCCGTACAGGCCTTCGGTCGCGCGTTCAAGGCGCAGGGTATGGCGTCCGTCGGGCAGATTTTTGGCGAGCAGAGTTGGCTGGCCCTGCGCGGCACGGATTTTTTTCGGCTGCTGACCGTCAATCGTGATAAGCCAGCGGTTTTTCTCGTCGTGCAGTTTGGCGCTGACTTCCGTGCCGGTGAAATCTGCTTCGATATAGACGGCTCCCTGCGCCGCGGCGCGGCTGCCGTCTTTTTCCGCCTGCCAGCGGCCTTCGTAATGAAGGGCAGGGGAGTCTGCCGGAATTTCTGCGGCAAGGGCAGCAGCAGGCAGCAGCAGGCCTGCCGTGCAGAAGAGCATGATTTTCTTCAACAGGTTGTTTCGTTCCTTTTTCCGGGATTTTCCGAACTGTATCATCGTGCGTTGTTGTTCCTTCCTATTATAATAGATGTTCGTTCGCGTTTTCTTGCTTGTTTTTCATTTTGCGGCTTGCTTTTTCTCTCATAGTATTCTATATTATAAATTATATGTGTGAAGGCGCACGAAAACAAGTGCGCAGAAAATTTTCACAATAAAGAAAAATAAATGACATAAGATGCTAATAGATATGATAGATAATAGGGGTTGATTTTAGTGGCTTTATTTGGGAGGCCAACAGCCGGCAGGAAGCATATTGAGGGACTCGATGTACTGCGCACGCTGGCAATTGTCGGTGTCACGCTGTTTCACATGTTTCCGGACGGACTGCCCGGCGGCTATCTCGGCGTCTCGCTTTTCTTCGTGCTCACGGGCTTTTTGCTTGCCTATACGAGCAAGAGAAGCTGGCTTGAACACCGTTTCCGCGTCAAAAATTATTACTGGAAGCGCATCAAGCGCATCTATCCGTCGCTTTTAATCGTGCTTTTGACGACGATTGGTATTTTCTCGTTTGTCCTGCCGAAGGCCGTGGCAGCCGTCCGGCCGGAGTTTTTCTCCATCGTCTTTGGTTACAACAACTGGTGGCAGATTGCGCAGAACGCCGATTATTTCACGCGCCTGACGAATGCCTCGCCGTTTACGCATCTATGGTTCATGGGCATCGAGCTGCAGTATTACCTCATCTGGCCGGTGCTGTTTGCCCTTTACGCATTTCTTGATATTCTTGTCGGGCGCAGGGCAGGACTGGCCGTCATGGCGGTGCTGGCTCTCGGCTCGGCCGCCGTTATGCCGCTGATGTATGAGCCAAATATGGACGTCACGCGTCTTTATTATGGTACGGATACGCGTATTTACGCGCTGCTCTTCGGTGCCGTGCTCGGCCTTTGGTGGGTCGACAGGCCCGCGGGGCGTCTCTCTTCGTGGCAGACCGTGCTCTGTTATCTTGGCTGGCCTCTGCTGCTCGGCGTGACGATTGCCTCGTACTTCCTGCTGGACGGGCAGAATTCCTTCACGTATCAGGGCGGCATGCTGCTCATGACCGTTGTCTTCTGCCTGCTTTTGCTGCTGACGGCTGACAGCCGCCTGCTCATCGGCACGATGCTCGAGAGTCCCGCGCTTAAATGGCTCGGCTGGTTCGGCAAGCGGAGCTACGGCATTTATCTTTGGCAGTATCCGGTCATTTACCTCTTCGCGAAGATGGGCTGGATTCAGCTGCCGTATTACGCCGTACTCGAAATCGCCGCCATTCTGCTCCTGACCATCTGGTCGGACGCCCTTGCGAGTGTCATCACGACGCGCCGCCTGCCGGCCTTCAACGGCCATCATGTGGCCATGGCCTGCGCTTTTCTGCTGGCCTTTACGGTGCCGGGGCTGACATTTATGGGCTTTGGCAGCCATGCTGTCGTCGTCTCCGCTGAGCAGAAAGTCAGCGATACCGGAGAGCTGCAGGCAAGACTCGCGGCCAACAAGGCTGAAGAGCAGCAGGCAAATGATGCGGCCGCAGCTCAGACTGCTCCTGCAGCAGCCGATGGCAATGTCGATGACGCCAATGTCGACCTTTCGGGCGTGGCCTGCATCGGCGACTCCGTCATGCTCGGTTCCTCGGGGGATCTGCGCAAGGTGCTGCCGGGCTGCTACATCGACGCCGAGGTCTCGCGCTATGTCGGCGGCGGCCTGGACGCGGCGAAGGAACTCGATGCACAGGGACGTCTCGGCAAAAACGTCGTCATCGCGCTCGGCACGAACGGCCCGATTGCCGGCTACGAGAAATACGAAGTCCAGACGCGTGCTCTCTTAGAGTATCTCGGCCCCGACCGCCATATCTTCTGGGTCAATGTCTACTGTCCGGAACTCTCGTGGCAGCAGACGAACAACGATTACCTCGCGAACATGGTTCAGGAACATCCGAATGTCACGATTGTCGACTGGTACAGCCTGATTGCCCAGCATCCGGACTGGCTGTCGGGAGACGGCATCCACCCGAATGACCAGGGCACGGAGGCCTATGCAAAGCTCGTGCACGATACGATGGTCCGGACGCTTGCTGCTGACCATGACGCAGAGTCGTGAAACCGTGAAGACTGAAACATAAAATTGAAAAATAAAGGGGAAGGAAAGCTCATTATTTCAGGGGCTTTCCTTTACTTTTCAGAATCGCCGCTTATACTTTAAGCTAGATTTTAAAAGGAGTGATACTTATGCTGATGCTGATTCTTGTCCTTGGCGTCAACCTCGTCATCAGTTTTCTCAATGCGCGCAATGTCGGCCGCGTTTGGGCCGAATCAAAGGCTGTCGGCGGCTGGATTCGCCTGCTCGCCTGGTGCGGTGCCATCCAGTCGGCTGCGGGCTTTACGTTTGTCTACGCCGTAGTCGTCGGCTACATCGCCGTGAGCACGGGCTATCTGCCGCCCGCGATGCTCGGTGTCATGATGAACCTCATCTACCTCATGATCATCGTGCCGCTCATTGGCTCGGGCATTTTCATCACGATTCAGTCGTGGATTGCCTTTGCCCGCGACAAGTCGCTGTCGAATCTCGGTGTCGCAGGCTGGAACACCTTTGCTCAGGCTTACAACACGTACAACGCCATCCAGAGCTTTGGCCCGGCACTCGACAGTGTCCAGCAGGGGCTCGGCGGCCTGTTCTCGGGTGATGAGGACAGCGACAACTCGACGGCCCGCGTCATCCTGCTCGTCGCCATCGTGCTTCTCGCCGGTGTCCTGACGACTTCGGTCATCGTGCGCCGCTATGAGGCGAGCCTGCCGGTTTCGGAGGAAATCCGCCGCGGCACGCGCGACCTTGAGTACCGTTAAGCCATAAAATTTCATGTAACGGATTTTTCATCGAGGTTCCAAAACACTTGAATCCGACTCCAATCTCGAGTAGTATAGAAACAAGAATACACTAGAGATTGGGGTTTTTCATTTGTCTAAGAATCATATGAATAAAAATCTGCCGAAGCGCACAAATCAGCCGCAGGCCGGGGGGCCGAACAGCTGGCTCAAGCAGGCCATCAAGCCGATGGACATCATGATTGGCATTGCAGCCGTCTACATCTTTTATGCGACGGACTTTGACAACATGTCGACGTTTGACTTGATTTTCATCGTGACATTTGCCATCTGGTTCGTCCTGACGCTGGCGCGCTGTGTCATTTATTATCGGAAGTCCTGATATTTTTATCGTTCTTTTGGGGATTTAGGGGGAATGTCTGTGGAACAGCAGAACGAGCAGAACAAACAGAACAAACATAAAAAAGCCGTGTTCTTCGATATCGACGGCACGCTCATCAACATCATGACGGGGCAGACGCATATCGCGGAGCCCGTCAAAAAGGCCATCCGCGCCCTGCGCGCAGCGGGAAACTGCACGTTCATCGCGAGCGGCCGGCCCTATGTATATCTTGACCCGGAGCTCACACAGGAAGGGCTGTTCGACGGCTATGTGCTCATGAACGGCGCAGTCGTGCTGCTCGGCGACAAAGTCGTCTACAAGCAGCCGCTGCCGAAAAAGACGGTCGAGGAGATCACCGCACTTTCCGAGGAGCACGATGTCGAATACATTCTCGAGGGCACGCAGAATGTCTATCTGAAGCCCGAGTACAAGCTCACGGAAAACTTTTACCGCAGCATCGATGTCGACGTGACAAAATTCGTGCGCCATTACGACCTCAAGAAAATCGATGTGGCCAAGATGGAGTTTGCGTCGGAGGATGCGGGCGGCCACGGCCTCTTTGACAAACTTCTCGCATGGCCGGGGCTTACGGGCCTCATGGACCCGTACCATAAGAAGAATATGGAGCTCTATGCAGCGGATGTAACGAAAGGCTCGGGCATTCTGCATGCCCTGTCGTATCTCGGCATCCCCGTCAAAGACAGCTTTGCCTTTGGCGACGGGCTCAACGATATCGAGATGATGGAGACGGTCGGCACGAGCCTTGTCATGGGCAACGCGCGGCCGCAGCTCAAGGAAATCGCCGACCACGTCGTGCCGTCCGTCGACGACAACGGTGTGGCTGCCGGCATCCAGCAGTATCTGCTCTGATGCTCCTGCAAAAGCCTGAGCAGCATTTTAGTACATAAAGAAATTTGGTTTATTTGGTTTAGGGGGAACGATTTTGAGAAAGAAAATTGGCATGATTCTTGGCATCGTCATGCTGGCTGTGGCGGTCCTCGCCGGCTGCGGCAGCCAGACGTCATCCTCGTCCTCGTCTTCTTCATCGGCGGCCAGTGCGAAGTCTTCGTCAACGGCACAGGCGGGCAAGGATGTCACGATCAAGATGCTCAACGTCGGACAGGGGGATTCGATTCTCATTCAGACAGCCGAGCAGACGGTGCTCATCGATACGAGTGATGTCGATGAACGCGACAAATTCAAGCGCGAGCTCGACAAGGCCGGCGTCAAGAAAATCGACAAGGTCATCCTGACGCATCCTCATGCCGACCACATCGGCGGCATGGACGTGCTTTTAAAGGATTATCAGGTCGGCGAGGTCTACGACAACGGCCAGCCGTCCACGTCCAAGGTTTATCTCGGCTACATGAAACAGCTCAAAGCCAAGGGTATCAAGCGTCAGGCACTCAAGGCCGGCGATGTGCTCGATTTTGGCGGCGGCGTTTCGTTCAAGGTGTTCTATCCGACGCAGGAGCTCATCGACAAGGGCAGTCAGAAGGGCTACAAGCATGACCCGAACAACGAATCCGTTGTCGGCAAGCTCATCTACGGCGACTTCTCGATGCTGTTCACGGGCGATGCCGAGCAGCCGGTCGAGGAACAGCTCTTAAAGACGAATGCAGCGGACCTCAAGAGCACGATTTTGAAGTCCCCGCACCACGGCAGCAGCACGGGCTCTTCCGTGCCGTACCTCAAGGCCGTCTGGCCTGACGCTGTCCTGATTTCCTGCGGCGTGAACAACGATTACGGCCATCCGCACACGGACGTGCTCGCGCGCTATCTCGGCAAGAGCACCTACACAGACCGCCGCGACGGCTCGCAGAAGAAGACAAAGCTCGTCAAGAACGACAAGGGACAGACCTATAAGGGCAAAGTCTACGAGACCGACAAGAACGGCACGATTACTGTGACGACGAATGGCAAGGATTACAGCATCAAGGCAGAGGAAGGTGACGCACAATGACGATTTCCGCCTATGTTGACCGCTTTGAAGGCGACCTCGCCGTACTTTATCTCGGCGAAGACGACAATATGAAGAAAGTCAATTTCCCCAAGAGTTATCTGCCGGAGGGCGTCGGCGAGGGCGACTACCTGCGCCTCGACATCACTTATGACAAAGAAACCACGGAAAAAGCCGAGCAGGAAGCACTTGACCTGCTCAAAGACGATTGACAATTACTGACGATTATTGATGATTGACGAAATTCCCGATATCCCGTTTCTAACGTTTAAGGAGGAACTCTTTTTGTTCAGCAGAATATGCCGCATAGCAGCGGTATTTGCTATGCTCATTTCGTTTGCGGCTCTCTTCATGCCGCAGAACACCGAAGCTGCCAAACGCGAGGCCGTGCACAGCCTCAATTATTTCCAGTCGTATGAGACGACGGTCGACGGCCGCAAGGCCCTGCGCATCGAAATCGGCATGGACCGCGACAACGTGACGTACGATGTCACGACGCGTCCTTACCTGCAGAAGCAGCTCGTCATCGACCTCTCGAATACGGTGCCGGGCAAACTCAAGGCGAACTACGCGCCCAAGAGCAAGCTTTCCAAGGGCGTCCATATCCATGAGCTCGAAGCGCGTCATACGCAGGTGCTCATCGACTGTGCGAATCCGGTGCTTGACGGCAGCTATGCCGTCCATGCCGAGCCGGCCGACCGCAAGGCGAAAAAACCGTACCGCCTTGTCATTGACCTCTTCGCCTCGGGCGGTGTAAACAGCTCGTCTGAGCGTGTTGACGGCGTTCAGGGTCATTCCATCGTCATCGACCCGGGCCACGGCGGCAGCGATACGGGTGCCGTCGGTCCGACGGGCGTGACGGAAGCCTCGGTTACCCTCGGCGTCTCGAAGGACCTGCGCACGATTCTCGAGAATTCCGGCGCGCGCGTCACGATGACGCGTGACAGCGACCGCGATGTCTACGGCCCGTTCGCGACGGACCGTCAGGAGCTGCAGGCCCGCGTCAACGTCGGCGAATACACGCCGGGTGCAGAAATCTTCGTCTCGATTCACTGCAACGCCTTCTCGAATCCGGCTTCAAACGGCATGGAGACGTACTATTATGCAGGTTCTTCCAAGGGCGAACGTCTCGCGACACTCGTCAACGAGGAACTCGACAAGGCCGAAGGCCTGTTCAACCGCGGCGTCAAGACGGCAAACTTCTACGTCATCAAGCATTCGAGCATGCCGGCCACACTTGCCGAACTCGCCTTCATCACGAACCCGCACGAAGAACAGCTGCTCGCCAACAGCCAGTACCAGATGAAGCTCGCGACAGCTATCGCGCGTGCCATCGGCCGTTATTTCAGCGGCAACTGAGCAAAATCAGCAGGAAAAGTTGCTTACAACGCAGAATTCTTCCTACAATAACTAATAACAGCGAATGATGCTGAATAATGCTACGGATGCAATCGAAACAGAATAGGAGATGAAGCAGAATGAAAAAGTATTTGCGGTATATGCTGATGGGCATTGCCATTCTCGCTCTCGTCGTCGTGGCGGGCTGTGGCGGCAACTCGAACGGCAAAGGAGCAGCCGACAATGGCTCGTCCTCGTCCGTGCAGGCAGAAAACACGGCGCCGGCAAGCTCGGCAAGCTCGTCTTCGGGCGCGCAGAAGAAAGACCAGAAACTCACGATCAAGGTCTATTACCCGAACGACCAGGGCACGAAGCTCATCGCCGTCAAGCGCACGGTAACGCTCGACCAGCAGGAAAAATACACGGCAGCCATGGAATCCCTGATGGAAGGCACGACGGAGAAGGGCCAGACGAACATCATCCCAAAACAGGCCAAACTCAAGAGCGTCAAAGTCGAGAACGGCACGGCCACGGTTGACTTCTCGCAGGAACTCAAAAAGAACTTCGTCGGCGGCTCGACCGGTGAGACCATGCTCGTCGGCTCCATCGTCGACACCCTGACGGAATTCCCGGAAGTCAAGCAAGTCCAGATCCTCATCGAGGGCAAAAAAGTCGAAACCCTCGGCGGCCACATGGACCTTACCCAGCCGCTCACGCGCATGACGGATTTGCTCAAATAAGCTCTGCGTCAATCTTTATACAGTAAAATATTGATTTTTTGACTTTATGAGCCGCAAGTGCGCAGAAATCCTTGTATTTCTGCGCACTTTATGTTATGATAAAATCCATATGGCATGTTTTTGTGGCTGACCAAGCCGGAACTGGCCAATCAATATGCAATTAAATGATACAGGAGGTCATTTTACACAATGAAAGTTACGGTAGAAAATGGAGAGAACCAGCAGGTCACTCTGACGATTGAAGTCGAGGCAGCAGAAGTCAACAAGGCCGTTGAGCAGGCTTGCAAGCGCCTTGCAAACCGCGTCAATATCCCGGGTTTCCGCAAGGGCAAGGCTCCGCGCATGATCGTTGAGCGTCACGTTGGCAAGGATGCTGTCCTGCAGGAAGCTTTCGATATCGTTGCTCCGAAGGCCCTCAACAATGCTTTTGATGAGCAGAAGATCGAGCCGGTAACGCGTCCGAATGTTGACATCGTTACGCTCGAAGAGGGCAAGGACCTCGTCTTCAAGGCTACGGTTACGCCGCGTCCGGAAGTTAAACTCGGCGAATACAAGGGCCTTAAAGTAGAGAAGGCTGCCGTCAACATCACGGATGAGGATGTTGAGAAACAGCTCAAGACGTTCCAGGACCGTCAGGGCAAGCTCGTTGACGCTCCGGAAGGTGCAGAAGTCAAAGACGGCGACTTCACGACGCTCGATTTCAAGGGTTTTGTCGATGGCGAAGCTTTCGACGGCGGCGAAGGCAAGGATTATCCGCTGCAGATTGGTTCCAAGAGCTTCATCCCGGGCTTTGAGGATCAGCTCATCGGCGCTAAGATCGGTGAAGAGCGTGACGTCAACGTCAAGTTCCCGGAAGAGTACCATGCCAAAGAGCTCGCTGGCAAAGACGCTACGTTCAAATGCACGATCCGCAGCATCAAGACGAAAGAGCTGCCGGCTATCGATGACGAACTCGCTAAGAAAGTCAGCAAGTTCCAGACTCTTGATGAGCTCAAGGCTGACATCCGCAAGAACCTCGAAGAGAATGCAGAGCGCACGGCTGAGAACGACCAGAAGAGCGCTGCCATCGAGATGGCTACGAACAACATCACGGTTGACATCCCGGCTGTCATGATCGACAACCGCGTAACGGCCATGATTCAGGAAATGGCTATGCGCCTTGAGCAGCAGGGCATGAAGCTCGAGCAGTACCTGCAGTACGCCGGCACGGACATCGCCAAGATCCGCGAGCAGTATCGCGAGACGGCTGAGAAGAACGTCAAGACGGATCTCATGCTCGAGGAAGTTGCCAAAGCTGAGAACATTAAAGTAGAAGGTAAAGATCTGGATGCTGAGGTCGCTGCTATGGCAGCTGCTTATGGCGCTACGCCGCAGCAGGTCCAGAAAATCATCAAAGAACAGGGCCGCATCGGCGATCTGGCTGCATCCGTACTCCGCAAGAAGACGGCACAGTTCATCATCGACAACATCGCTGAATAATCGCCCTGATATGGGGGTATACCTATGAGTTATGTACCAATGGTCGTAGAGCGTTCCAACACGGGTGAGCGCGCGTATGATATCTATTCGCGTCTTTTAAAGGACCGCATCATCTTTTTGGGCGGGCCGATTGACGACGCTGTCGCCAATACGGTCGTTGCGCAGCTCTTGTTCCTTGAATCCGAAGATCCGGACAAGGACATCCATCTGTACATCAACAGCCCGGGCGGTGTCGTCACGGCAGGTCTGGCTATCTATGATACGATGCAGTACATCAAGCCGGATGTTTCGACGATTTGCATTGGTCAGGCTGCGAGCATGGGCGCACTGCTCCTTACGGCAGGTGCCAAAGGCAAGCGCTATGCGCTGCCGAATGCCCGCATCATGATTCATCAGCCGCTCGGCGGCGCACAGGGCCAGTCGACGGATATCCAGATTCAGGCGCGCGAGATTCAGCGCATCCGTGAAGTCATCAACGATATCCTCGTAGAGTCGACGGGCAAGGACCGCGAGACGGTCGTTGCCGATACGGAACGCGATAACTTCATGACGGCTGCAGAAGCCAAGGCTTATGGCCTCGTCGACGAAGTGATCACTCGTCCGGCAGGCTCTTCCAAGAAGGGTAAGAAGTCAGAAGCCAAGGCGTAAGAGGTGAGGTCATGTTGAAGTTTGGGGATGAAAAAGGCCAGCTCAAGTGCTCGTTCTGCGGCAAGACGCAGGACCAGGTGCGCAAGCTGGTAGCCGGTCCTGGTGTTTACATCTGTGATGAATGCATCGAGCTCTGCAACGAAATCATCGAAGAGGAATTCAACGACGATGTCGAGGTCGAGCTCAAGGACGTCCCAAAACCGAAGGACATCCGTGCAATCCTTGACCAGTACGTCATTGGACAGGACGAGGCCAAAAAGACCTTGTCCGTGGCTGTCTACAACCATTATAAACGCATCAATATGGGACAGGGCAAAGCAGCGGAGGATGTGGAACTTGCAAAATCCAACATTCTCATGATTGGCCCGACGGGCAGCGGCAAGACGCTTTTGGCGCAGTCGCTCGCACGTATCCTCAACGTGCCGTTTGCCATCGCGGACGCGACGGCGCTGACGGAAGCCGGTTATGTCGGCGAAGACGTTGAGAATATCCTGTTGAAGCTCATTCAGGCCGCCGACTACGATGTCGAGAAGGCCGAGCGCGGCATCATCTACATCGATGAAATCGATAAGATTGCGCGCAAATCCGAGAATCCGTCCATCACACGCGATGTGTCGGGCGAGGGCGTCCAGCAGGCGCTCTTGAAGATTCTCGAAGGAACGACGGCTTCCGTACCGCCGCAGGGCGGCCGCAAGCATCCGCATCAGGAGCTCATCCAGATCGATACGACGAATATCCTCTTTATCTGCGGCGGTGCCTTTGACGGCATCGACAAGATCATCGAGTCGCGTCTCGGTCAGAAACAGATGGGCTTTGGTGCGCCGATTAAGTCGAAGCGCCAGAAGAGCATCGGTGATACGCTGCGCAAAGTGCTGCCGGAGGACCTCTTAAAAAGCGGTCTGATTCCGGAGTTCATCGGCCGTCTGCCTGTCGTCGTGACACTCGACGCGCTCGATGAAAACGCACTCGTGAACATCCTGACCCAGCCGAAGAACGCTCTCGTCAAGCAGTATCAGAAGCTCCTCGAACTCGACGGAGTCAAGCTGACGTTTGACGACGACGCCCTGCGCCAGATTGCCAAAGAGGCACTGAAGCGCAAGACAGGGGCCCGCGGCCTGCGCTCCATCATCGAGGGCATCATGCGCAATGTCATGTATGAAGTCCCCTCGATTGAAGGCGTGACGGCCTGCCGGGTGACGAAGGATGTCGTCACATCCAAGAAAGATCCGATCCTGACCATCGACGAAAAGGCGAAGGCCAAGAGCAAGGACGGAAAAGAAGAATCTGCCTGAGGCGGATTTTAGCAAGGCGCTGCCAAGGCAGCGCCTTGTATTTTATATAGATTTATTTGTTAAAGGAGGGAAAGATATGCCGGAAAAGAAGACATTGCCGCTTTTGCCGCTGCGCGGCATGGTGGTATTTCCCTATATGATCATTCATCTCGACGTCGGCCGTGAACGGTCGCTCGCGGCTCTCGAAAAAGCCATGGTCGGCGACCGCCGCATTATGCTGACGGCGCAGCGCGATGCCGACCAGGATGACCCGAAGCGCGAGGATATTTACCCGATTGGCACGGTCGTCTCCATCAGCCAGCTCATCAAGATGCCGGGAGGCACCGTCCGCGTGCTCGTCGAGGGCGAAAAACGCGCGGCCATCGAGGAATACCGTTCCCTGGATGATTACGACGAGGTCGATGTCGAGGTCTACACGGACCCGATTGATACATCCCTGCCGATGGAAGCCGCGACGCGTGCGGTCATCCACGAATTTGAAGAATGGGTCAAGATTTCGAGGAAGATTCCGGAGGAGACATTGGTCTCCGTTGCCATCATCGACGATGCCGGCCGTCTGGCTGACCTCATCGCGAGCCATTTGAACCTCAAGCTCGAGGTGCGTCAGGAGCTCATTGACTGCATCGATGTCAAGGAACGCCTGAAGAAACTCTACGAGGTCCTCGCGCGCGAGCTCGAAATCCTGCACATGGAGCAGAAAATCAACGTCAAGGTCCGCCAGAAGATGGACAAGATGCAGCGCGACTATTATCTGCGCGAACAGATGAAGGTCATTCGCAAGGAACTCGGCGACAAGGACGACATGGCCTCGGACATCGAGCTTTACCGCGAAAAACTAAGCGAGGGCAAATATCCGGACGAAGTCAAGAAGGCCGTGGAGCGCGAGCTGCATCGCCTTGAGAGCATGAACAGCATGAACACGGAGACAAGCGTCATCCGCAATTATGTCGAATGGCTCTTGGAGCTGCCGTGGGAAAAGGAATCGAAAGATACCGTCAGCATTGAGAAGGCCGCGAAAATCCTCGACCATGACCATTACGGCCTGAAGAAAGTTAAGGACCGCATCCTCGACTTCCTCGCCGTGCATCAGCTGGCAAAAGACAAGAGTGCGCCGATTCTCTGCCTCGTCGGTCCGCCGGGCGTCGGCAAGACGTCGCTGGCAGCCTCTGTCGCGAGAGCCACGGGGCGCAAATTCATCCGCGCCTCGCTCGGCGGCGTGCGCGATGAAGCCGAAATCCGCGGCCACCGCCGCACGTATGTCGGGGCCATGCCGGGCCGCATCATCGAAGGCATCCGCAACGCGGGCACGCGCAATCCGGTCTTTCTGTTGGATGAGGTCGACAAACTCTCGATGGATTACCACGGCGACCCGTCGTCGGCGCTTCTTGAGGTCCTCGACCCCGCTCAGAACAAGACGTTCAGCGACCATTTCATCGATATCCCGTTTGACCTTTCGAAGGTCTTCTGGATTGTCACGGCCAATGACCTCGGCAATATTCCGCGTCCGCTGCGCGACCGCATGGAAATCATCACGCTTTCGAGCTACACGGAATACGAGAAACTCGAAATTGCCAAGCGCTATCTCGTCGCGCGCCAGCGTGAAGAAAACGGCCTGACGGGCAAAGATGTCCACTTTGGCGCGGGCGTACTGCAGGAAATCATCGAGTACTACACGCGCGAGTCGGGTGTGCGCGAGCTCGAACGCCTGATTGGCCAGGTCTGCCGCAAGGCCGCACGCAAAATCGTCGAAGGTGCAGACAGGCCCATCCGCGTGACGAAGCACAATCTGCCGGACTTCCTCGGCCGTCTCAAATACCTCGAGACGAAGGCCGAGAAGGAGCCGCAGGTCGGCGTGGTCACGGGTATGGCCTGGACTGAAGTCGGCGGCGACATCCTGCCGACCGAAGTCACAGTCCTCAAGGGCAAGGGCAAACTCATCCTCACGGGCCAGCTCGGCGACGTCATGCAGGAATCGGCGCAGGCCGGACTTTCCTACATCCGCAGCCGTGCCGACAAACTCGGCCTGCCCGAAGATTTCTACGAAAAAGATGATATCCACATCCATTTACCGGAAGGCGCCGTGCCGAAAGACGGTCCGTCGGCCGGCATCACGATGGCCACGGCCATGATCTCGGCCCTGACGGGCCGCAAAGTCCGCAGCGATGTCGCCATGACAGGGGAAATCACCCTGCGCGGCAACGTCCTGCCGATTGGCGGCCTCAAGGAAAAGGTGCTCGCAGCTTACCGCGAGGGCATGAAGACCATCATCCTGCCGCAGGAAAATGTCCGCGACATCGAGGACATCCCGAAGCCCGTGCGCGACAAACTCGAATTCGTGCCGGTCAAGCACATGGACGAAGTCCTGAAAGTCGCTTTGCTGCCGAGAGAAGATAACGAAGATAAAGAAACTCCAGAAGAGAAAAAAGCGGTCAAAACAGAGGCAAAAGAATCCGCAGAAAGTGCGGAGCAGGCAGATACAGCAAACAAAGAGGAAAGGGGCTGAGCTTATGCCGGAAATGCCAGAAAAAAAGGCGGTCGAAAGTGTCATCATCACGCAGGGCAAGTACATTGCCTCGGCTGTCAAAAAAGACCAGTACCCTGAGCGCGAACTGCCGGAGGTCGTCTTCATCGGGCGTTCCAATGTCGGCAAATCCTCGCTGATTAACTCTTTGACGCGTATCCGCGGCCTGGCGCGCGTTTCTTCCCAGCCGGGCAAGACGCAGACCATCAACTTCTTCGAGCTCACGGCCAAAATTCTCGACAAGGAGACGAACGAAGAAGCCATCCGCAAGGATTTTTACCTCGTCGACCTGCCGGGCTACGGCTATGCCAAGACGGGCAAGGAACGCCGCAAAATCTGGAAAAAATTCATCGACGAATACCTGTTGACCTCGCCGCAGCTGCAGTTTGTCTGTCAGCTTATCGATATCCGCCATGAGCCCATGGCCTCCGATATCGAGATGTTCAACTGGCTCGTCGGGAACAATATTCCGGTGCTCATCGTGGCGACAAAGGCCGACAAGCTCGGCAAAAACGCCCGCCAGAAGAATATCGCGGCCATCCGCCGCGCGCTCGGCGTCAAGGAGCTCTCCATCCTGCCGTATTCTTCCGTAAAAAATGAAGGGCGTTCAGATTTACTTGACGTCATACGGGATATTCTAGTATAATAAAGATAACGAAAGATGAATTGGATTCACGTTTCGCGTGAGTCCAATTTTTTTTAGAGCTGTGTACTTATATTATAGGAAGAAACGAGCAATTATATCATGGGGGAGAGCATCATGGAGCTGACATCGTTTGACAAGTCTTTGCTGAATCTGCTGCAGGGCAATCTGCCCGTCTGCAGCCGTCCGTTTGCGGCACTCGCTGAAAAACTCGGCACGACGGAAGAGCACGTGCTCGAACGTCTGCAGGTCCTGAAAAAAGAGGGGTATCTGCGCCGCATCGGCACGTTCTTCAATTCTGCGCGTCTCGGCTACAAGGGCACGCTCGTGGCCCTGCGCGTCGACCCGGACAAGATGAAGGCTGTCGCCGAGGCCATCAACCGCTATCCGGGGGCCACGCACAATTATGAGCGTGAGGGCCGCTACAATCTCTGGTTCACGCTGCTGACGCCGGCACTGGACAAGGAACGGGAAATCCTCAAGGAAGTCAAGGCTCTGCCAGGCGTGGAGAGCATGCTGAACCTCAAGGCTCAGAAAAAGTATAAGATCAACGTACAGTTTAAATTGGCCTGAGACGCAGCAGCTGCGGTCAGAAAGCAGAATCTGCAAATTTAAGAGAAGGGGAGTGTCAGCCTTTTATGGCAGAAGATACGGCAATGAATGAACTCGATAAAAAAATAGTCTGTGCCCTGCAGGGGGATTTTCCGCTCGTCGCAGAGCCGTATAAGGTACTGGCCGAAGAGGTCGGCATCAGCGAAGAACTCTTCCTCGAGCGCGTCAAGGCTTTGTCCGCGGAAAAGAAAATCCGCAAAATGGGCGCCGTGCTGCGCCACCGCGAAGTCGGCTTTTCGTCAAATGTCCTCGTCGCCTGGGAAGTGGACCCAAAGAGGCTTGACGAAGTCGCAAAGAAAATGGCGGAGTCACCGTCTGTATCCCACTGCTACGACCGCACGACGGCACCGGACTGGCCGTATAATCTCTACACCATGGTGCACGGCCACAGCCGCGAGGAATGCGAGAGCATCGTTGCAGGTCTGGCAAAAGAAACGCATGTCGAGAACCGCGCCATGCTCTACACGAAACATGAATGGAAAAAGGTTTCGATGAGGTACTTTCAGGAATAAAAGCATAACGATATTGAGAAAGGGCTGTCCTGCGGGGCAGCTCTTTTTTTTATCTTCATTTTGTGGTAAAATGTTAACTATGTTCAAGTCGGGAAGAACTATGTTTTTCCTATTTTACGATAACAATAACAGGGAAAAGGTGAATATCCTATGGTTTCTGAAAAAATGTATGAACTCGGCACAAAAAAGTCGACAATCCGCACGATTTTTGAATTCGGCCGCAAGCGCGCAGCCGAAGTAGGCGAGGAAAATATCTTTGACTTCAGTCTCGGCAATCCGAACGTGCCGACGCCGGAGTTTGTCAAGGACGCGGCCATCGACATCCTGCAGACGATGCCGCCCGAGGCCGTTCATGGCTATACGATTGCACCGGGCAATCCGCAGGTCCGCGAGACGCTCGCGCAGAGCATCAACGAACGCTTTGGCACGCATTTTGCCGGCAAGAACCTCTTTATGACGGCCGGTGCGGCTGCTGCCATCACAATCTGCTTCAAGGCCCTCTGTGAGGAAGGCGATGAATTTGTCACGTTCGCGCCGTTCTTCCCTGAATACCGCTGCTTTGTTGAGTCCGTCGGCGGCAAGCTCGTTGTCGTGCCGGCCCGCGTCGAGGATTTCCAGATTCAGTTCGACAAATTCGAGGCGCTTTTGACGCCGCACACGAAGGCCGTCATCGTCAACTCACCGAACAATCCGAGCGGTGCTGTTTACTCCGAAGAGACGATTAAGGAGCTCGCTTCCATCCTTACGCGCAAGGAAAAGGAATACGGCCATCCGATTTACATCATCTCCGATGAACCGTACCGCGAGATTGCCTATAAGGGCAACACGGTGCCGTACATTCCCCTTTATTACCGCGATACGCTCGTCTGCTACTCGTACAGCAAATCATTCTCGCTGCCGGGCGAACGCATTGGCTACATCGTCGTGCCGGATGAGCTTGAGGGCTCTGACGTCGTCTACGGTGCCATTGCCGGTGCTGCGCGCGTGCTCACACACGTCAACGCTCCGTCCCTCTGGCAGCTCGTCGTGGCCCGCTGTGCAGGCAAGCCGTCGGACATTTCGACGTACGAGAAAAATGGCAAAATGCTCTACGACGGCCTGATTGAGGCCGGCTTCACCTGTGTCAAGCCGCAGGGCGCGTTCTATCTTTTCCCGAAGGCACTTGAAGACGACGACTATGCGTTCTGTGAGCGCGCAAAGAAATACGACCTGCTGCTCGTACCGGGCACGGACTTTGGCTGCCCCGGTTATTTCCGCGCTGCCTACTGCATCAAGACGGATACAATCCGGCGTTCGCTGCCGCTGTTCAAGAAGCTGGCTGAGGAATACCGCCAGTAAGATGTCTCCTGCTTAGCTTCGGAGAAATCACTGCATATATTTTAAGGGAAAATGATTTTCTGACAGCAACAGGGAATCATTTTCTTTTTTTAAGAAAAATTAAGGAAAATATAAGGTGTTTTGTGTTAGAATATAAGACATGTTTGGGGAATATATAATACATATGTGTGACATATGCATGCGAAGGTGATAAGAGTATGGGTTTTGTTATTTTTCAGGTTGATGGCGCTTGCTGCAAAGCTGCCGGAGAGCTGCAAGGCAGAGGGGAGGCCCGCAGATGGAGATAGAACGCCAGTTTTTGATTGCGGTCATTCCCGTGCTGCCGCAGGAGTACGATTCCATCCTGCAGGGCTATGTATCCCTGCTGCCGGAAATCCGCATCCGGCAGGTCCGCAAACCGGACAACCAGGAATTTTTTTATTTGACGGTCAAACGCGGCAAGGGCCTCATGCGCGAGGAATGGGAGACCAAGATCTCTTCGCGCGAGTTTTCGCACCTTGTCGAGCGTCTCGAGCCCGACACGCTGTTCATTGAGAAACGGCGGTACTATCTGCCGCTTGATGATGGGCACGTCGCAGAGTTCCACCGCCATGAAGCCGCGCTCAAAGGGTTCAATTACGTTGAAGTGGAGTTTTCTTCCGAAGAAGAAGCAAACGCCTTTGAGCCGCCTGCATGGTTCGGACGCGAGGTCACGGAGGACCCGCGCTTTACCTACGGCCGTCTGGCCGCCGAAAACGGCATGGAATTAGCGAAAAAAATCATGGCTCAGCCGTATAACGACATTATGCCGGCAGAGGACGAAGAGTAAACGAATAGGGCTGCTGTCACAGCAGCATAAAGAAGAAAACCAGTTCTGAGATTTAAATCCTTGAAGTCTCAGGACTGGTTTTTTTTATTTTTTTACATTTGTAAAGGGATTTTAATGACAAATTTTATACATTTAAGGACGCATTTTACATGTTCGGTCTTGTTCTATTACGTTTTTCGGCAGGCCTTCATTTTTCTGCGATTGTAATATGTTATAATTAATTATAGCAGAAGAAGAATACGATTAAACTTGATGAAGAAATAAGAGCAAAAACGATATACGCAATACGGAGAAAGGGGCCCCGTTATGAGAGTCATGAAAGTTATGAGAGGATCTAAACGTTTGATTCGGCAAAAACACGGCCTTTGTCTGGCCGTTTCCCTGACGCTTTGTTCCCTGCCATGGATGACGGCCATGGCTTTTGCGGCACCTGCCGAGGGGAGCAGTGCACCGCCCTCGGTGCGTCCGGCGGGCTACAATGATTCCGGTGCGCAGCTCAGCCGCACGCGTTCGTACCTTGCTTATCAGCAGGCGAAGGAAAGACTGGCCAAGGAGCATGAAGGGGCCGTCCTTTCGGGACAGAACGATGCGGAGACGCAGCCGGGGGAGGACACCACCTTTACGCTCAAAAAAATTGAGATGACATCATCGGCCATCCTGACAGATGAAGAGCTTCAGTCCATTGAGCATCCGTATATTAATCAAAATATTTCCATAAAAGACCTCTATGCCATCCTCAGTGAAATCAATGCCCTCTATCAGAAAAAAGGATACATCACCTGCCGGGCCTTTCTCGGCGAACAGACCATCCATGACGGCGTCGTGCACATTGAGCTTTTGGAAGGGAAAACAGGAGAAGTCCGGCTCGAGGGAAATGACACGACGCGTCCCGATTATATCCGGAAGAGAATTTCCCTGCCGGAAGGCGGGATTGCCAATGTCCGTGAACTCAATAAGGAAATCCTGCGCTTCAACGCCACAAATGACGCCCAGCTGCACATCGCCCTGAAAGCCGGCACTAAGACCGGCACGACGGATTATATCATCACGGCGCGCGAGCCGCAGCAGCAGGTATTTGGCGTGGTCGCAGACAATGCGGGCTCGAAGTCGAGCGGCCTTTACCGCGGCGGTGTATTCTGGCAGGACCGCAGCCTGACTGGGAACCGCGATACCCTGTTCCTGAGTTCGATGTTCTCCCAGGGCACGAAATCGTTTGCCGCCGGCTATACGGCACCGATGAACCATCAGGGCAGCAAGATTGGCCTGAACTACAGCACGAACAGCGTGCATATCACGGATGGCCTTTTGGAGCCGCTTGAAGTCCGCGGCCATTCGTATGCCTATGACTTTTTCATGACGCATCCAGTCGTCACGAGTGAGACCGTGCGTTCGGAAATCGGGCTCGACTACGGCTATCAGCATTCGCGTACGGATTTTCTCGGCAATCCCTGGGTCGACGACACGGTGCAGACGCTGCAGGTCTTCTACGACCAGCTCGACTACGGCCGCTCAACCATCTGGTACCAGAAGCACGGCTATGCCATCGGCAAGTACCAGGATATCAATGGCGGGAACCGCGACTTCGGCAAATACAATTTCAACGGGCTTTTCCGCAAGCATTTTGACCACGGCCAGTCATGGAATATCCGTTTGGAAGGACAGCTCTCGAGCACGCAGTACCTGCCATCGGCCGATATGTTCTACATCGGCGGCCTCTACAGCGTCCGCGGCTATACGGAAAGCCTGCTCGGCGGGGATGGCGGCTTCTCGGGAAGCCTCGAATACGGCGTGCCCATCTCGAAGGACAAGCGCTATGAAACATTCTTCTTCCTCGATGGCGGCCGCGTCTGGGGCTCGAGTGCCTTCGGCGACCGCAGCCTTGTCGGTGCAGGCTTTGGCCTGCGCGGCAGTTTGAATGAACACGCTTATCTCAACGTCAGTCTGGGGTTCCCTCTGATTCGCACCATCAACGAGGAAGAGCAGAGCAGGGCCCGCGTCCATTTTTCGTTTAACAGTCAATTTTGACGGAGGATGCCATTATGAGCTACAATCGACAGTTCCAGCGCCGGAATGACCGCAATGAAATGAAAATGAAAATAAAAACGAGCGCGAAACGAAATGATACTCCCCTGACCCGCAAAGTCGTCGCAGCCGTTACGGCCCTCGGCTTTTTTGCCACGCCGTTTTCGGCGCCTGTGGCCCTGGCCGGCAAAATCACGGATTCGAGCGGGCATGATTATACGCCCAACAACAATGTATATGACATCTACGCCCAGAAATACAACAGCGATGGCAAGAACATCGCAGTGAACCAGTTCCAGAAATTCCAGCTCGATGCCAATAAGATTGCCAATATGTACTTCCGCACGGCAAAGGATGCAACAGAAGCAGCGAACCTGCTGAACTTCGTCGATACGCGCATCGACATCAACGGCACCTTGAACGCCATCCGCAACAAGCAGATTGGCGGCAATCTTTTCTTCCTGAGCCCCGAGGGCATGGTCGTGGGCAAGGGCGGCGTCATCAATACGGGCTCGCTCTATGTGATGGCTCCTTCCCTGACTCAGGATTATATGGATGCGGACCAGAGATCGTATAACATCTTAAAAGGAAATTTTGCAACAGGTGCTTACGGGAATACGGAACTTGAGGCCATCAAGAACGGGTCTGCCAATATCCGCATCAATCCCAGCGGCACCATCAGCGTGCTCGGCAAGATCAATGCCACAGATGAGGTGAAACTCTATGCCGGCAAGGTAGCTGTGGGCAAAAATCTGACTAAAGATACCATTGACGATACGGCTGCCGGCGGCATCGAAAAAGGAGCTGCCATCAATACGGGCATTACGGACTTCTCGCAGGTGGTGAAACTGACTGCGGAACAGCAGAAAGCGGCCGGACTGGATAAGCTTACGGCCACCCGGAACGGCAGCGGGGACGTGGTCCTCTCTGCCCGCTCCGACGCGGCCAACAGCCTGGACCAGGCATTTAATGACCTGGTGAATACTACCGGACTTTTGAAGAGCACGGACATCAACATCCCCAAGACCATTACGGCCAGCGTGGAAAACTATGGCACTGTGACGGCAAAAGGCGACGCCGCCCTGACCGCCAAAGCCACCAACGGCTATTTCAAGGAAGGGGACGAAACGTATTCCAGCAATGCCAGCGGCTTCGCCCAGACCGTGGCCAAAGTGGATGTACAGGGAAATGTGACGGCAGACGGCGCCGCAACGATGACGGCCACTGCCGACAATACCTATGTGGACAGCGGCAATTCCGTAACGGATCAGGCAGGCTCTTTCCTCAGTTATGCCACGCCAGTGGGTGCCAATGTGATGCTGCTCAAAAATGAAGCGAGCGTCACGGTAGGAAAAGATGCTGAAGTGACAGGCGCTTCTGTTAAGGCTGAGGCAGATGCCAATCTCGACGGTACAGCCGGCGTTGTGGCTTCCGGCAAGAAATACATCAAAAAAGTACCAAGTGCCATTCCTTCCACAGGGGTGAGCTATGCCCAGGTGGATAACAAGGCCACCGTCCAGATTGACGGCAAGGTGAAGGCCACGGGGAAAAATACCACAGACAGTGATAACAAAAAGCAAGAAGCCCTGCAGGTACAGGCCAAGGCCACTTCGTCCGTGACCAACAGTGCCAATGCGATTGTGAGCGCGGGTATGCTCGGAGCCGGTTCTTCCAGCGTTGTGGCCGCCGTGGCGGTGACGAACAGCGACAACAATGCCCAGATTAAAGTAAACGGCACGGCCGAAGCTGCAGAGGGCAGCGTGAAGATGGATGCCGCTGCTGAGCAGAGCCTCAATACATCGGCCGCAGCCCAGGCCCCGGATTCCACCGTAGGCGCGGCGGCCGTGGATGTCATGGTCCATGATGGCGATGCTTCCGTCAACGTGCAGGGCACGGTCAAGGGAAAAGAGGATGTGACCTTGGCGGCCACGAACCATACGGCGGAAAATACCCACAGCGCCAACAACAACCTGGGACAGGGCAAATTCAAGGCCCAGCTCATGAAGGGCGTCATGAAGGCCGCCGACGTACAGGGCATCGTGGGCAAGGTCAAGGAAAATCCTCTGGTGAAGGACGCGTTGAGCAAGGCTTCCAAGAGTACGGACACGGCTGCGTCAAGCGGCTCCACAAGCTCCAAATCCCTGACGGATGCCCTTGGCAATACCCTGTCTGTCGGTGCGGCCATCACCGTGGCCGACGAAACGACCACGGCCAAGGTAAGTTTCGGCAAAAATTCTGTGACAGAAGCCACGAATGGCTCCCTCTCGGCAACGGCCAGCAATACGGTCTATGACACCTTACTGACCGCGAATGGCGTCACCAACAGTTTTAAGAATAAAGACAGCGATTCCGATACGGTGACCATCGCTGTGGGAACCGTGTTTGGCGGCATGAAGAATTCGGCCAGCGTCACGGTAGAAGACGGGACTAAAGACAAAAAGGCCCAGCTGAAGGCCGGCAAAGACCTCTCCCTTACGACCACTTCCCGCATGGACTACAACCGGGTGACGGAGATTAAGAAGGGGCTCGATGAAAGCATCGCGGCCGTCAAATCGGCAGCTGCAGATATGAAGAACTGGGAAGAGATGGGCCAGCTTCCTGAACTCAAAGAACTCTATGATGAGCTGGTGACCTTGGAAGAGACCTTCGAGGGGATCAGCAAGACTTTCTATACGAACTATCTGAAGCATGCTCCGGACGGAACGAACCTCACAGCGGATGGGACAATCAACGAAGTGACGAACCTGGCGGCCACCAGCTGGAATCTGTACAACCAGTTTATGGAACTGCAGAACAAGGCTATGACTCTCTACCAGGATATCCAGGCCCAGGATCCGCTGCGCGCGGTCAAGGAAGAAGTACAGACGAAAATCACGAACCTGCTGACCAGCCCGATGGATGTGGTCAGTGCGTCCATGGAATATCTGAGCCCCAACAACTATGCCAATATCGCAGCCACGGCCTCGGCCAAGGGCGGCGAAGATACGGCAGCAGCCACGGCGGCTTCTGTCACCGTTTCGGATTTCAACTTCGACAGTCAGGTACAGGTGGGTAAAAATGCCCTTTTGACGGCCGGCGATACCCTGAACCTCAAAGCCGACGAAGCCATCAAAGACGTGACCATGACGGGCAAGAGCAAATTCTGGAAGAACGATGCGGCCACGGGCAAGTCGGACGGCGTGGGCCTTGGCGGCAGTTTCAACTATCAGGATTTTGACAACAACACGCTTGTCCAGGTGGGCAAAGGCGCGAGCCTGACCGCCGGAGATATGGCCCTTAACAGCTCCTCCGACGTGTTCCATACGGGCGTCATGCTGTCTGCGGGCAAGGCGGACGGCTCTGCCATCAATGGCATGATGGCCCTGACAAACAGCGACAGCTCGAATCAGGTGCTGGTAGATAAGGACGCCCTTTTGAAGGCCGTAAAAGATGAGGCCAAGAATCACAAAGGCAGCATTGCCATCACCGGCTACAACAATACAAATGTAAATAATGCCATCCTGTCTTTGGCGGCTGGCAGCGGTGCGGCTGCAGCCGGCATGGCCGCGGCCGTGAACAACATTGATGTGACCAACCGGGCCGCCGTGGAAAATCTTTCCCCGGGCGATGATGACGACGACAAGGGCCAGATTGAAGCCGCTTCCCTCGATGTCAATGCGGAAACCACGGGCCTTTTAAACGCCGTCAGTGTGGCCGGCGGCGTGACCTCTGCAGGCACGGAGCCGGAAAAAGGCAAGACGGAAACGGGCGGCATGAGCAGCGTGGGCAACCTGTTCGGCAAGGTGACGAACCCTGTGGGGACCGTCACCTCGGCTGTGGGAACCGTCTCCAATAAGGTAAAAGACGCCATCACCTGGGTGAACACCGGCGGCAAGAGCCAGGGCGGCACAAAGACCCCTGTGCCCACGAAGTCAGACACGGCGCCTTCCTTCAGCCTGGCCGGAGCCGGCAGTCTTTCCCTGAATCTCGTGGACGATACCACGCAGGCCGTGGTGGACGGAGCCACGGTAAAACTGAATAACGACGGAACTATGAACGTGGGTGCCCGTGATACGGCCTATGTAGGAGCCTACAGCGGCGGTGCGGCCATTTCCCTGCGCAAGGGCAAGAGCAATAAAGAGAGCACCAACGTGGCGTTCAGCGGCGCCGTGGGCATGAATTCTATCGACAACACCATTGAGGCCGCCGTAAAGAACAGCACCATTACGGGCGTGAAAAATCTTGACATCGAAGCCCTGAGCGGCGGCACGTCTGTGGCAGCCGGCACGGCCTTGGCCCTCACGAAGAGCAGCCAGCCCGGCAACAACTTTGCCGGCGGGGCTTCGGCTTCGGTGAATCTGATTGACAAGAATGTCAAGGCTTTGTCGGAAAACAACACGGTGACCGGCAAAGCGGCCACGGAAAAAGCAAAAGTCGATGTGACAGCCTACGAAAGCGACCTGCAGGTCACGGGCGGCGTCAATGCCGACGTGGCCATCGGCGGCGGTAATGCAGCTGGCGGCAGCCTGACCATAGCGAACATCAAGAACAATCTCGAAGCCGGCATTCACGGCGGTACGTATACCAATATCGGGGATACCAAGGTACAGGGCCTGCTGGCTACCAAACAGATTTCGGCGGCCATCTCTGCCGGCGTAGCCGTGGGCGGCGGAGACAAGAGTACGGACAACGCCTTTTCTGGTGCCATGCTCTACAACGGACTGCACAATACGGTCAATGCGAATATTTCGAATACTGCCAATATCACAGCGGATTCCATCGCCGTAAAGGCGCACGATACCACGAGCGGTTCGGACGAGGCCAAAGCGTATCAGGATAAGCTCGGAAATTACAAAGATAAAGAAACCATGCTCCAGAATGCGGGCATCGATACAGACGGTTCTTCCTATTATAAGACCTCCGACAGCAGCAATGGCCTAGATACGGCCGGAGAAACAGTGGATTTTGACGGCAACAAGGGCAGCCTGAGTGTGGGCGCCGCCTTTGTGGCGGCCGGCTCCAAGGACAATGCGGCCGGCGCGGCCGTGAACGTGGCCAACCTCGACAATACTTTTATGGCCAAAATCGATGGTTCGACCCTGACGGCGGATACCATTGCCGCTCAGGCCGAGGCAGACAGCCTCGCCGTAAATGTGACGGCCGGTGTGGCTGCCGGTTCCAAGGACTTCGGCGGCATGGGCAGCGTGACCTGGCAGGATCAGAATAATGCGATTCAGGCCCAGGTGACGGATTCTGCCCTGACCACGGACAAGCTGAACGTGAATGCTTCCAGCAATGCCCAGGCTGTGAACGTCGCCGGCTCCGTGGCCTATGGCAAGACAGCAGGCATCGGCGCAGCCCTGGCCTATAACGGCCTGGACAATCACATCGGTGCCTACCTGGCCGGCGGCAGCGTAACGGCGAAAACGCCCGCCACGGGTGTCAGCGTGGACATCGAAGGCAAGAACACGGGCAAAATCTACGGCCTCGGGGCAGCTGTGGCCGCCAGCCAGAAGGCTGCGGTAAATGGCACCGTCGTCGTGAACCACGGCGGCAGTGACACGGAAGCCGCTATTGGTGAAGTGCGCGCCGAAGACGGGACGAATACGACAAAAGCGACTGCGGTCTCTAGTGCCAAAGCCGTGACGGTGAAAGCCGAAAGCGACGATGTGCGGGTAGCAGCTGCCGGTAACGTCAGTGCCAGCGGCAAAGTGGCCCTTGGCGGCGCCGTGGCCTATAACGATGTGGGCGGCGCGTCCACGAGTACGGCAAAAGCCAGCCAGAAGACCCGTGCCGCACTGAATAAGACCACTCTGACTCATGTGACCGGCGGTACCACGTCCGTCGAGGCCGTCGATGGCTCGAAACTGACCACGGCAGCCTTTGGCGTCGGCGGTGCCGGCAAGGTGGCCGTCCAGGGCGCAGCGGCTACGGCTCTTGTAAACAAGGCCGTGACGGCCGAAGTGCAGGATTTCACGGTCGACAAAGACGCGGACAAAGGGGCCACTTTGTCGGTCAAGGCGGACAGCCAGAGCACGATCAGCAGCCTGGCCGTTGTCGGTGCCGGCAGTGGTACCTTTGCCGGCGGCGCCGGTGTCAGCGTAAACCGGATCAATCAGGATACGAAGGCCTCCATGAGCAGCAGCACGGTCAAAGACAGACATACCACCGTGCAGGCAGCCGGGGATTCGGCCATTACTTCCGTGGGTATCGGCGCGGCCGTGGCCGGTAAGGCAGCCCTGGCCGGCAACATTGCCGTGAACCAGATTGGCAGCAATGTACAGGCAGCCGTGAAGGGCAGCACTCTTACGAGCAGCGGCAATATCGGCGTGCTGGCAGACGGCAAAGAAACTCTCGGCAACTATGCCGGAACCGTGAGCGGCGCGGCCGGAAATGCCGGACTCGGCATGGGCGTCAGCTACAATGCCATCACGGGCAATACGGAAAGCACCGTAGCGGGCAGCACGCTGGAGGCCAAAGGCCAGGAAAATGAGACGGTCGGCGACAAGCAGAAAGGCGTGGCCGTGACGGCTGCCGGTACGCATAACCTGCAGAGTGTGGCCCTGACGGCCGGCCTGGCAGGCTCCGACAATGTGGCCGTGGGCGCGGCCGGCACGGTGACGGTCAACAATATCGGCGGCACGACCCGGGCGGCTGTGACCGATACGGACATCAACAAAAATCTCGACAACAGTACGGCTGATGACGTGGCCGTGAAAGCCCAGGATGTGACGAAGAGTGAAAGCCATGTCGGCTCCCTTGCTGTGGGCATCGGCGCCGATGGCGGCGCCGGCGTCAGCGCGGCTTCGGATACCCTGATTTTGAGCCGTAAGACGGCCGCGGAACTCAGCGGCACGAAGCCGAAAAGAGCGACGACTGTCAACGGCCGGAACATTTCCGTAACCGCGGACCAGCAGTCTACGGTCGTCACCAACGCCGACGGCGTAGCCGGTGCCGGCGGTGTTTACGGGGCAGGTGCAGTCGCAGCAACGGCAGCGGCCACCAAACTGGACGGCTCCGTCTCGGCCACGATGAAAAATATCACCAGCAAGAACCATGGCCTGGAAATCTCGGCCAAGCACGACCATAAGACCACCCTCGTCAGTGCTTCGGCGGCGCTGTCGGCGGCTATGGTTTCCGGCGCCGTCGGTGCCGGCGTGGGTGTCGTGAACGATGACTTTACCACGAATGCAGAACTTATGGACAGCGATGTCAAGGCGGACAAGGCGGAAGGCCAGATAGGTTCTGGTTCCGTGAAAGTGGCAGCCGACAGCAGCACCTCTGTCACGACGGTCGTGGCTGGTGTGGCCGGTTCCATGGGTGCGGCCGCTGCGACGATTTCTGTCAACAATTTGAACAGCCAAACTTCGGCTGTGGTCAAAGACAGCCTCGTCAGTGCCGAGCAGGATTTCACCGTGGATGCCCATAACAAGGTGAATACGAAGTTCAACGCGGCCACGATCGGTGCGGGCGGCGCCGCCATTGCCACGGGCGTGGGCGTCAACACCATCGGCACGTCTACACTTGCCAAGGTGGAGGGCAGCACCGTAAATGCCCGGACGGCAGACATCAAGGCCCGAGAAGAACTGGATGTAGACCAGAATATTGTAGGCGCTACTGTAGGCGGCATGGGTCTCAATGCCAACGTGATGGTGACCTCCATCGGCACCAAGTTGGCCGATACCTATGGCAGCAGCGCGGACAAGGGGGCTTCCTTTGATACCGCCGCTGTGCTGCAAAAGGCCAATACGGCCCTGGATTCCCAGCAGACGGCTACTACCGATGACACCACGGCCAGCAGCAAGGTGGTCAAGGACACCCTCCACAATACGGATACGGGTGTCGAGAGCAAAGATGCTTCCGGCGTAAGTGCATCTTCGGGCAAGAGCGATGCCAAAGGCACGCAGGCAGCGGTGACGGATTCTGCCATCACCACTGAGGATACGCTTGCTCTCAGTGCCAATCGTCAGACCGATGCGAAAATCACGGCGGCTGCGGCCAGCGTCTCGGGCTCTCTCGGCCTCAGTGCCACCGTGGCCGTTTTGGACGCGAAGAAAGATGCCGGCGTCAGCATCAGCGGCAGTACGCTGCAGGCAGAAAATGTTCTTTCTGCAGAGGCTAATCAGAGCGGCAAGACAAGCATCGATGCTTATCAGGCCAATATCGCCGGCGTGGCGGCTGTCAGCGCGGCGTATGCCCAGAGCAGTTCCAGCGGCGCGACAAAAGTCGAAGCTGTGGATTCTACGCTGACTTCCGACAGCAAAGATATCACCATGAAGGCAGCAGACGCATCTCAGACGGCTTCGTCGGTCTACGGCGCGACGGCAGGCCTCGTGACGGCCGGAGCCCTTGTCTCCAAAGCCGATAATACGAGTGATACGAATCTTGCCATCAAGGGAAGTACGCTCGAAACGGCTCAGGGAACGGCTGACTTGCAGGCCGATAAGGCCAATGTCGTGACGGCCAAAACGTACGGCGGTTCCTTCGGCCTTGTCGGTGCCAACGGCGTCGTCGCCCTGGCAAGCGATGAGGGTTCGAGCAAGATTCTCGTCAGCCAGAGCGGCAGCAGGAAAAACAGCACCTTTGCAGGTCAGACTGTAAATCTGCAGGCGACGACCCGTCCGGCCGTCACGGCGGAAACGGGCAGTCTCTCCGTCGCCCTTCTCGGCAGCGCCAGTGCGTCTGCGGCAACGGCCTCGGCAAAAGGCGGGGCCAGTGTCCAGGCAGATGACGGCACGACCTTTGATGTGGACAAGGCCGAAATCGCGGCCAGCGCCGAAAGTCAGAATGGAGAAAACAACAGCGAAGCCAAGGTCAAGGGCTTTGCAGCAGCCGGCCGCGGCACGGCCGTCGTCAATGCGGCAAAAGCCAATATGGACATCGATACGGATGTGACGCTGGGCAAAGTTTCCTTCAAAAAAGATAAGGGCACGGCTCTTAGCGTGACTTCGGCCAATACGACGCAGACCGCAGCCGATGCCCGCGGCATCACCGTCGGCGGCCTTTTTGCCAGCGGCACGAATCTGGCCTATACGGGAAGTGGTACGGAAAAAGACGCCAATACCTCGACGATTACTTTGACTGGAGACAAGACGCAGCTGAGGTCCCTGTCCGTCAATGCCAGCGGCACGACGCACAATGTGACCACGGCCGACGGCAGCGGCGGCGGTATGGTCAGCGGCGACCTGGCCGGTGCTGTGGACAACAAGACATATACCAATAGTAAGGTCACCCTCAAAGGCAGCTGGGATGTGGCCGGCGACGTGGACATCCAGTCGGCTCAGACGGATCATATGGACCTCAATGCTGACGCCACGAAGGCAGCCGTCGTCGGAGCCAGTGCCACCAAGGCGGACAACACGGCCAATGGTGCTGCTGATGTCGTATTGACGGGCAGTCAGGTCACCAGCGGCGGCACGCTCACGGCCAAGGCGGACAGCAAGGCTGACTTCGGCCAGAATAAGGCGTATGCCGTTGAAGGCAGCGGCTACGGCGGTGTCGCGGTGCAGGGCGCCAAGCTCAATAACACGGTGAGCCGCACGTCTACCGTAGATGTCAGCAATGCTTCTCTTACGAGCAGCGGCAGCCAGACCCTGGCAGCAGAGGCAGGCGGCAAAATCAATGCGGCCGGCTATATCAAAGCAGCCGGCGCCGGCGCGGCTACCTGGGTGGATGTGGACAACAACCTGACCAGCCGGAATACCATCACGACCGATGGGAAGACCTCCCTGCGCACGGATGCGGCGGACAGTGATATCACCCTCGCGGCTGCGGACGACTGGGATGTGACGGCCAAAGGTGTGGCTGATACCCAGGGCGGTGCCGTCGGTGGTGCTTCGTCGGATGTCAAGAACACCCTGCAGCGGACGAACAAAGTTGATGTCCAGGGCAAAGTCTACAGTCTGGGTGATGTCAATCTCTACGCAGGCAAAGACGCGAACGGCGCCATGGACAACCTGGACCTTAATGTCGAATCGGAAGCCTACAACAAGACGGCACTCTCTGTCGCTGTCCCGAAATTCAAGGATACCCTGACTCAGGCCAACCAGGTCATTGTCGGCAAGGACGCGGAAATCGCCGGTGTCCGTCACGTCAATGCCTATGCCGATGAAGCCGGCAAATACCTGCGCGAACAGTCCGTGAAGTACACCTGGTATCACAGCGATGCCAATGAAAACTTCACGAGCACGTCCGTGGGCAAGAAGTCCGACAGCATCAACGACAAGACGGATAACTATGTACAGATTGACGGCAAGGTGACGGCCGGCGCCCAGAACAAACAGAAAATCGTCATCGGCGGCTCGGGCCAGACGGTCATCCTCGACAAGGATGAACTGGCTGCTGTCAAAGCCGTCAAGGGACAGGAAAATGCCGTCCAGAGACCGACGATTGACGCTTCGAGCGGCATCGACACGTCGAAGATCCGTTATGCGCGCATCGATTATGCCAATGCCCTGATGACACGCTACTATGAACTGGCTAAATTGATCAGCCAGTACAGTGACAGCAAGGACCTGACGGCTCTGAAAGGCTACCAGGATGAGCAGACGCGCATCTATAATGAACTCAACGACCTCGGCCTTCTTTCCGAGGTAACCGGCCCGGACAACAAGACCTATCTGGTGCCTGTCCAGGGCCTTACGGTGTGCCGGATATCGTCGCTTCGGGCGGCAATATCACGGTGGAAGCAGGCAGCCTGAAGGGCGCCGGTACGCTGAAAGCCCAGGGCAGTCCGGAAGTCACCGTGGAGAACCATACGAATCTTTATATGAAAGTGGGAGATGTCAAGGCCGTCAATCCGGGCGGTGAAATCCATTACAACGGCCAGTCGCTGGCCAAGGACGCTGCTGCTGTTATTAAGAGTGGCAATCAGGACAAGGCTGCGGCCGTCAACCTGATGGTCAGCACCGATGCTGCCACCAGTGCCGGCGGCACGGTCACCATAAAGAGCGACTACGGCACGGCCGCCATCAAGGCGAAAATCGATGAAGTCGATGCCGATAATAATCCGACAGGCAAAAAAGTCGATGCCGAGCTCGTCCCGAAGGCCGATATCGAAATCAACGGCAATGTTGAAGCGGAAAACGGCGTCGTCACGGTAGAAGATAAGAACTACAATATTCTCCTGCAGGGCGAAGGCAGCCGCACGGCGGAAGTCAACGGCAAGGAAATCCACCTGACGGCCGGCAAGAGCATCAGCCAGGGCTTTACCCAGGGCATCGTCAACATCGGCGGCAACCCGGAAGAGTTGTACAAAGACAAGTATTTCAACAGCGAAGTCAATGAATTCAACAATGCTTATGGTTATGAAAATACATCCCGGGTCCATCGGGAAGACCGGACGCACGATGATGTACTCAACGGCAGCGGTTCGCGCATTGCCGGCGACAACATCTACATTAACGCGTCGGACATCAACGTCAACGGCCTGATTCAGAGCGGCTACGGCAAATACGAAGTCACCATTGACAGCGGCGTAACGCCGAAAGTCCAGCGTCTGCAGCACACCTGGAGACTTCTGGGCGGGCGGGATCTGTCGGACAATGTCGTTACGACCGGCACCTATTATCTTGTGCAGAAGGGCGGCAAGGTCCTGCAGACAGACGGTACCTATAAGTACCAGCCCGATGTCTACTACAATCCGTCGACGCAAAAACTCGTCATCCCCGATATTGATGCCCACGGCGGCAAGATTTATCTGAATGGCCGCATCTCCAGCACGGGCAATGGTAAAATCGTGGCCCTCGACGGTGCCTATGACATCAGTGTGACCAACAACACGAATACGGCTCTGCAGGTGGGCAAGCTCATCAGCAACAAGAGCGACGGCCTGATCAGCATAGCCGACTCCGCCAAGAACCAGGTCACGGAATACACCCGCGGCAGCACGGTGGTCAAGGACCTGACAAAATGGGATAAGACCACCGGTGACTGGAAGGTCCTCAGCAAGAGCGGGGCATCTTCTGTATACAATCCGCAGCAGAATCTGCGCTACAACTGGACCAGCGGCCAGAAGGTCACGACGAAGAAACATTATAAACATGATCATAAAGCCGGCCTCTGGGGAGCTGTCACGACGCTGAATGAAACAGAACTGGCTAAGTATGAACAGGAAATCACGCCGCAGGATATGGGGCATAATACCTTTACCAATGACAACGGCGTCTATATCGACACGAGCAGTCTCACAAATAAGGACAAACAGTATGTCTTTGTCTACGACAATGTGGTCCTGAACAATGACCGGACGCAGCCGGTCGTCACCAAGCGCTGGAAGACGGGCTTTTTGGGCTGGTTCCATTGGGAACGCACCGAATGGGATACCAATACGGGCACGGCCCAGCAGTATGTGGGCAGCGTCAAAGCGGACCACGGCATTAATATCGGCTTCCTCGGCAATCAGAATGGCAATTCGGCCATCAATGTGACGAGCAAGTCCGGTGTCACGCTGGCCGGCAAGATTCAGTCCAGCCAGAGCGGTACAGGTTCGACCATCGCCATCACTTCGCAGGAAGGTGCCATCAACCAGAATGGCGGCCTGCTCAAGGGTGACAATGTAAAGCTCAGTGCCAAAAACGGCCTGACGAATATTGCCGTCGAATCCCTTGGTGATACGGTACAGCTCGACGCGGTCAACACGGGCAGCGGCAATATGAACATCACCGTTGACGGTGCCTATGGCAAGGCGGGCCATGTCAATCTCGTTCAGGCGAAGAACGCAAATGGCGACGTCAGCCTGACTGTTTTGGGCAATCTGACCCAGAGCGGCACGGCTGCGGCAGTCGAGGGCAATCGCATTGACCTCGTGAGCCGGCAGGGAAGCATCGGCACGGATGCGGCAGCTTTGAAGGTGAAAACACCGGATATCGCTGATGACGCGCTGAACCCGCTTTCGAGCAGCGTCAACGTCACGGCCAAGAGCAATATCCATGTGGCAGAGGACAGCGACCTGCGCGTCGGCACCATCAAATCGACGGAAGGCGATGTGAAACTGACTGCGACGGGCAGCATCATCGATGCCCTGCCCAGCGGCGATACCATCGACCGCGGCAATACGGCAGCCCTCGTCCAGGGCTGGAAAGACCTAGGCCTGATCGAAGGCGATGGCCAGTACAAACAGAAACAGGCAGCAGACGTGGCTGAATACAAGGCCGGCGTCCAGTCTGAAATGGAACAGTATCTGAAGCTGAAGACTGCTTATGAAAATAATGAAAAAGCAGCCAAAAACGATGCCAACTATCAGGCTTTGAAAGAACGTTACGGCGATTATACGAGTGCTGACGACTACCTGGCAGGCAGCGAGACAGCCAAAAATCATCTGGCTGAGCTGCAGAAGGCCGGTGCGGGCTGGAGCGAAAATGAACTGCTCTATGCTATCAGCGACGCCATCGTCAATAAGCAGCAGGGCAGCACGGACACGGAGCTCAAGCAGGCCAACATCTCCGGCCGCAACATCACGCTCCAGGCTAAAAACGTCGGCTCGGACAAAGCGGCCGAAGATGTTCTGGTCAAGGATATTACCACGGATGCACGTCTCGATGACCTCAAGAAAGTCGTCAATGCCAATGTTTCGGATGTGGGCTATACCGCAAATGACAAGGGCGAGAAGGTGTTCCGCATCTACGGCAAGGTGCCGGTCGGCATCGAAGCCAAAGGTGAACTGAATGTCCAGTCCGACGGCAATATCTACGTGGCCGGCCGCACGTCCGGCGAGAACAAGGATACGGTCCTGAAGCTGGGCAAGGTAACGACCAACACGGGCGATATCCGCGTCCTTGGCAAAGCCGGCGTGACCAACTCCCTGACGGATGGCAGTGTCAACCTGAAGGGCAAGGACCTCATCCTCGAAGGCGGCAGTGCCGACATCGGTACGGTGGACAAGAAAATCGCCGTCGACCTGACGGGCAGCCTGTCTGCTCTGACGGATGGCAGCATGTATATGAGCAGCGTGGGCACCAATAATCTGCAGCTCACCGGCCTCTATGCCGGCAAAGATATGGTGCTCGATTCCAAGAAGGACATCATCATGAGTCCGAGTGCTTCTGAGCAGGCCTACCTCAATGCAGGCAGACTGCTTGACCTGAAGGCAGAGGGCGGCATTGGTGCAAAAGACAGCGCCATCCGCATCCTCGGCAATGGTGCCGCCGTCAACGCAGAGGCGAAAAATGGCGACATCTATCTGGCCGGCAAAAACAAGGCCGGAGAGACCGAAGGACTCCTGCTGCTCGGCAGCCTGAAGACTGTTCCTGGTCATACGGTTTCGGTAACTTCTGAGACCAGTCTGAGTCTCGGCCAGGATGACGAGGCATCGCCAATCGACAGCCAGGTGACGGCAGACACGGTGAACCTGTCCAGCGACAGGGACATCGACTTGGTCAAAGGCAGCTTGAAGGCGGCAAAGGCCATGGGCCTCAAGGCCGGCGGCCATATCAGCCAGACGGCGGCCCACAACATCGCAGCGCCGACAGCCAGTCTCGATGCCCAGAGTGGCATCGACCTCAACAGCGGTGCCGAACTGGATAATAATAAAGTCTTCAACGATTTCCAGACGGTCAGCGTGAAGAATGGTTCTGACCAGAGCGATGTTACGCTGGGCAATGGCGGCAGCAAAGATTTGACGGTTTCCTTCCTTAATAATACGCAGGCGAAAAACGTTGCCGTCCGCAATTACAAAAATGGTGCCGGTAATAACATGACCGTCAATGGGCCGTTGACAGCCACAGAAGGCATCAGCCTCGTCAACGACGAAGGCGACCTGAAGACCACAGGTGTACTGACAGTCGGCAGCGGCAGACTCCATGAAGATGCAGTCGGAGCTGTAGAAAACGAAGACATCTTGACCGGTGAGAAGATCGTTATGAACTCCACCGCAGGCATACTCAACAAAAAGAGTTTGATTTCTGACAATCAGGTGGAATTGACGGCGGTCAATGACATCGTCAATCAGGGCATCGTACAGGCCGGCACATATGTAAACATGACTTCCAACACGGGCTCCATCACCAATGCAGGCAGTGTCGAAGCCAAGAATGGCGGCGTCACGATGAATGCCAAGACGGACTTGCACAATGAGGATACCGTGAAAGCAGCGCAGGATGTCAGCCTGCAGTCCGGCACATCCATGACAAATGGCGGCGCTGTGACAGCTAATCAGGATATCACTATGAATGCGGGTACGACCCTGACCAACAGCGATCTTGCTGCAACAACAGGCAAAGTCGACCTGACATCGGCCGAAGCAATGCAGAATAAAGGCAGTGTCACGGCCGGTACGACGGTAGGCATGACCTCGACGAATGACAGCATCACGAATGAAGGTGCTGTCGAAGCTAAGGGCACCGACGTCACGATGAATGCTCATACGGATCTGCACAATGCGGATACCGTAAAAGCAGCGCAGGATGTCAGCCTGACTTCCGGCCAGGCCATGGCGAATGACAAGGCAGTTACGGCTGTCCGCGACATCACCATGAATGCCGGCACGACGCTGAATAACGGCGGCGACCTGACATCCACGAATGGTGCCATCAGCCTGACGGCTCAGAAGGGACTCCAGCAGAGCGGCAATGCCATGGCCGGTAGCAGCATCACGATGGAAAATCAGCAAGACGGCGACCTTGTCGTTACTGGCGATGTCCAAAGTGGCACTGCAACGATCATTAAGAATAACAATGGTGCCATCACGGTTGGTACGCAGGATAAGAAAGGCAGTGTCACAGCCGGCACAACGGCGTCCCTTAAGACGGCGAATGGCCCGGTTACGGTTTACGGTGATGTAGAAGGGAAGAAAGGAGCGATAGTCAAGACAGGACAGACTGGAAATATTGATATCGAAGGCAGCCTTAAAGCCAGCGAAAGCGGCGATGCTGAGGCACTTGCCAAAGATGGCAGTATCAAAGTCAACGGCCAGGTCGAGGCGGCGAATGGCAATGCCAAAATCCAGACGGAAAAGGGCACGGTCAGCGTAGCCGGCGCGATGACGGCCAGCGATGATGTGATGGCGCAGTCGCATGATGGCGATGTTACAGTCGACGGTACGATGACGGCAGGTCACGACCTCATAGCCAAGAGCAGCAAGGGTGATGTCCTTGTCAAAGGTCAGATGGATGCCGGAAATGACGCGACGGCGCAGTCCGACAACGGCAATGTTACGGTCGAAGGCCAGATGAAAGCGAACAACAATCTTCTGGCACAATCGACGAACGGTGATGCGACCATCAAGGGCGGCCTGATCAGCGGCAAAGCGACAAAAGCTTCGGCCGCAAATGGCAGCGTCCATATTGACGGCGATGTCCAGAGCGGCACTTCTGCGGAAATCACAGCTCAGGATGGCAATGTCGGTATTACGGGCCAGGTCACGGGCAATACGTCGGTACTGGCACAGGCCGCAAACGGCGATGTCACCATTGGCGGCAGCGTTACGGGCGGCACATCCGTCACGGCGCAGGCTACGGAAGGCAATGTCTCCATCGATGGCTCGGTTGAGTCGAAGACGGGCGACACGGTCCTTTCGGCGACGGACAGCAGGAAGCTTGATGAAAAAGGCAATGTCAGCGTCAAGGGCAGTCTGAAAGCGGCAGCCGATGCTTTGCTAAAGGCGGAAAATGGCGACATTAAAGTCGGCGGTCAGGCGACGGCAGGGAAAAATCTCCACGCCGCAGTCTCTGGGTCCGGCAATATCGTCTTTGCTGGCACGGCTGAGGCAGCTGACAATCTGACTGCCGAGACACAGCAGGGCGATATCACCTTCCAGGGCAGTGTACAGAGCGGTCAGGATTTGACTGCCAAGACAGCAGAAAAAGGCAATATCACCTTCCAGGGCAATGCGCAGAGCGGTCAGGACCTGATTGCCAGGACGGCCGAAGAAGGCAGCATTACCTTTGACGGTGCGGTAAGTGCCGGCCGTGACCTCGTGGCCGATGCGGAAAAGACTGGCTCCATCACGCTGCGCCGCGATGCTGCAGCAGGCCGCAATGTTGACTTCCATACGAATGACGGCAATATCCTCTTTGCAGGCAGCGATACAGGCAAGACAGAAGATATCCATCTGACGGCAGAGCAGGGCGATGTGAACATCCAGGTAACAGGTACAGGCGCCATCAAAGACGAACACACTGCCAGCAATGGCGACCGCGGTTTTGTCAACGCGACAAATGGCAATGTCAAAATCAAGCATGAAGGCACGGGCGATGTCGATCTCTACGGCCTCTATGCGAAAAAGGACGCTGCTGTCGAGCTCAAGAACGGCAGTCTCTACCTCGATAACATCGATGGCAATCTCGTGGCCATGTTTGTCCGCAATCCGTCTAAGACAATGGATGTCAAGCACGTCACGGCCGGTACGGAAATTGCCGTTTCGGGCTCGGACCTCGGTATCGACGATATCATGCAAAGGGAAGGCTCTGACGGCGTGCTGACCATTACGCCAAACGGTGCGCGCGATGATATGCCGATTGAGAACCTGCGCATTGGTGATATCAAGAGCACAGGCGGCATCCGCTTCAACCATCTCTGGCTTAGAAATGGCAGTGTCAAAGTCAGCAAAGGCAAATTCCTGATCGACAAGCTGTATGTCCTGGATAAGGCCACGTTCAGCAATGGCGTCATGACGACGAATGTCTTCGGCACGGCACCTGTTTACGATAAAGCCGTCACGAGTGCGTATTGGGTCAATACGCGTCTCAATCGGCCGCAGGATGCCCTGCAGAACTGGCTGAGTTCCGCGCCTGACGCGGGCCGCTGGATGTTCCTGCGGTTCTACGGACAGGGAGATACGCAGCTTAGCAATGGCAATCTGCTTGACCTTGCCGACCACTACCATGTCTACCGTGAACGCTACACGGAAACCGACTGGATGCGCATGCTGCTGGATTCGGACCGTTATGCATTCTACCGCACGTATTATCATCCGGCGCTCTCGTATCACGACCGCTACGACCTTGTTGACCCGTCGGCATACATTTTTGCAGGGACAAAGAATATGACGCCGGCTGTCACGGTTGAGAGTGAAGCCTGAAAATAAGAGCAGGATGTTATAGGAGAAAAGGAGTATTCTATGAACAAAAAAGCAGAAGCATTCAAAGCCTATGTGGAAGAAAAGCATCCGCATGCATTCCAGCTTGAGGAAATCCCGGACGATGCCTATGAGACGGCCGTTTTTCGCTCCTTTGCAGAAATTAGCGGCAGCCGCCTGCCGGTAGCTGTCATCCTCGATACGAGCATCTATGCGATGATTCGCATTCTCATAGTACCGCATGCTGTACATGAAGGAAAGCGTGAGGAACTGTTAGAACAGCTCAACGCGTACAACAAGAAGTACAAGACGTGCAAGTATTATCTTGACGATGAAGAAAATATCGTACTCGATACCTGCATTCTCTGCGGTGAAGACACGGTGGACGGCGATCTCGTCTACACGATGTTCAGTGTTTTGCTGAAAGAGCTTGAGGAAGATTATCCGGAGCTTATGAAGCTTGTCTGGGCGTGAGTGACAAATCGATAGAATCGACCCTATATAATAGTAAGAAATGAAAAAAGCCAGCTTTCGGAATCTGTTCATGCAGAATCCAGAAGCTGGCTTTTTGTTGAATTGCTCAATTGCTGAGCGATTCTTCGGCTTCTTTTTCATTTTTTTCCTGAGCCTTTTTCTCTTCAATCTCATCCCAGAGTTTGTCGGCCTCAGGCTGCCATGCTTTGGCGTAGGCCTGGCACTTTGCGCAGAGGTGCAGGGCCGATTCCGGCGACTGGAGGTCTGTCGATTTGGCACCGCTCTTTGCGACCATAGCAGCAAGAAACTGCGGGTTTTCGAGCATCGGGCAGGGGCGCAGATGGTTCGTGTTGAACGGCTGTTTCTGCTGATATTCGCGGAAAAGCGGCTGCTGCAGGCATTCGAGCAGGCTCTTGTCCTTGATGTTGGCACTCGAATAGTGGATGAAGACACACGGCTCGACATCGCCGTTCGGGTTGATGTGGCAGTATTCGCGCGCACCGGCTACGCAGCCATCGATGAACTGGCCGTCGTTCTGGAAGTCCATGGCAAAAATTGGTTTGCCGCCCTTGACGCTGCGGATTTCGCGGACGCGGTGCACCATGTAGGCGCGCTGTTCCGGCGTCGGCAGCAGGTCGAGCGAGGCGTCATTGCCAACGGGCATGTAGTGGAAGTACCAGGTGAACCAGGCACCTTTGTCGATGAGCATGTCAAGGAATTTATCCGACGTGACGGTGGCGATGTTCTTGCTCGTATAGCAGATGGACGTGCCGAAGACGATGCCGTGTTCGCGCAAGAGGTCCATGGCGTGCATGACTTTGTCGAAGTCGCCCTTGCCGCGGCGGCTGTCGTTGACTTCGCGGAAGCCCTCGATACTGATGGAGAAACTCAGGTTGCCGACTTCCGTGACCTCTTTGCAGAAATCTTCATCAATCAAGGTGCCGTTCGTGAAGGCGTGGAACTCGCAGTCCGGATGCTCGCGGCAGAGGCGGATGATATCATGCTTGCGTACGAGCGGTTCGCCGCCCGTCATCAGGTAGAAGTGGCAGCCGAGCTCTTTGCCTTCCGTGACAATTTTATTCATCGTATCGTACGAAAGGTTCAGCGTATGGCCGTATTCTGCAGCCCAGCAGCCGACACAGTGCATATTGCAGGCACTCGTCGGGTCGAACAGGATGGCCCACGGAATATTGCAGTGGTATTTTTCCTTGGCAGCGTTGCGGGCGCGCAGACCGTAGAAGCCCGACTCAAAGCCGAGGTCCATGACGGCCGTTTTGACAATGTTCGGATTGAGCGTATCCAAAGCCTGGTTGACAAAATGCATCCACTTGCCGTCCTCTGCAATCAGGCGGCGTGCGTCTTCAAACGATTCTTTCTCAAAAAGGTCACCAAACAAATGCTCAAGCAGATAAGAAAGACGCGTCAACGTTTTTTTGCGGTCCTCTGGATCATGTTCCGTCATGATGTGGTCGACAAGGGCCTCAACCTCTTTCCTCGCGAGGCTGTGAACGATGTGATTTGTTACCTTAGTCATCACCAGTCAACTCCTTACACGCAAAACAGATAAAATCAAAGCTTTGCGAAAGAAGCGAAGGGGAAGCAGCGCTGTTTCTTGTTCGTTTTTTTCGTATAACTATATTATACTCCGATTAGTCAAAAAGTCGATGGTAAAAAGTCAAAAAATTAAAATTTTGGAGCCCTGCACAAATCTTTTGTACAAAACTCCAAAACAGAAAGATTATCAATTTTATTGTCTTTATCTTTATAATCAAGCGAGCGTCCGTGTCAATCCCTGTCCATTAGTGACGGTTGGCATGCAGATAGTCGATGTAGGCATTGCCCCAGTCGCGGATGCTGGCGAGGACGGGGGCGAATCGCTGCCCAATTTCTGTCAGGCTGTACTCGACGCGCGGCGGGACTTCGGGATAGACCGTACGGCTCACGATGCCCTCGCGTTCGAGGTATTTGAGCTGGGATGACAGCGTGGCGTGCGTGATCTGCAGCTCGCGTTCGAGTTCATTGAAGCGGCGCGTGCCCTGACTGAGTTCATGCAGTACGAGGATGGCCCATTTGCCCTGCAGGATTTTCTGCGAGGTTACAAAGGGGCAGACGCCAAAGAGCTCTTTTGTCTGTGTTGCCTGTTTTGTCATGATGGTTCCCCCATTATTCTCTCAATGTGCCAGTATCTTGGACTTTTGGCTGTTTGCTTGTTCCTGATATTACAGCAATACGCAAGTATTTCATACTTAGTCGCGAAAAATATCGTTCTTGTCATTATTGTAACGTATCCTTATAATATAGACAAGAGAGTAAGTACAAAAAATATACTTTTATGAAAAATAAAGGGGAGATACGCGATGAAGAGAATGCCAGCGATTTTTGTCGGCCACGGCAGTCCGATGATTGCCTTAGACCATAATGAACTGACGGAGACATATGGAAAACTAGGTCAGGCCGTTCTGGAAAAATTTGGCCGCCCGAAGGCTATTCTGATGATTTCGGCGCATTGGTACACGCGCGGCACGCTTGTGCAGAGTGCGGCAAAGCCGCGTCAGGTCTACGATATGTACGGTTTTCCAGAGGAACTCTATCAGCTGAAGTATGAGCCTTCGGGCTCGGCAGAGCTTACGAAAGAAGTGCAGAACATTCTCGGCGATGCTGTCGAAGTCGATGACAGCTGGGGCATTGACCACGGCACATGGAGCGTGCTCGTCCATATTTTCCCGCAGGCCGACATTCCCGTCGTGCAGCTCTCCGTCAACGGCCTTTTGAGCGACGAAGAGTCGTATGCCCTCGGCGAAAAGCTCGCCGTGCTGCGCGGCAAAGGCTATCTCGTCATGGGCAGCGGCAATGTCGTGCACAATCTGCGCGAAGTCGAGTGGGAAAATCCCCAGGGCTCGGCTGCTGCGGACCGCTTTGACGCGTATATCAAAGAGGCCGTCGAAAAACGCGATGATGAGAAAGTCATTTTCTATCATCAGCATCCCGACGCTTCGTACGCCGCGCCGACGCCCGACCATTATCTGCCGCTCCTCTATATCCTGGGGGCGAGCAGGGGCGAAAAGCCGTACGTATTCAACAACGTGCGCAATCTCGGCTCGATGGCCCTGACAGGCTATGCCTTTGGGCTTTGATATTTTGATACTATGATTTGCTGAAGACCCTCGTACGGTGATGTATCGTGCGGGAGTCTTTTTTTGCAGGGATTTGACAATGATACGATATCGTATTATACTAAAACCCATGAACGATACGTTAGCGTATTATTTCGGATCCTGTAGAGAAAATAAAAATGAGGTGCATATTGTATGAAGGGAAAAAAGAAATGGATGTCGCGCATGTTTTCGCTGGCTCTGCTCGGCTGCCTGGTGACGGGCGGGCAGGGGTTCGCGGCACCGGCTCCTGCCGCGAAAGTCAATGTCGACTCGTCCACGGCGAATCTGCCCAATAAAGTACAGAGCGAACGTCTGAAAGTCGACGTCAAGACGCCGCTGATTAACGAGATTTCGAATGTCGTCTACGAGCAGGTGCCGATGCGCGGCTATCCGAATGTCGCGATGAAGATGGATATTCTGCAGCCAAAAAGCAAGGAAAAACTGCCGGCCATCGTTTTTGTGACGGGCGGCGGCTTCATCAATGCCAATAAGGATAACGGTCTGCAGCTGCGCATGCATCTTGCCGAGTCCGGCTATGTCGTTTCGTCCATCGAATACCGCGTGGCGCCGACGGCGCGTTTCCCGGAGCCCCTCGAAGATGTCAAGGCGTCCATCCGCTACCTCAAGGCCAATGCGGATAAGTTCGGCATTGACCCCGACCGCGTCGGCATTGTCGGCGGCAGCGCGGGCGGCTACCTCACGGCCATGGCCGGCACGACGAGCGGCACGAAGACATTTGACAAGGGGGAGAACCTGGGTGTCGACAGCTCGGTTAAGGCTGCGGTCGACCTCTACGGCCTTTCGGACCTCACGCGCATTGGCGACGACTACGATGAAAATGTCAGGAAGGCGCATGCGTCGGCCGGGGCGACGGAAGCCCTCTGGGTCAACGGTTCGCCTGTCTTTGGCGGCAAGGACGGCGGCATTCTAGAAAGCCGCGAAGCTGCGGAAAAGGCCAATCCGATTCACTACATCACGAAGAACAGCGCGCCGATGCTTTTGATGCACGGCACGGCCGATACGGTCGTCTCGCCGAGTCAGACGGACCTTTTGTTCCAGGCTCTGCAGAAAGAGGGCATTCCGTCGAAGCGCTATCTCGTCGAAGGGGCGGCCCATGGCGGCATTTACTGGAATCAGCAAGAAGTCCTCGACATCATCACGGACTTTTTTGACGGCTATCTGAAGAAATAAGGCAGGCACGCATGATTTTAGATAAAATGCTTGGCTACGCCATCTGCCGCGTGGCCCGCAAAATCCACTACCGCATCGACGAAATGTTTACGGCCTACGGCATCACGGTGGAGCAGTGGAGCGCACTCAAGACCATCGAGGAGCACGAGCAGGAGAATTTCTGTCAGAAGGACCTTGCCAAAAAGCTCGAGAAAAATCAAAATACCATCAAGACACTGGTGGCGCATCTGAGCAAAAAGGATTTTATCGAACGCTGCCCGGACCCCGATGACAGGCGCAATATGCTGCTGTTTACGACGAAAAAGGGACGGCAGCTCATTGAGGAGCTCTCGGCCCTCGACCAAAAGGCCAATCTTGAACTGCTGGAGGGACTGAGTGCCCGCGAGCGCGAAGATTTGAAACGGATTCTGGCTAAGCTCGAAAAAAATCTGTAAGCAAAAACAGCTTCGTCAAATGACGGAGCTGCTTTTTTCAGACATGATTTTTCGGATTTTCGTATGTTTCGTATGTTCGGATATTCAGCGAATCAGGCCCTGCACGCCGGGGGCGAGGGAAATCTTATTGATGAGGGAAAGTTCCTCTTCGCTGAACGCGGTGTTTTCGATGGCCTTGATGTTGTCGAGAATCTGCGCAGGCTTCGAGGCACCGATGAGGACGGTCGTGATGTCATCGTCCTTGAGGTCCCAGGCCAAAGCCATTTCGGCAAGCGTCTGACCGCGCTTTTCGGCAATTTCATTTAGCGCGCGGATGGCCGTGAGCTTTTCGGGCGTCAGGGATTTTTCCTTGAGGAAACGGCCGTCGCGGTGAATGCGGCTGTCCTCGGGGATGCCGTGCAGATAACGATTTGTCAGGAGGCCCTGACAGAGCGGGCTGAACGCGACAATGCCGAGGCCGAGGGCAGCCGACGTCTTTTTGAGGCCGTTTGCCTCAATCGTGCGGTCGAAAATCGAATAGCGGTTCTGATTGACGATAAAAGGCACTTTGAGCTCCCGCAGAATGGCCGTGGCCTTTTCGAGTGTCGGCCCGTCGTAATTGGAGAGACCGACATAAAGCGCCTTGCCGCTCCTGACAATCTGGCCGAGTGCGCCCATCGTCTCTTCAAGCGGTGTATGCGGGTCCATGCGGTGATGGTAGAAAATATCGACATAGTCGAGATGCATGCGTTTGAGGCTCTGGTCAAGGCTTGCGATTAAATACTTGCGGCTGCCCCAGTTGCCGTACGGCCCCGGCCACATATCGTAGCCTGCCTTCGTCGCGATGACGAGCTCGTCGCGGTAGGGGCGGAAGAGGTCGTCATAGAGCCTGCCAAAATTTTCTTCGGCACTGCCGTAAGCCGGCCCGTAATTGTTTGCGAGGTCAAAATACGTAATGCCGTGGTCAAAGGCCGTCGTACAGAGAGCGCGCATATTGTCATAAGCCGCCGTATCGCCAAAATTATGCCAGAACCCCAGAGCGAGTCTGGGCAGGCAAAGTCCGCTCTGCCCGCAGTGCGGGTATTCCATTTTGTCGTAGCGCGAAGATGCTGCGGTATAAGTCTTTCGAACATCCATATATAGATGCCTCCCTTTTGTAGTCACTATCTGATTGATTCGTGGGAACAGCCGGATATTCCTGCTGTATCGCTTGATAAATATGTTCAAAGGCCTATAATAGATATTTATGTAGAGACATTGAGAAAATAAAAATAGAGAAATAAAAAACACGCTATATTGCTATATATTTAGGAAGGAAGATTGCATGCAGAGAGAAAAATTATGGACGCCGGAATTTTTGGGCATGGGAGGGAGCAACCTGTTCCTCTTCATGTCCCAGTACATCATGGTCGCGGCCCTGCCGATTTTCATCATGGATACCCTGGGCGGCGGGGATATGGAGGCCGGCATGGCCATGACGGCCTTCCAGATTGGCGCGGTCTCCTGCCGGCCGTTCGCGGGCAAGCTCATCGACGCCGTCAACAAGCAGCGCCTGATGTTTTTTGCGACCATTGCCTTTTTCCTCGTGATGCTCGCTTTCAACTGGCTGCACTCTCTGCAGTCCATCTACGCGCTGCGCCTGCTGCACGGCTGCATTTTTGCCATCGCGACGACGGCCGCTGCGGCCATGGCCGCGCTCATACTGCCGGCTTCGCGCAAGGGCGAGGGCATCGGCTATTTTGCCATGTCAACGAATCTTGCAATGGTTGTAGGCCCCTTAGTCGGTCTTCTGCTCATCGGCAATTTTGGCGGCACGGCTCTTTTCCTCTTTGTGACGGGCCTTGCCGTGCTGACTTTTTTTGCGGCCAACGCCAAAAAACTGCCGCCTGACGTCATAAGTCCCGTGCCGCGCCACAAAAAGGGCTTTCATCTGACGGATTTCATCGAACCGCGCTCTCTGGCACCGGCCTTTTTAGGCGGCCTCGTCTTTTTCGCCTACGGCGGCGTGCTGACCTTTATCCCGCTTTACGCCAAAAGCCTTGGCCTGCAGGCGGAGACGAGTATTTTCTTCATGGTGTTTGCCTTTGTCATCATCCTGACGCGCCCGATTATCGGCCGTCTCTTCGACGAGAAGGGGCCGGACTGGACGGTCTATCCGGGCTTTGTCTTTTTCGCTTTGGGCATGATTTTCTTCAGTCAGGTTGAGACGCTTGTGGGGCTCTTAGGCTCTGCTGCCGTGCTCGGCATCGGCTTTGGCGCGCTTTCCCCGGCTTTCCAGACGCTTGCCGTGCAGCGCGCGCCGTCTTCGCGTGCCGGCGTCGCGACGGCCACGTATTTCTGGTTCCTTGACATCAGCGTGGGCCTTGCGGCAGCGTTTCTTGCCATCGTGGCCGCGCATTTTGGCTACGCCTTCATGTACGGCGCGGTCAGCACGGCCGTCATCGTCATCACGGCCGTCTGCTACTTCTTCTGGAGCCGCAGTCTGCCGAAAAAGGCAAATAGGGCGCAAAAAACGCAGAAAACGGAAAAGATGTGACTTTTTTCGCGATGCCATTTACAAGCCGTATCTTTTATGTTATCATGAAATAGTTAATTTAAGGTTGTTTTATGAAGAGTGGGTGCAAGCCCACTCTTTAATCTTATGTGCGAAAGGGAATGGGACAGTTGTCCCAGAGACTAAACTTGGGGGTGGATGTATGGCTAAACAGCAGGTCGAAGATGCCGTAGAGGCAATTGTACAGGAGCTGCTTAAGGGACAGGACACGATTGAATTCGTCGATGTCGAGTACGTCAAGGAGCATGACTGGTATCTGCGCGTCTATATCGATAAGGAAGGCGGCATTGACATCGAGGATTGTCAGGCATTGAGCGAAAAGCTTGAGGAAGAGCTTGACAAGCGCGACGTCGTGCCGGATTCGTATATTTTGGAGGTTTCGTCACCGGGCATTGACCGCATTCTGCGCAAGCCGCGCGACTTTGCGCGCGAGCAGGGCAAGAAGGTCGACGTGACGCTCTACGCGCCGCGCGACGGCAAAAAGCTCATCGTGGGCGAGCTCACGGGCTTTGACGGCGAGGCCATCGAACTTGACGGTGCGGACAAGATTCCTTTAAAGGACGCCGCGCAGATCCGCCTGCACATCGATTTCTAACATTATAAATAAAGGGGCTTGCCCCCGTTCATTTGGGAGGATATAACTTTGGCAAGAAAAACGACGAAAGCGAAAGATAATGGTCAGGAATTCCTGACGACGCTTAGGGAACTCGGCAAGGAGAAGGGCATTGACGAAGAAGTGCTCTTCGAGGCCATCGAGGCTGCCCTGATCTCGGCCTATAAGCGCAATTTTGGCTCGGCACAGAATGTCCGCGTCACGCTTTCCAGAGAAACGGGCGCTTATCACGTCTATGCAATCAAGACGGTCGTCGAGGATCCTGTTGACGAGATCACGGAGATTTCGCTCGCACAGGCCCGCACGATTAAGCCGGACTATGAAGTCGGTGACGTCATCGAAATCGAGGTCACGCCGGCCAACTTCGGCCGCATCGCTGCGCAGACGGCAAAACAGGTCGTCGTACAGCGCATCCGCGAGGCAGAGCGCGGCATCATCTATGAGGAATTCATGAGCCGTGAAGGCGACATCCTCACGGGCCTTGTCGAACGCGTCGAGAACCACAACGTCTACATCGACCTCGGCAAGACGGAAGCCGTGCTGACGCCGGCTGAACAGATCCCGACGGAGACGTATCAGCATGGCGACCGCATCAAGGCATATGTCGTCGAAGTCAAAAAGACGAACAAGGGACCGCAGATCGTCGTTTCGCGCACGCATCCGGGTCTCTTAAAGCGCCTGTTTGAGCTCGAAGTGCCAGAGATTCAGGAAGGCATTGTCGAGATCAAGTCCGTCGCCCGCGAGCCGGGCAACCGCTCGAAGATTGCCGTCTACTCGAAAGACGAAAATGTCGATCCGGTCGGCTCCTGCGTCGGCCATCGCGGCATGCGCGTCCAGTCGATTGTCGATGAACTCGGCAGCGAGAAAATCGATATCGTCAAATGGAGCGAGGATCCGGCGAAGTTCATTGCCAACGCCCTGAGCCCTGCCAAAGTTGTTTCCGTCGCCGTCAACGAAGCCGAAAAAGTTTCGCGCGTCGTCGTGCCGGACTATCAGCTCTCGCTTGCCATCGGCAAGGAAGGTCAGAACGCCCGCCTCGCCGCCAAGCTCACGGGCTGGAAGATTGACATCAAGAGCGAGTCGCAGGCTGCTGACGAAGAGCTCGATGAAAACATGCATGAAGTCGAAGTCACGGGGGATGAGTCCTTCACGGCTGAGGTGGAATAAGGTGGAATCATGAAGGTAAAGAAGATCCCACAGCGGCTTTGCCTGGGCTGCCAGGAAAGCCATCCAAAAAAAGATATGGTGCGCATCGTGCGCAGCCCCGAAGGCGAGTATTCCGTGGATTTCACGGGCAAGAAGCCGGGCCGCGGCGCGTACATCTGCCGCCAGCGCGAATGCTTTGACAAGGCCAAGAAAAGCCACGGCCTCGAGCGTTCGTTCAAAGCGCCGATTGAGGCTTCTGTCTACGATCTCCTCGAACAGGAATTGTTCGGGGGCAAAGATGAGGGCTGACATATGGCTGTTACCAAAGAGCAGCGCATCATGAATCTTTTGAGCATGGCCCAGCGCGCACGCCGGATTGTCTCCGGTGCGTTTGCGGTGGAGCAGGCTCTGAAGGCCCGTCAGGCCGTGCTCGTCCTGATGGCGGCAGATGCTTCTGCAGAATCCAAGAAAAATTACCAGATCTTAGCAGATCGATACAAGGTTCCCTATCTTGAGGGGCTTGACCGTGCCATGCTCGGTCAGTGCCTCGGCAAGGAGTACCGCGCAGTCGCAGCACTTCTCGATGAAGGTTTCGCGAAAAAACTGTGCGAGTTGATGAAGGAGCCATGAGTATGAAATAATAACCGGGGGTGGATTAATGTCCAAATACAGAGTTTTTGAGCTCGCCAAAGAGTTCAACACGGATAGCAAAGTAATTCTCGATATCCTCAAACGCAATAAATTCAAGGCCACGAATAATTTCTCAGGTGTCGGCGAAGAAGAGCGCACGGCCGTCAAGAATGCCCTGAGCAATAAGGGCGGCAAGGCCAAAGAAAGCAAGCCGCAGGCACCGGCTGCCCATGCAGCAGCTAATCCGGCCGAGAAAAAGACGGCCCAGAAGCCGGCTGAAAAGACACAGGCCGTAAAGCCGAATGCCAATAACAACAATAATAATGGCAATAACGGCAATAATGCACACCGCCATGAGGCTGCACACAATAACCGCGATAACCGCGACAGCCGCAATAACAATGGCAACAACGGCAATAACAATCGTGCTGCCGCTTCTGCAAACCGTCCGGCTCACAGCAACAACAATAACGGCAATAACGGCAATGGCGGCAATAATAACCGCAGTGACCGCAATAACGGCCGCAATGGCAATAATGGCGGCAATAACAGCCGCAACGACCGCCGCAATGGCCGCAATGAGCGCAATAACAGCCGCAATGACCGCAGCAACCGCTTCGGCGGACGCAATGACCGCCGCGGCAAGGGCCGCAACAATAAGCGCCAGCAGGCACCGAAGGTCGAAATCGCGCATCCGAAGCACATCAAGCTGCCGGAGACGATTGCCGTCAAGGACCTCGCTTCCAAGATGAGCTACACGGCTGCCGAAGTCGTCAAGAAGCTCTTCATGATGGGCGTCATGGCGACCATCAATCAGGAAATCGACTTCGATACGGCTGCTCTCGTCGCTTCGGAATTCGGCGTGACGTGTGAGGAACTGCCGCCAGAGGTAGACCCGACGGAAATTCCGGAAATCGAGGATGACCCGAAATCGCTGAAGCTCCGCCCGCCAGTCGTCACGGTCATGGGCCATGTCGACCACGGCAAGACGTCGCTTCTCGACTGCATCCGCAATACGCACGTCCAGACGCATGAGGCCGGCGGCATCACGCAGCACATCGGTGCTTATCAGGTCAACTGCAAGGGCAAGAAAATCGTCTTCCTCGACACGCCGGGTCATGAGGCATTCACGGCCATGCGTGCCCGCGGCGCCCAGATCACGGATATCGCCGTCCTTGTCGTCGCTGCCGACGATGGCGTCATGCCGCAGACGATTGAAGCAATCCACCACGCAAAATCGGCTGGCGTGCCGATCATCGTTGCCATCAACAAGATCGATAAGCCGGGTGCCAATCCGGACCACGTCAAGCAGGAACTCATGGAGCAGGGTCTCGTGCCGGAGGAATACGGCGGAGACACGATCATGGTGCCAGTTTCGGCGAAGAAGCAGATCGGCATTGACGACCTCCTGGAGATGATTCTGCTCGTTGCCGAGGTCAAAGAGCTCAAGGCCAACCCGAACCGCGATGCCCGCGGCGTCATCGTCGAGGCCAAGCTCGATAAAGGCCGCGGCCCTGTCGCCACGGTCCTCGTTCAGAACGGTACGCTGCGCATTGGCGACTCCGTTGTCTGCGGCACGACGTACGGCAAGATCCGCGCCATGGTCAACGACCGCGGCGAGAACGTCAAGAAAGCCGGCCCGTCCGTACCAGTCGAGATCCTCGGCCTCAACGATGTGCCGGAAGCCGGCGATATCCTCGCCGTGCTCGAGGAGAAGCAGGCCCGTTCGATTGCCGAAGCACGCATCGAGCGCCAGCGCAACAACCTCATCAAGAGCAAGAAGGTCTCGCTTGACGACCTCTTCCATCAGATTCAGGAAGGCGACATCAAGGACCTCAATATTGTCATCAAGGCCGATGTTCAGGGCTCCGTCGAGGCTCTGTCGAGCTCGCTCTTAAAGCTCAACAAGAACGATGAAGTCCGCGTCTCCATCGTCCATTCGGGCGTCGGCGCCGTCAATGAGTCCGATGTCATGCTGGCCTCGGCTTCCAACGCCCTGATTATCGCGTTCAACGTCCGCCCGGATGCCAATGCCCGCAAACTCGCGGACACGGAGAACATCGATATCCGCACGTACCGCGTCATCTACGATGCCATCAACGACGTCAAGGATGCCATGAGCGGCATGCTGAAGCCGAAGTACAAGGAAGTCATTCAGGGCCGCGTCGAGATTCGTCAGGTCATGAAGTTCTCGAAGGCCGTCGTAGCAGGCTCCTACGTACTCGAAGGCAAGATCTGCAACAATTCCAAGATCCGCATCATCCGCGACAACATCGAGATTTTCGATGGCGAGATCGACTCGCTGCGCCGCTTCAAGGATGAGGTCAAGGAAGTCAACGCAGGCTATGAGTGCGGCATCTCGGTGGTCAACTTCCGCGACTTCAAGGAAGGCGACATCATCGAGGCTTACACGATGGAAGAAGTCGCCACGACGATTGCCGATGCCAACAAGGCTGCCGCCAAGAAGCGCGAAGAGCAGGCAAAAGCCGCTGCAGCCAAGGCTAAGGAAGAGAAAAAAGACTGATTGATACGGATAACATTACGATAAAAGAGATAAAAGATACGATAAAAAAGGAGGGGAAGCCATGAGCCAGCTTCGCGTAGAAAAAGTACAGGAGCTCATGAAGCAGGAGGTCTCGGAGATCATTCTGCGGGAACTCAAGGACCCGCGCATCGGGTTCGTGACGGTCACGTCCGTCGAATGCACGGGCGACCTTCGGGAAGCCAAGATTTATGTCAGCCTGATGGGCAGTGAACAGCAGGTCAAGGACTGCTGGGCGGGACTCCAGAGCTCGCTCGGCTTCGTCCGCCGCGAAATCGGCAAGAGAATCCGCCTGCGCTTTACGCCGGAAATCTCGTTTGTCATTGATAAATCCCTCGATTACAGCGCTCATATCCAGGAGCTGCTGCTGAAAATCGAGGCCGAGGACAAGGCAAAGGAGCAGGCAAAGCCTGCAGAAGAAGCAGACGACAAACAGAAAGAAGAACATTGACATGATTGTAACATTGAGTGAAACGGCAGCCATCCTCGCCAGTGCTCAGCGTATTGTCATCACGGCCCATGAGAATCCCGACGGCGATGCCATCGGGTCAAGTCTCGGGCTCATGCACATGCTGCGCAGCTTAGGCAAGGAAGCCTGCGTTCTGCTCGATGATGATATCCCGGCCATCTTTTCGGTGCTGCCGGGATATGATATTATTAGGAGACCGGACGAGAAAGAGCCCGTCGAAGCGGACCTTCTCGTCGTGCTCGACACCTCGACGGACCGCACGGGCTGTACGCTCGCGGCCGTCAAGGCAGAGCACCTTTTAAATATCGATCATCATCAGACGAATGATAATTCAGCAGAATACACCTATGTCGCCCCAGGCAGGGCGGCAACCGCCGAAATCATCTACGACCTCACGCGCGAGCTGCCGGTCAAGCTGACGAAAGACATGGCCATGTGCATCTACACGGGCCTGGCGACGGATTCGGGCTTTTTCCGCTTCTCGAACACGACCTCGCATACGATGCGGGCCGCGGCGGAGATGCTCGACCACGGCGTGACGCCAAATGTCATCTCGGAAGCGCTGGAACAGAAGCCGTATCAGACGGTGCGCGACATCGGCGAGGCCATTGAAATGGCCGAACTCTTCGCGGACGGCCACGCTGCCGGCATCTTCCTCGACGAGGCGACGACGGCGCGCATGAAGTCAACGGAATCCTTTATCGGCATGATCCGCGTCATTGAAGGCGTGGACATCGCTGTGGTCTTAAAAGCCAAGGAAAAGGAGCTCTGCCGCGTCAGCATGCGTTCGAAAGGCATTGACGTCAGCAAAATTGCCCTGCAGTTTGGCGGCGGCGGCCATACGCGAGCAGCCGGCTGCACGCTCCTGATGCCGTTTGAAGATGCCAAGCGCACCATCTGCGAGGCCATTTCGAAGGCCATCTGGGAGAATAAATAATGGCAGAGAAAAAAGCAGATGGCTTCCTTAATATATTGAAGCCGCCGGGGATGTCCTCACACGATGTTATCGGCGCTGTGCGCAAAGTCCTCAAGATGAAGCGCGTCGGCCATGCCGGCACGCTCGACCCTGCGGCGGCCGGCGTTCTGCCGATTGCCACGGGGCAGGCGGCAAGGCTCATCGAATACCTCGAACTCGCCGACAAGACGTACCGCGCGGAGCTGACTTTTGGCTTGGCGACGGACAGCGGCGACGATACAGGCGAAGTGACTGAAAGCGTCACGGATTTTACGATGCCGTCTAAGGAAGAAGTCATGGCGGCCCTGCAGAAATTTACGGGTGTCATCCGGCAGACGCCGCCGGCGCACTCGGCCATCAAAATCAATGGCAAAAGGGCCTGCGACCTGCTGCGTCAGGGCGTTGCGGTCGAAATTCCGTCGCGCGAAGTGACCATCCATGCCATAGACCTCATCGCGTATAAGCCTGAGGAAAAGAAAATTCTCATCGATGTCAAGTGTTCCAAAGGCACGTATATAAGGAGCCTCTGCCTTGACATTGGTGCGGCCCTCGGCCTGCCGGCCGTCATGAGCTTTCTCGTGCGCAGCCGTGTCGGCGATTTTTCGCTGACGGAGGCTTTGACGCTCGAAGAACTTCAGGAGAGAGGGGCAGAGGCCATCCTGCCGCCCGTGGAATTTTTGAATCACCTCGAGCGCTATGACCTCGACCCAAGCCGCGAAAAGGCCTTCTGCAACGGCCTCGGCACGGGTGAACGCCGCCGTGTGCCAAAATCCGACACGCTGCGCGTCTACTGCGCGGGGGATTTTCTCGGCATCGGCCGCTATGACCGCAAAACGCAGGAAGTCATACCTGCCAAGGTCATTTTGCGTCAGGCCGGCCATTAAAGTCCTTTAGCCAAATATCAAGGAGGGCAATTTATGCAGTTTTATTCCAGGCTCACCGCTCTCAAACAGGAATATCCGCGCCTCGTCGTCGTGCTCGGCATGTTCGACGGCGTGCACATCGGCCATCAGAGCATCATCAGGCGGGCCGTGGAGCTCGCGCGCGAGCACAATGGCAAATGCCTTGTCTTCACGTTCAGCAATCATCCGCTGTCCGTCGTCGCGCCGCAGTCGCTGCCGCCGCAGATTGCGAATAATCTGCTCAAAAAGCAGCTGATGGCGGAGCTCGGCGTCGATATTCTCATGGCCATCCCGTTCACGAAGGACCTCGCGCGCCGTACGCCGGAAGAATTCATGGAACTTTTGCGCGACTACTTTGCGCCGCGCGTCGTCGTGACGGGGCCAAACTACACCTTCGGCAGCCGCGGCAAGGGTACGCACCGCCTTTTGCAGCGTGCGGGCAGGGACTACGGCTTTCGCGCCGAGATTTGTCCGGCCGTGCTTCTCGGCGGACGCCCTGTCAGCAGCACGCGCATCCGTGCTCTGATTGACGAGGGAAACTTAAATGAGGCGGAAATCTGCCTCGGACGGCCGTTTACCGTGCTCGACCGCGTCATTCACGGCGACCGGCGCGGCCGCACGCTGGGCTTCCCGACGGCGAATCTCGCGATTCCCGATGCTCAGGTCATGCTGCCAAACGGCGTCTATGCCGCCAAAGTCATCCATGACGGCAGCATGTATGCGGGCCTTGCCAATATCGGCAACAACCCGACCTTTGAGGGCTGCAACCGCCGCATCGAGGTCAATATTCAGGATTTTTCGGAGGATATCTACGACCAGCTCATCGAGGTCCAGTTCCTGCAGAAAATCCGTGATGAAGAGAAATTTGCCTCGGTCGATGAACTCGTCGCGCAGATGCACAAGGACCGCGAGCGTGCCAAAGAAATCTGGCGCCGCACAGTGCAATAAAAGGCTTTACAAGCCCTGACGGCCTATGATATAATACCAGAAGTGCCAATTGGCAAAACCTCAGCCCAGATGGCGAAGAACTCCGACGTCTTCTTGGCTGATGGAGATTTACGATTTATTAGGAGGAAAACAAAACATGCTGACTCAGGAAGCAAAACAGGAAATCATGCAGAAGTATGCCGTTCATGAAGGTGACACGGGTTCGCCGGAAGTACAGATCGCTGTCCTTTCCGCTCGTATCGACTATCTGACGGAGCATCTCAAGCAGCATAAGAAGGACCATCATTCCCGTCGCGGTCTGCTGAAGATGGTCGGCCATCGCCGCCGCCTGCTCAGCTACCTCTACAAGACGGATATCGAGCGTTATCGTTCGATCATCTCGAAGCTTGGTCTGCGTTCCACGGTTGAGCGTTGATCGCTGACAAGCATCAGGAATGAGCCTGAAGCGGAAAGCGGGAGCAATCCCGCTTTTTTTTCTGGAAAATTTGACTAGGGCTTATATATAATGAAGGAAAGATTCAAGGAGGTACATATGAATCGCTTTGAGATGGAACTCGCCGGCCGTCCGCTCGTCATCGAGAACGGCAAGATGGCCAAGCAGGCGAATGGTGCCGTACTCGTGCGTTACGGCGATACGGTCGTGCTCGTGACGGCTACGGCTTCGGCCGAGCCGCGCGAGGGCGTGGACTTTTTCCCGCTGACGGTCGACTATGAAGAGAAGATGTACGCTGCCGGCAAGATTCCGGGCGGCTTCATCAAGCGCGAAGGCCGCCCGTCGAGCGAGGCCGTGCTGCGCGCACGCCTGATTGACCGCCCGATTCGTCCGCTGTTCCCGAAGGGCTTCCGCAATGACGTACAGATTGTCGCGACGGTCCTTTCCGTCGAGCAGGACAATGAGCCGGAGCTTGCGGCCATGCTCGGTGCTTCGTGCGCCCTGACGGTTTCCGATATCCCGTTTATGGGACCGATTGCCGGTGTGCGCGTCGGCCGCGTCAACGACGAATTCGTCATCAACCCGACGGAAGAGCAGCGCAAGGTCTCGACGTTGAACCTCACGGTTGCAGGCTCCCACGACGCCGTCATGATGGTCGAAGCCGGTGCCAACGAGCTGCCGGAAGATGTCATCCTCGATGCCATCCTGTTCGGCCATGAGGAAATCAAGCGCCTCGTCGAGTTCCAGCAGGGCATTCAGGCCACGTGCGGCAAGGAAAAAATGCAGCCGAAGCTCTTTCTCGTACCGGAAGAAATGGAAGAGGGCATCCGCGAATATGCCAAGGAACGCCTTGACGCCGCTGTCCGCAATCCCGACAAGCTCGACCGCGATGCGCATATCGCCGACATCGCCGCCGATACGATGGAGCATTTCCTCGAACTCTATCCGGAGATGGACAAGGAAATCGGCATTGCCTTCCATGACCTCGAAAAATCCGTCGTGCGTCATATGATCACGCACGAGAAAATTCGTCCGGACGGCCGCGAAGTCGAAGAAGTCCGTCCGGTATCGTGCGAAGTCGGCCTGCTGCCGCGCACGCATGGCTCCGGCCTCTTTACGCGCGGTCAGACGCAGATTCTCACGGTCACGACGCTCGGCGCCCTCGGTGATGAGCAGGTCATCGATGGCCTTGGCCCTGAGACGACGAAGCATTACATCCATCATTACAACTTCCCGGGCTACAGCGTCGGCGAAGCCCGCCCGATGCGCAGCCCGGGCCGCCGCGAAATCGGCCATGGCGCCCTCGCGGAGCGCGCACTCGTGCCGGTCATCCCGTCCATCGAGGAGTTCCCGTACACAATTCGCCTCGTCTCCGAGGTCCTCGAGTCGAACGGCTCGAGCTCCATGGGCTCCGTCTGCGGCAGCACCCTGTCCCTCATGAATGCCGGCGTGCCCATTAAGCGCCCGGTCTCCGGCGTCGCCATGGGCCTCGTCAAGGAAGGGGACAAGTACACGATCCTCACCGACATTCAGGGCATGGAAGATGCCCTCGGCGACATGGACTTCAAAGTTGCCGGCACGACGGAAGGCATCACGGCCATCCAGATGGATATCAAGGTCGACGGCCTCTCGCGTGAGATTCTGTCTTCTGCCCTGCAGCAGGCAAAACGCGGCCGCGCGTTCATCCTCGGCAAGATGCTCGAATGCATCGACAAGCCGGCTGCGGACCTCTCGCCGTACGCACCGCGCGTTGAGACGATGAAAATCAAGGTTGACAAGATTCGCGACGTCATCGGCACGGGCGGCAAAGTCGTCAAGAAAATCATCGACGAGACCGGCGTACAGATTGACATCCATGAGGACGGCAATATCTTCATCACTTCAGCCGATGCAGAGGGCATGAATAAGGCCAAGGCCATGATTGAAGACATCGTGCGCGAAGTCGAAGTCGGACAGGTCTACACGGGCCGCGTCACGCGCCTGATGAAATTCGGCGCCTTCGTCGAGATCCTGCCGGGCAAGGAAGGCCTCTGCCACATCTCGCAGCTCGCCAAGCACCGCGTCGAAAAAGTCGAAGACGTCGTGCAGGTCGGCGACCAGCTGCAGGTCAAAGTCACGGAAATCGATGACAAGGGCCGCATCAATCTCAGCCATAAAGCCGTGCTTTAATCTGCAAGTTGCGGCTGTACATAAAAAGCGTTCTTCTCTTTGCGGGGAAGAACGCTTTTTTCATTTCTTGAACATCTTGTTCAGCGGATTTTCCTTGAAGATATTGCCCTGTTCGATGTAGCGGTGCACCATTTTTTCTGAATGATGACGCGTCTGCCGCATAATCGTCAGGGCGTCGACATCGTGCTGGGCCGCGCTTGTCGCAAAGCCGCGCCGGAGGCTGTGGCCCGCGAAGCTCGCGGGATTGAGCCCGGCAAGGCCCGCGTATTTCTTGACAATCAAGGCAACGGATTTATCCGTGAGCTGCGACTGACGCAGCGTATGGCTGCGCGTGAACGGCCGGAAGAGGGGGCCTGTATGGATGTCAGCGGCCGCAAGCCAGGCCCGGACGGCCCGCACGGCGCAGATTTCGGGGTCCGGTGCGTACGGCACGGCAATCTGCGCGCCGCGTCCTAATTGGTCGCTCTTTGACTGCGGCACGAGAATCACGAGGCCCTGCGACGTAAACGTCAGGTGCTCAATTTGGATGGCCACGAGCTCCGAGCGGCGGAACGCGCCGGCAAAGCCAAGGAAAATCAAAGCCCTGTCGCGCAAAGCGACGATGTCATCGCCAAAACAGTCCGCGAGCAGATACAGCGTCTCCATGAGAATCGGCGCCTTGCCCTGCTGGAATGTGCCCTTCTCGCGCCGAATCGCTTCCATCGCCGCGCGCACGAGATTGTCCTTTGCCGGATTGTTTTTGCCCTCGTAGCCGGCGGCCAGGTGATTCTCTGAAATCGCCGTCACGCGCCGCGCCACGGTATTGGCCTTGGCATCATCGGCGAGGTCATTGAGATAATTGACAATCGTCTCCGGCCGCGCCGGCAGATCCCGCTCATGATGATACGCGCACCAGTCCGAAAAATCACTCCAGTCCGCTGCATACGCCTTCAGCGTATTGTCCGCCTTCGACTTCACGAGACGGGCCTTGGCCTTTTCTGAAAGATGCGCATTCGTCTCAATGCGCTGATTCTTGAGCAGATAAAAATTCTTCTTGGGAGTCATGTATGTTCATCCTTTGTTGGTTGATGGTTATTTCTTATGATTTCGTCAGCAGATTTTAGATTACCGCGGCTTTTCGTGCAAACTTGGCGCCGGCGGGGGCTGCCTGACGCTCCGCGTGGCCGCTGGCTAAATTTATTTTTTGTCTTTTAAGGCATCCTTCGCAAGAGCTAAACGCACTTCGTTTGGACGACGCTCTTTCGAAGGGTTCTGGCGGACAAAAAATAAATTCTTCACGCCAGAGGCCAAAGCTCCGCTTACAGGCAGCCCCCGCCGGCTCACGTCCTCTTTTTGCTTGTGGAAGATTGACTTTTGTCAACCTTCCACAAGCAGTACGATACATTTTCATTGATGTTGGCGGTGCTGGATTGTAAGGCAGGAGAAGGGCGGCCCAATAAGTGAAGCTTCAGCCTGCTGCGCGGAACGTTTGGGCTGCCCTTCTCCTGCCGCCTTATTTGTACTACCTTTGTATACTTCACTTTTCCCTTCTATTATATGATGGAACTATGTTATAATGCAATTATTCCTAAATGCTGTATAATAAAGAAAGAAGGAAGGTGACTTCCATGAAATTTATGAAACGACGTTATGAACGCAAGTTAAGAGAAAAGATGAAATCGCATAAACATGTTACTGGCCTTTTGCTGGGGCTTTTGTGCCTGTTTGTGGTTCTTGGCGGGCTTTTGCTGACGACGCGGCAGGAGGCTTCTTCGCAGCTTTTGACGCCGCCGCCCGCAGGGCTCAGTGCGACGACAGCGGAGACGCCCATGTCGTATTCGCCGATTCTGACGTGGCAGACGGATGATGAGGCCGTCATGTACGAGATTGAGTTTTTCACGAAGAAGCCGGAGCATATCTCGAATTCAAAAATCTCGTCGCAGGCCGTTTTCCGCACGCGCAGTGTCTATCAGAATGCCTACAATGCTCCGCTTGAGGAATTTGCCGCCGACCAGCTCGGAAATCCAAATGAGCCGATTTACTGGCGCGTGCGCGCGATTGACTTCAACGGCACGCCGTATACGCCTTTTTCCGAGCTCGTGCCTCTCTACACCTCGCCGAGCCTGCCGCGCATGAATGCACCGGTGCTCACGGCGGAATACGGCGGCGAGAAGGGGGAGACGCTGCTTTATCCGGTTTATACGTGGATTGGACAGGCCAATGCGGCGAGCTACGAGGTCGATATTTACGCGGAAAATCCGGAGGTCAATCCCGAGGCTGAGCCCATCGAGACGCTGACAACGGATATGGCCGAAATCTACGACCCGCAGCCGCATTACGGCGATGCGCCTTTTTATTGGCGCGTGCGTTCGTTTGACGGCGCGGGGGAGCCCTTGGGTACCTGGTCCGAGGTGCGTTCGTTCCGCACGAATCCTGCTGACAACTGGCAGGTGGCCGTACTCGGCGACAGCATCAGCCACGGCGGTGGCCATTATTCGTACAGCCCTGCCGTCTTCTCGTTCAGCTGGCTCCATTATCTCGACTTCCCGAGCATCAATCTCTCGGAGAGCGGCGATACGAGCGGCATGACGGCCGAGCGCTTTGACCGCGATGTCCTGCCGTTCCATCCGGAGTATCTGCTCATCATGACGGGCAGCAACAGCCTGCGGGCCGGCGAAGACACGGACGCGGTCATCGCTGATATCGAGTCCATTCGCCAGCGCTGCCTTGAAAACGGCATCAAGCCGATTCTCCTGACACTGCCGGCCATCAACCCCGACAACATCGACCATGTTTTTCAGGAGCCGACAGCAGACGACTGGGAAGAGCGCTTTGAGGCCGTCAACGCCTATATCCGCACACATACGTACATTGACATGGCCATGGCCATTCCGACAAAAGACGGCCAGCTGCCCACGCAGTACGCCCTCGACGGTCTGCATCCGGACGCCAATGGCAAGGCCCTGATGGGCGCGTACGTCAATTCGGTCTGGCCGGAGGTCAAGGCCGCTGCGGACGAGGAGATGCAGGAATACCTCGACGCGCAGGCAGCCGCAGGCTCGGACGCTGGCGCAGAATGACGAATCCGGCTGGAAACGAACATCTGGCCCCTCTGGATTTGTCATGGTATATGTATTATAATGAAATGAGGGAAAGACAGAAGCCTTTCCCTCATTTCTTGATTTTGGAGGAAATTTTGCATGAAAGCATATCATAATCTTTTGGCTCTGGCCGCCGCCGGAGTCATCCTGTTCTCGCATGGGAATGTCTTTGCGGACGCGGACAGCGAGGCCGCGCAGATGGCCGCTGTCCCGGGTGACAGCTCCATCGCGGATACTTCAGAGGTCACGCAGGCTGCTGAGAATACGGCCGGCACCGCTGCTGAGACTGCCTCCGATACCGCCGACGCTGCGGAGACCGCGGGGGATACGCAGTCCGATGCGAATGCAGGCATGCCGAACCCGATGGTTCCCTACAATAGTTACACGGAGATGGCACAGGCCCTTGACTTTCATCCGCTTTATTTCCCTTTGAGCTCAGGCCTTGAGCTGCAGCAGCGCTTTATCATCGGCGGCAATGTTGCCGACCTTCGCTATGCCTCGCGCTACGGCCAGCCGGAAAAACGCGCGCAGTTCACCGTGCGCACGGCCGTGGCCGACCCCGACAGCATGACGGCCGAGACGCTCAGCGGCGTTTACGGCGCAAACTGGCAGACGCAGACGATTGGCGGCACGTCCGTGCAGATTGCCGAAGTCAGCGATTCTTCATTTGCCGCCTACTGGACGAAAGACGGCTTTGTCTTCTCCGTCGGGGCCGAAAATGTCAACCGCTGGGATTTCCTGCGTCAGGTGCGCGACAATCTCATCGACCTGACCGAGCATTATTATTGACTTTTCACTTGTTCCGGAACCCTGACTTTTGCAGAGAGGAAAGGATGATAAAATGCAGATCCTTGTCGTAGATGATGAAGCTTCCATACGGGAGCTGCTCGCGTTCAATCTTAAGAAAAACGGCTACGAGGTCGAGACGGCCGCCGACGGCCGCGAAGCCCTCGCCAAGGCGCCCAAAGCCGACCTCGTGCTTCTCGACATCATGCTGCCCGAGATTGACGGCCTCGAAGTCTGCCGCCGTCTCAAGTCAAGTCCGCAGACAAATGGCATTCCCATCATCATGCTGACGGCCAAAGCCGAAGAAATCGACCGTGTGCTCGGGCTCGAGATGGGTGCCGATGACTATGTCGTCAAACCATTTTCCATGCGCGAGCTCATCGCGCGCGTCAAAGCCGTGCTGCGCCGCTCCCATCAGGACGACAAAGCAAAAGGGGAGGCACTCTCCATCGGCAGCCTGCGCATTGACTTTTCCTCGTATCAGGTCTGGCTGCACGATGAGCCCGTGGCCCTGACGCCAAAGGAATACGAGCTTTTGAAGCTCCTCGTGACAAATCCCGGCCGCGCCTTTTCACGCGATGAACTCTTAGAGCGCATCTGGGGCTACGAATACTACGGCGACACGCGCACAGTCGACGTCCACATCCGCCACCTGCGCGCCAAACTCGCCGCGGCCCCCGAAATCAGCGACGCCATCGAAACCGTCCGCGGCGTCGGCTATCGCTTCACCCGCAAAATTTCCTAATAAATAAACAGCCTTAAGAAGATGACTATTTTTGCAGTCATCTTCTTTTTTTTGACATAAAAGCAGGATTTTGCTCATAAAAGAACGAATTGTTCTATAAAGTTTGCTTAAAGACTCATTTGGTATGTATGGCAATATGCTTTTGCGTCAATAAGATTCTGATAGATACGTGACAGTTGGATAAAAATGTAAGAATTTCGTTTAAGAATCCCATTGATGAAAAAGATACAACTCGCATATAACCATTTGCAGGTGCATTTTGTTCCAAAGGTGGGGTTGATATTATGAATAAAATTTATAAGGTCATCTACAATCGCGCGCGCAACATGTATCAGGTCGTCTCTGAGATCGTGCACAGCCGGGGCAAGACACGAAGCCTGCAGAGCCGCGTCCGTCCCCAAAGCCTCGCCCGCCTCGTAGCCGCCACCCTGCTGGCCATGAGCATAGGACTGCCGGTCGGGTGGGCGGCAGATGGTGATAGTGCGGGTACCACCACGAGTGATACTACGACGGCCACTACAAAAATTACTTCCGGCAATACAGATTCCGTCACGGGCGGCGATGTCTATACTGAAGTCCGCCCGACAGCAGATAAAAATTATGTCAAAAGCACGCAGACAACTGCTGAAAATTTAACGAGTCTGGATACGCAGGTCAAGAAAAATGAAACCGCTATTGCAACCAACACCAGCAGTATTGCTGCCAAAGCGGATAAAACGGACTTAGACAGCAAAGCCAATACCAGCATGGATAATCTGTCAGATGCAGGCAAACAGGTTATTCAGGCATTAATGGAAATCCAGAACAGCGGCAATGTTACCGTTTCCAGTACGACAACAACGGCTGGTGTAAAAACTTATACGATTACAGTTAAGACAGATGGCGCAGTAGCCAGCGGCAATACAGGCATTGTCTCGGGAGGTACGCTCTATAGTGAAGTGCGTCCGACTACTGACGGAACGTATGTCAAATCAGCAAAGACAACAGCGGAAAATTTAACAGCCCTCGATACGCAGGTCAATACTAATACAACCGATATCAGCAATCTTAAAAATTTAAGCAATATCACAACGGATGGCAAGACCGCCATCAAGAACCTGTTAAGTGTTGTAGGTGATAATGATCAGGTAACCGTTACACCCAGTGAGGATTCGACGTCTGGAATGAAAACTTACACGGTCAGTGTGAAAAAGAACGGTAAGATTTCAGCAACAGACGAAAATATCGTTACTGGCAAAACGGTTTATGAATATTTCAATCAACAAATTGGCACGGTAGCAAATGGAACTTATGTCAAGTCAGGGAATACTATTGCAGCAAACTTAGCAAATTTAGATACGAACTTAAAAAATGTCATCGATGCTATCGGTCTTGATGAAAATGACACGACGCAGAGCTATACGTCCAAGCTGAATAAATACTTCAAGGTTAATCCTGAAATCACGACGAGTACAGATGGGACCAAGACGTATGCGGCTGATGCCGCCGCCAACGGCACAAACTCTATTGCCATCGGCCCGAGCGCCCAGGCCGGCGAAAGCACGAAGGATGCCACCACTTCTACGACCACCGTGACCGGCGGCACCAGCAGCACGGCCGTAGGTGACAGTGCTAAGGCGAATGGGGACAAATCTGTAGCTCTTGGCTATAGTGCTCAGGTCCTGAATACGACGGATACTACAGGAGCTACGACAACGACCATTTCCGGCGGTGTAGCTCTCGGCGATGAAGCTAAAGTAAACGGTGCCAGTGATGCTACGGCTATTGGAACAAAAGCTCAGGTCAACGAAACAGCGAGGGGTGGCATAGCCATTGGTAAAAATGCCGTGACCGGCGAAGACAAGGGAACTGTCACGGTAGGAGATGTGACGGCTAATGTCGCTGCTATTGGTGGTGCTGATAGCGTAGCTTTGGGAACTAATGCCGCTGCCAACGGCAGTGAAGCTCTGGCTTTGGGCAATGGAGCACAGGTAAAAAATTATACAACACAGGCCGGCACGACCGTAACGAAGACACTCAGTACCGGCAGCACTGCTATTGGTGATGAGGCTGTCGTGGAAGGGGCTAACAATGCCTTGGCTCTTGGATCGGGTGCTGCCATTACCGGAACGGGAACGAATTCGGATAACTCTATGGCCTTGGGAAAAAGTGCCACGGTGACGAATGCGACGGATGCCATTGCGGAAGGGTCGAGCGCCGCCGTAGCTGACGGAGCCAATAATGGTATCGCTTTAGGCAATACGGCCAAAGCCAATACGTCCAATACGACCGCCATTGGCTACAAGGCCAGCGCTACAGGGGCCGGGGCTGTCGCCATTGGTGAAAATACTTCGACGAATACCGAAGGCGGTGTTTCTATCGGCAGTGGCACCAGTGCTTCCGGTAAATCTATTGTCATCGGCTATGCAACGGACACTGACGGAACTACGGTTAAAACAGAATCGCAGAACCTGAATGCCATCGCCATCGGCAACGGTGCCCAGGCCAATGTAAATGATTCCGTTTCTATTGGTCATCAGGCCGGTATGAATACGAGCGAAGGCAGAACCAGTGGCTATGGTTCCTTGATTGCTATCGGTACGAATGCCGGCAATAATGTCAAGGGCATGCAGAACGTAGCCCTCGGCAGTGGCGCGGGCAGCAACGTCAAGAGTAGTTACAACGTCGCCATCGGTTCCAATGCCGGTGCAGGTATCAACTACGCTGCAGATAAAGATACAAATCCTCAGAATGGCTACAATATCTCCATTGGTGTGGATGCCAACTACCAGAGCGCCGATGCGAATGCTAAAAACATTATGGAATCCATTGCCATCGGTCATAGTACCAATGCGGTTTCGAATGCTATTGCCATGGGTTACAATACGACGGCTTCAGGTGATAAATCGATGGCCTTAGGATATAACGCTACGGCTGCAGATACGGACAGTATTGCCTTAGGTGATAAAGCAAGCGCTGGCGGCGGCAACATTGCTATTGGCAGCGGTTCCTTGGCTCCTTCTATTACGACATATGGGACTAGTTATTTGACAAATAATACCAACGTCGATGGTTATGTTTCACTTGGCGGGCAAACAAGTGCAACAACCAGCAAGACTGTCCTGCGCCGTATTTCCAATGTAGCTGATGGTTCGGCAGATCAGGATGCGGTTACGGTAGCACAGTTAAAAGCTGCGTATACTGATTTGGAAGGGACTATCAAGACTACAGACACAAAAATCAGTGATACCTATACGCAGTCGGCTATTGATACCAAAATCGCCAATGTAGAAAGTAAGATTACGAATGCGCAGACCAAGTATTTCTCCATTAATACGTCCAGTGATACGCTGACAGCCAACGCCGATAATTCGGGTGCTACTACAGAAGGAGCTGCCGATGCCATGGCGATTGGTCCGAATGCTTCGGCGACAAAGGCGAAAGCAGTAGCTATTGGTAACAATGTATTGGCCAGTGGCAAAGGCAGTATCGCTATCGGCACAGCAGATAACCCGGCAACGAGTACTACTACCACGGCTGGCGGCAACACCAGTGCCAACCCGCATGTTACTTCTGCAGAAGGTTCCAACAGCGTGGCTGTAGGTACGTCCTCTATTGCCCAGACGGACAATTCTGTGGCCATTGGTACCCGCGCTTCGGTCTATACATCAGATGTGACGGATTCTACAACGGGTACAACGACGAAGGTCGGCCAGCAGTCCGTTGCCATCGGCTATCAGGCAGAAACGCGTAACACCAATGCCATTTCCATCGGCAGTGACGCCAAGGCTTATCGGAATGGTTCCACCGCTGTCGGTCATAGTGCTTTTGCGCAGGGGGCTGATTCCGTTGTAGTCGGGACGTCCAGCACGGCAAATGGAGATGATTCCGGCATCCTCGGCAAGAGCAATACCATTAACGGCAGCAATACCTATGCCGTCGGCAGTGAAAACAATGTCAATGGCAACTGGGGTGCTGTAAGCTACAGTAACATCAATGGCAGCAAGAATACGATTACGCCGATTTCTGATACCTCTGGCTCGACAGTTCACGGTATGAACAATTTGTCGGTAACGGGCAACAGCAATACCATCAATCAGGGCTCCTATTCGGATACGGTCAATAATATTTCCATTTTGGGTAACAGCAACTCTGTTACTGGAGACAATGAGGATTCGGGTAATGCCGGTACGACGACGAATATTACTGTCATCGGCGGCAGCAATACCATAGCCGGCAAAGATGGGGCCGGTTTTGACGGTTACGGCATCGGTACCTGGAAAACGCTCGAACGGACGACCGTCATCGGTTATGGCAATACGGTCAACCAGGCCGGTAACAGTACGCTTTCGTCGCTGGCCAATACCCAGATCTTGGGCAACGATGTGACGGCCACGCTGGGCAACTCCGTCTATTTAGGTACAGGAGCTGCAGCTAAAACGGCGAACCTGGCAGACAGCACGACCTTGACGGAAGCTGAAACAAAAGCCGCTGATGCGGTCGATACGACAGGGAAGACGGATACGGAAATCGCAACGGCTCAGGCAGAAGCCAAAGCCAAGGCACGCTATGCCGAGAACCTGAAAGCCATGAAGAAGAGTGGTACGACAGCTGGTCTGCAGACCCTCAATACCGATACGACCTATGATGACGGTACCAGCTATTCCTATGCAGGCTCCACACCCACAGGCGTCGTTACGGTCGGCAAGGTGGGCAGCGAACGGCGCATCCAGAATGTGGCCGCCGGTCTTGTCAGTGCGTCCAGCACCGATGCAGTCAACGGCTCCCAGCTCTATGCCCTGACCCGGCAGCTGCGCTTTGGCGGCGACAACTCCACCTTCGGTGCCACCAGTGATGCCGATACCAACGTCATCGCCCGGGGCTCGGCCCAGACCCTGGCCATCACCGGCGGCGGAGTGGGCGTCACCACGTCCACTACGAACGGCGTGACCACCACCACCGTGGACAGCACGAAGCTCACGGACAAGAACATCAGCGTCATTGCTGACACGGACGCCAACGCCCTGAACGTGAAACTGGCCAGCAACCTGACCAGCCTGAACACGGCCCAGCTGGGTACGGGCAGCGGCGACAGCTACCAGGAAACCATCAAGCTGGACGGTACGGGGACAAACGGCGGCACCTTGACTCTTGACGATGCCAAGGGTGCCAACGGCGTCACCCTGCGCACCAGCGGCAGTGCGACCACAAAAGACCTGTCCGGGACTGCAGCTACGCGGCTTTTGGTCAATGACAAGACGGTGGCCACCATGGATGACGGTATGACCGTCGGCGGCGATTCGGGGACGGATTCCAAACTGAAACTGAACAGCAAACTGACTATTAAAGGCGGCATCAACAGCCAGAATGCGGCCAACCGTCTGAATGACACGAACAGCAACATCGGCGTCACGTCGGATGGCAACGGCACGTTGACGGTCAAATTGAGCAAGGATGTTGTCCTCGGCAATTACCAGAGCGGCACCGAAACAACGGATAAATCCGGCACCCTGCGCGTCAATGGCGGCAGCTATTATTCGATGGATAATGGCTCCAGCATTTCCCTTTATAAATCGGTCGGCACAGCGGACGGCTCCAGTAAATATCCGGCTTCCGGTGATACCCTTGGCGTAACCATGGGCATGACGAGCAAGAACGGCGGCTATATCGGCCTCTTCGACGGCAGCGGTGCCAATGAAAAATACATCTTCAGCGGCGATACGGTGAACGGGATTCCTCGTATCCAATATAATAATGGAACAACTACAGGAACGACCTACAGCCTGGCTACGCTGAACGATGGCACCAATTATAAAGACGATGCAGGCAATTCTGTTTCCGTGGCCTTGAATAAGACCTTGACCCTCAGCGGCGGGGCCACGACGGACAGCACGAAGACGGTGGCCAACTGGACAACAGGGAACATCAGCGTCGTTTCTTCGGCGGATACAACGGATGGCACGGCCAACGGCAACGGTACCATGAGCATCCGTCTGGCCAAAAATCTGGATCTGAGCGGTGACGGCAGTCTCAAGACCGGCGCTACGACCATCAGCAACAGCGGTCTGACCAACGGCAGCACGACTTTGAACGGCACGGGCCTGACCATTACCAATGGCCCCAGCGTGACCACCAGCGGCATTACGGCCAACGGGAAAATCGCCAAAGTCACGGCGGGAACGGACAATACGGATGCGGCCAACGTTGCCCAGATCAAGGCGGCTACCACGGAAGTAGAGGCTGGCGATAACGTAGCCAGTGTCACCAAGGAACAAGGTAGAAACCAGCAAAATATTTATAAGGTTAATGTCAAAGATTTGACATACACGGCCAATGGCACCAGCAAAACGACTAGCCTTGAGAAGGGACTCAGCTTTGCGGCCGGCACGAATACAACTGCAGAAATCGATAATACGACTGGGGCTATTAAGATCAATGCTACCCACAATAAGCTCAATGCCAACGGTTCAGCCACCAAAGCCACTGCAGACAGCAATGCTGTTACCTTGACCTTGACCGATGCTGACAATAATACGACAACGACAGCGCTGACGGATACGTACACGACTGTTTCGAAAGATGCTGATACCAAGACGGTTACCTTCAAGCGCAATGATGGGGAAAGCCAGACATTAAAACTGGAAGATTTGGGCGGCATTACGGCAGCACAGGACAAGTATGTCATGGGCGGCACTGTCTCTTATGATGACAATGGCACCGGTACGGCATCGCTGACAGGCAACAACGGCCTGACGGCGACTATTACGGGTCTTAAGAATACGAAAGTTTCCTCAGGTACGGCATCTTATATCGACGCCACCGGTGCTGCTACCGTCAACGGTACGGCTACGCTGACCATGAACGACGGCACCAAGGCCACCATCACGGGCCTGCAGAATGACTATATTACTACGGCTACGGTCACTTCCACGGGTACGAACAAGAACCACGTCACTCTGACCCGTCTGGGCGGCGGCACGGTGGATGTGAACCTGAACCCGATTCTTGACAACTACAGCCTCAGCGATTATCGTCTTGTGGGCAATGGAGATACACAAGATAAGGCATATACCGTAGGTTCCGACGGCACGGTCACCCTGAATGTGGTGGACAGCAAGAATGCAGCCAACAAGAAGACCATCCAGATTACGGGGCTGGCCAGTCAGTCCGGCGTCAATGCCAGCCGTACGACGGTGACGTCTTCGGACAGCAGCGTAAAAGTGACGGACAGCACATCCAACAGCAATACCCATACCTATGACATCCAGGTGGACTATACGAAGATCCCATCTAATCTGAAAGTCCAGTACAGCGGCGATAATGGCATAACCGGTTCCAACACTATGGACAAGGCCACGGCCTTTAACGGCACGGCGGGTCAGATCGAGACCGCCGCGACGGACGGCAAAGTCAGCTTCCAGCTGGCTAAAGATATTACTGGCATCGACTCCGTGACCACGGGCAATGCCAAATTGGATACCAACGGCCTGACCATTAATGAAAATGGTACGGAAAAAGTCGCCATCACTTCTTCGAAAGTCAACATGGGCGGCAACGTGGTGTCTAACATGGGCGGAGCTGTGAACGATAACGATGCAGCAACCCTGGGCCAGGTCAAGAGCGCCCGGACTTTGCTCCAGCAGGGCACGAACACTAAGTTGACTGATTCTGAAAACGGCAACCAGCACACCTATACGGTCAATGTGGACAACCTGGCTGTGAAAGCCAATGGTACGGGCACGACCACCGTAGAACTGGCCAAGGGCATTAATTTCAACAACGGTACCAATACGACGAGTACCGTAGATGCTCAGGGCAATGTTACCATCGATACTAAGAACCTGAACGTAAAAGTCAATGGCACGAATTCGTCCAGTGTTACCATGGATACGGGCCTTGACTTCGTCAACGGCACAAACACGACGGCTGATGTCACGAATGGTAAGGTTTCCTTCAATGTTTCCGACGATGCCATTAAGGCACAGGCCAAAAGCGCTGTTTCCCTGAACGCAGGGGACAACGTGACGATTGGTACGCCGACAGAAACGGATACCAATAAGACTTACACCATTTCCGTTGATAATCTGAAACTGCAAGCCAACAGTGTCGATGCGGGTAGTCGCAAGCTGGCAGATGGACTCAACTTTGCCAACGATTCGAATACGAAAGTGTCTGTCTCTAACGGAACAATCACATATGGCCTGAAGGACGACATTTCCCTGACTAGTGTCAAAACGGGCAACAGTTCACTGAACACAAAAGGCCTGACCATTACGAATGGCCCCAGCGTCCTGGCCTCTGGCATCAATGCGGGCGATCAGGCCATTACCAATGTTGCCAGCGGCGGCGATACGGACACGAATGCAGCAAATATTAGTGACGTCAAACGGTTGGTTGCCGATGCTTCCAGTACGACGACATCAACCGGCTTCAAAGTCAAAGGTGACGATGCGACGGCCAAGACTGTCCAGCTCGGCAAACAGCTCAATGTCACGGGCGGAGCAACGTCTGATTTGACGGACGGCAATGTAGGTGTCACGACCTCCGCCGATGCGCAGGGCAATGCCACACTTTCTGTGAAGTTGAAGAAAGACATTGACCTCGGTACGACGGGCAGTGTTAAGACTGGTGCTACGACGATGAACAACGCAGGCATCACCAACGGCAGTATGAGTCTGACCAATACAGGCCTTACCATCACCAATACAGATGCTTCGAAACAGGTTTCCTTGACTACCAGTGGTGTCTCCATGGGCAGCCAGCGCGTCCAGAACGTGGCTGACGGCAAGGCTGATACCGATGCGGTCAACCTGAAACAGCTCAAGAATGCCCGTACGGTGGTTGCCGCTGGCTCGAATGTCAGCAGTGTGGATGTAAAAGACGCTACCGACGATAGCAACCAGAAGACGTACACCGTCAATGTGGACAATCTCTCTGTTAAGGCCAACAACGAAACTGCAAAGAATGTAACCTTAAAGACGGGTCTGACCTTCAACAACGGTACGAACACGACGGCTGTGGTCGGGGACAACGGAATCACGTATAACTTGAATGATACGATTTCCCTGACGAAAGTCACCACCGGCAATAGTTCACTGGATACCAATGGCCTGACCATCACGGGTGGTCCCAGCGTTACGACTTCCGGCATCAATGCAGGCAGCAAGAAGATTACCAATGTTGCTAACGGTGAAACTGCCAGCGACGCAGTCAACAAGGGACAGTTGGATGCCTTGCAGACCCAGGTCACGAACAGCAGCTGGACGTTGTCTGGTAAGGATGACAGCAGCAATGCTGTAACTGCAAAAATCGGCAACGGCAAGAAAGTCACCTACAACAATGGCAATTACACCAAGTCCGTTGTCAGCAAAGATGATGCGGGCAATGCTGCGGTCAAAGTCGATGTCACGACGGGAACTTTGACGGCTAAAACAGACGGCACGATTGCCTCGACGGACGGCGTCGCTACGACGGGCGATGTCGCCACAGCCGTCAACAGTGCAGCCTGGACCATCGAAGACGCAGATCATGCGGACAATGCCCAGACAGTGAAGGCCGGGGATACGGTGGCTCTGAAAGCCGGCGATAACCTCCTGCTTTCTCAGGATGGGAAGAAATTCACCTACAGCCTGAACAAAGTGGTGACCGGCATGACCAGCGTCACGGCGGTGGATGACAAGCAGAACACCTCCGTCCTGAACGGCGAAGGCCTGAAAGTCACCGACGCCCAGGGCAACGCTTTGACCCAGCATGCCACGGAAGTGCGGCTCCATGATGCCAACAAGGCAGCCGATGATACGACGACTGATGTAGTCCTGAACAAACAGGGCCTGCAGAACGGCGGCCATACCATCACGGGCGTGGCCGACGGCAAGGTCGTTGCCGGTTCCCAGGAAGCGGTCAACGGCGGCCAGCTCTATGCCCTGCAGCAGAAAGTCGGCAGCGGCTGGAAAATCACGGGCAACAATACGGCCAGCACCACCAGCATCGGTGCGGACAAGACCGTTTCTTTCATTAATGGTAAGAACAGTACTGTTACTGTGTCCGGTTCTGATTCCGGCGCTACGGTGAAAGTCGATGTGGATACCGCAACGCTGAGTACAAAAGATAACAAAGCAGTCGCCTCTGGTTCCGGTGTCGCTGATGCCGGCGAAGTGGCAGAAGCCATCAACAACGCGGCCTGGACGGTGGAGAAAGCCGGCAGTGAAGCGCAGGCCCAACAGGTGAAAGCCGATACGACGGTGACCTTCGGCAACGATGAGAACCTGACCCTGAGCCAGAATGGCACGGCCTTTACCTACGGCCTGGCCTCCAATGTGGACATCTCCACCATCCGCCTGGGCGGTACGAAAGGCGCTGACGGCGTCTGGACCGGTGGTATCTACATCGGCAAGCAGGTGGGCGGCGGTGCCAATGCCAATGACGGAAATTATATCACCGGCCTTGGCAACACAGCGTGGGATCTGTCCAAAGTGGTGGATGACCGAGCTGCTACGGAAGGCCAGTTGAAAGCAGCCATCAACCAGGTGACCATTGCCTCTCAGTCCGGCGGTTTCGGCCTGCGGGATGCAGACGGCAATACCGTTACGCAGATGCTGGGCCAGACGGTTAGTATTGTCGGTGATACGGAATATGCCCCTGACGGCAAGACCATAACCAAACAAGGTAATATCACGACAGAAGCCGACAGCAAGAACATAGGCGGCATCAAGGTGAAACTCAGCGACAATGTTAAGTTAGCTGATACAGGTTCTTTGACGGTCGGTCAAAGCAAAGTGACAAATGGCAAGGTTGAACTGGATAATACAACGGATACTAGCAAAAAAATTATGCTGGACAGTTCAACTGGTACGGCTGCTGTTGGTGGCGTTATTGTCAATGGTTCTGAAAAGACAGTTACAGGGTTATCTAACACGAATTGGGATGCTACAAAGGCCAATGTAGCTGTTTCGGCAGGCGGTTATCAGGGTTCGACCAAGGCGGCTACGGAAAGTCAGTTAGCTGCGGCTATTTCGCAGGCTACAACGACGGCACAGAACAACGAACTTCATGTTCAGGCCGGTACATATAATGTCACAACCAAGACGGATGCTCAGACAGGGGCTAAGACAAATTCTGTCACCATGAATATTGTCGATGGTGCAGGAGCTACTAAAGGTCAGGTTGTCATCAACGACGTGGCCAAGGCTTCCGATTTGGGCGACACGACGCAGTTGGCTGATGCGGTCAAGACCAAGAACGGCGATAACTATCAGACGACTTCTGTAGTGGAAGCCGTGAACAACCTGAATACGAAGGTCGATAATCGTGTCGGTGACAATCAGTACAGTGCTGTCACCAACAAGGATATTGACGTGCAGGACGGCGATAGTTCTACCACAGCTATTGCTAAACTGAACAAGCGTATGACAGATATTTATACTACAGCCGGACAACACACTACCGTTAGCAATAGCGATAAGAATTTGATTTTGACAAAAACTGAGAATGGAGCCACGAATTACCAAATTGATTTGAACAAGGAAAAACTGGACCTCGGCAATGTGACGATTAAGGGCAATGAAGGCTCCATCGCCGCCAAGTCAATGACGGCCGACACCTTTACGGCCGGCAGCACGGTCGTCAACAACGACGGTGTGAAAGTCGGCGACAAGTCGGCCCTGACCGGCGATACTTTGAAAGTCAACGGCAAGACGTATGTTTCCGGTGATGGCATCAATGCCAACAGCCAGAAGATCACGAATGTCGCAGACGGCAGTAATGACGGCGATGCGGTCAATGTCAAGCAGGTCAACGAACTGGCCGCTCAGCAGAATGCTGCGATTAACCAGAATGCTTCGAACATCAACCAGCTCGACCGCGCCGTCAATCGTCTTGATTCGCGCATCAACCGCGTTGGTGCAGGGGCGGCAGCTCTCGCGGCCCTGCATCCTGGCGACTATGACCCGAACGACAAGGTCGATTTTGCGGCAGGCTTCGGCAATTACCGCGGGGCCAGCGCGGCGGCTGTCGGCGTTTACTACCATCCGGATGAGACCACGACCATGTCCGTCGGCGCAAGCTTCGGCGGCGGTGAAAATATGGTCAACGCCGGTGTCACGTGGAAGATGGGCAAGGATTCCGGTCATATGCGCAAACAGGCCGTAAGGACTGTGCCGGTTCAGTTTGTCGCTGCCAATACAGCGGCGGCCGTGCCGGTCAGCGCGGCGAATGCGGCGGTCAAAACGCCGGCCCCGACTACGACAACGACTACGACTACAGCGGCCAACGGCCAGCAGGTCCCGATTGTCGCAGCTTACCTGCCTTCGCCGGATTCGCCGGTCCGCGCGGAAAACGATGAGCTCAAGGAACTTCTGGCACGCCAGACGGCCATCCTTGAAAAACTCACGGAGCAGAAGACGGGCCAGCCCGCTGCCGCAGCTCCGGCTGTCAGCGGCGACGACCTCTATCCGGATGTGCCGGAAAATCACTGGGCCTATGACTTTGTCGGCAAACTCGCCAAAGCCGGAGTCCTCAAAGGCTGCAGCGTAGAAGACCCTGTAAACAACCCGATGCTCACGCGCAACGACTTCGCTCAGATTCTCTACACGGCCCTCAAGAACGGCGCCACGAAAGACCCCGCCCTCAACAAAGACGGCGGACTCAATCATCTGGCCAGCGAATTCCGCGCCGAACTCAAAAATGTCAAACGCTGACCTCCGCTGACTTTTGGCAGCAGGTCAAAGCAGTCGGACAAGGCAGAATTAAAATGATGCCATAAAACAAAAAGGAAGTTCCTTCACGTTATCGCGTTATCGTGAAGGAACTTCCTTTTTTACTGCTCAGTGTGAGCCATTCGCCTTTTGTGCTTTGCCGTCATATATGACGATTTCCTAAAATCTCATCAATCACCGGCAGGATTTCCTCGAGTTTTTCATACGGGTGAATGTGGAAATACGTATCGCCCGTGAGCATCGCGGAAAGGTCCGTCTGCGAATGTCGGTAAAAAATATGACAGGGAATGCCAAAACGCTCGGCATACGCGAGCTCGTACCCGACACCGAGAGAAGGATTCGTGCATTCGGCAATCACCACATCCGCACGGCGCAGCCAGCCCGTGTCCTGCTCATAAATCAGCTGGTCGCGGCGGCCCTGCTCATGGGCATTGAGGTCGAGATTGCCGACATGCTCCGTGAGCACGGTATCCGTTTTCTGGATATAGGCGATGATTTTTTGATAAAGCGCGGCATCCGCGCGCCCGCCGCGGATACTGCCGGCAAAGTAAACATTTCGATTCATTTTTTAGCCACGTCCTTCTATAAATATGATAAGATAATACTTGGCAGTTAAGGCGTCAGGGAAAGGCGGCGGGAAGAAGATACTAACCAACGTTCCGCGCAGCAGGCTGAAGCTCCACTTATGGTTAGTATCTTCTTCCCACCTTACAATCTATCGTACTAAAAAACTTTGATACTAGTTAGTAAAAGCGAGGGGCAAAGCCCCAAAGCGTCCCCCTTCGAGGCGAAGAAGGAGAAAAGCCGGCAAAGAGGGGATGGCTGTTCAGCCGGCCACGTGGAGCGGGGAACAGCCATCCCCGCCTTGCCATCGCCAACTGTCCCTCATTTCCACGAATCCATCCCGCGAATTATATATATGAGTATAGGAGAGTATCGAATGAAAGTCATTAATTTCTACGGTGGTGCCGCCATCGGCAAGAGCACGATTGCCGCGGATATGTATTCCAAGCTTAAACGCATGGGCTACCGCACGGAGCTGGTCGGCGAATTTGCCAAGTGGCTCTGGTACCAGAATGCCACGGATATCGTCGAGGACCAGCTTTATCTTTTTGCCGAGCAGGCCCACCGCACGCGCACGCTCGAAAAATACAACGTCGACTTCGCCATCTGCGACTCGCCGCTGCCCTTAAACATCATCTACAACCGCGAGCCCTCCGAGGCCTTTGACACCCTTGTCATGCAGGAATTTAACCGCTACGACAATCTCAACTACCTCCTGCGCCGCAACGACGAATTCCTCGCCGTCGACGGCCGCCCCGAGACGGACCTGCCGCGCGCCAAAGAAAAAGACCAGCAGATCCTTTCCGTTCTCGAGAAATACAACGTACCGTATACCGTCATATCCCCGTGGGAGACAGATAGGGTCCTGCTGGACCTAAAAATCAAGAGGTAATTAATACCAACGCGTCATCGGCAGCTCGTTGTTGTTGCCCTTCGTCATGAGCACCTGATGAATGTCGATGTAGCCGATATAGAAGGCCGCCGCGCAGCCGCAGAGGTAGAGGTCCCACATGCGGACGAATTCTTCGCCCTTCCAGCCCGCGACTTTGTCGTGAACGGCGAGGAAGTTCTTGTACCAGCAGCGCAACGTCTTGTAGTAATGGCGGCGCAGGCTCTCGACATCGAGCACGCGGAAGTCGGCGTCGTAGGCATGCGAAATGAGTTCACGCAGCGACGGCAGCGTGCCGCCCGGGAAGATGTACTTGCGGATCCACGGCTCCGAGACAACTTCGTCATGGCCCGTAATCGTGTGCAGCAGGAAAATGCCGCCTTCTTTCAGGAGATGGTTGGCCGTTTCCATGTACGTTGCGTAATTCGAGCGGCCGACATGCTCCATCATACCGACGCTGACAATGCGGTCGAATTTAAGCCCTTTGTCCTCAAGGTCGCGGTAGTCGATGAGCTCAATCGTCACGAGGTCATCAAGACCTTCTGCCTTGATGCGTTCCTGACTCTTTTTCCACTGTTCCTTGCTCAGCGTGCAGCCGTAGCCCTTGACGCCGTATTTCTTCGCGGCCTCAATGAGCAAGAAGCCCCAGCCGCAGCCGATATCGAGGAGCGTCATGCCCTGTTTCAGATAGAGTTTTTCGAGGATGTAGTCGACCTTGTTGCGCTGAGCCTGCTCAAGCGTGTCGTCGTCATGCTTGAAGTAAGCACAGGAATAACTCATCGTCGGGTCGAGCCAGAGTTTATAGAATTCATTGCCCAGGTCATAATGAGAGGAAACCTCTTTGGCCTGGTCTTTTTTCTTTTCCGACATATAGAGGATGCTGCGCAGGCCCTTGCGGTCGAGCGAGAAGCGGTCGGCCTGTTCGAGGAACGTGCAGAGCATGTGGAAGAGGTCGCCCTTGATTTCAATATCGCCGCGCATATAGGCCTCGCCAAGCGCCAGCTCCGTCGACTCCAAGAGCTCCTTCTTCGGCACATCCTTGTGGATGACGACCGTGAACTCCGGTTCACCCTGACCAATCGTGTACGTCTCGTCATGCATCTCGACATTGAAGCAGTGCTTGTCGAAATGCTCGAGATAATGCAGGAAAAAATTGTCCATCAACTTTTGAAAATGCATGGGAAAAACCCCTTTCTTCTACAATTCGAGGGGACCGCAAGTGAGCGAATGCCTCTCATTTTAGATACTTTACAAAACCCTTTCGACAGAATTTCCGCAAAACCCTCTTTTATCATGAAAAAAAGTTATCGTATCATAGGAAAATTTACAGCAGAACGGAGAAAAGAGAAAAAGATTTTTTTCTGATAACATGGAAGTATATGAAAAATTAGAGGAACTTCATGAAATCTTTATGCAGCTCTCAGATACATTCGTTTTCGTTTTACGCCAGATAAAGACTTTTAGAGAACACAAAGTGTAATTTAATGCTAGCCCCAATGATAATGACAATAGTCTGCTGTAGAATTACAAGTAATAAAAGTTATTTATTACCGCGATTTATAAAAATGGAACGATTTTCAAGAAACAGGACAAGCATGTCGTGGAGGACACGCCCTGTACATCCTTCCAGATATAAATCACGCAAAATGTGTCTTTATCATGGAGGGAAAGCACGATGAATCATATTTACAAAGTCGTCTGGAGCAAAGTGCGCGGCTGCTATATTGTCGTATCCGAAATCGCAAAAAGTAACGGCAAAAGCCGCTCACAGAAAGCCGCCGTGCTCGGGGCTGTGTTTATGGGAACGGTGCTGATCACGGGAGCAGGGATCTTGAATCCGGTGGAAGCGGCCGGATATTCAGCTCTTAATGGTACGGCTAATACAGATAATTCAATTGCCATTGGCAACAACACGACAGCAGGGAATAGTTCAAACAATGCATCGGCAATCGCTATTGGTGAATACGCGGATGCTACAAGTGCTAATGCTATAGCTATTGGTTTTGGCCAATCAAACGCGAATAAAACAACAGCTAGTAATGAGAGTGCTATTGCCATTGGTACGAATGTTACATCATCGGGGCAGCGTTCCATTGCGCTGGGGGCACAGACAAAAGCTGAAAAGGATTCTTCTGTAGCAATTGGCTATGATACCCACGCAACGAATGATTCTACCGTAGCCATTGGCAGTGGAACAGATGCAAGAGGTCGTTATTCTGTGGCCATTGGTCTTAGCTCTGTTGCAGGAACAACGACAAATAATGCATCGAATCCATTGGATGGTGGTGGAAGTGTGGCACTCGGCTATATTGCAGATGCAGAAGCAGGCCGCAGCATTGCCATTGGTACAGCCTCTACGGCACAATATTCCACTTTTTCTACGGCTCTCGGCGATTCGTCAAATGCTCAGACCGAAGGCAGCGTAGCCCTTGGTGCAGGCTCCATAGCAACGCGTGCTGCTGGAAATAAGGAACAGACCATTACCGAAACTGTTGATTATAATACAGGTGTAACGACTACCAAAACTCTTGGCAATGAGTTGACGGCTTATCTGAAACCGGATACGGTAGCTTCTGGACAGGAAAGTACTTGGACTTCGACGACAGGTGCTGTTTCCGTAGGTGGCGAGTCGACTTACAAAGTCTATGAAAATGGAGTCAAAGTTACCAAGACGGCAACTTTGACACGTCAGATCACCAACGTCGCAGCCGGTTCGGAAGATACGGATGCTGTCAACGTTGCACAGCTCAAGGCCGCACGTATCACCGTGACGTCAAGTGATAATTCCGTTGGCATTACGACTACTAAAGATGATAATGACTACCATACAAATTATGACTTGAAAGTAGCCACGGCGACTTTGTCGGCAGGAACGGACGGTAAAATAACAAATCTCAATCCAACAGTAACAGAATCGGATGGTAAATCCACGACTAATACACAGGCTTATGTCACAGGAGATGACGTTGCGGATGCCATCAATAATTCCGGCTTCAAATTGACAACATCCAATTCGGATGGTACGGCTTCCGGAACGAGCACAGAGTTAATTAATCCGGGCGAGACTGTCACGCTTGATGCCGGCAAGAACATCGCCCTGGCACAGAATGGCAATAAAATCTCCATTGCCACGTCTGATGATATGACTTTGGGCAAGGCAAACAGTACGGACGGCTCTGGAAATACTGTAGCCGGCACAAATGGCAGACTCGCTGTTGACAATACGAATGGTTCCAGCGTTGTCATTGGCAAGGATGCTGTCTCGAAGACAAGCTCGACTTCGACGGTTGCACAGTCCGGCATTGGCGTCAATGGTACGGATGGTACGACAAATGGTGTTTCCATGTGGGCCGAGGGCAGCGGTACGAGCACGAAGGGCCATATTGGCCTGACTGGCTCGGACGGTGCTTTCACCGATATCTGGATCGACTATGGCACGAAAACGCTGAACAGCGATAAAAATACTACTGCGGATACAGCCAGCCGCCTTGTTTATACGGATACTAAGGGAAATCATGAAGTTGCTACGATGGATGATGGTTTGAAGTTTAAAGGTGATGATGCTACGGTTATCACGAAAAAGTTGAATGAGCAGTTAGAAATTGTCGGCGGAGCCACTGGTGATTTAACGGATAACAATATTGCCGTCAAGAGTACTTCTGATGGTAAATTGAAAGTCCAGTTGGCCAAGGACCTTACAGATTTGAACAGTGTGAGTGTTGGGAATACAACGATAAATACAAGTGGCCTGGCCATTACCAATGGTCCAAGCATAACTGCGTCCGGTGTTGACGCAGGCAGTAAAGTCATTAGTAATGTAGCAGATGGTGTCGCAAATAACGATGCTGTCAATGTTTCTCAGTTGAATGCCGTAAACAATAAGGCTAGTCAGCACTCTAGCGTGAAAGCTGGTTCGACCAATGTGACGGTATTAGAAGGAACGAATGCAGCTGGGGGTACAGAATACACGGTCGATTTGTCAAATAAAGTGACTTTGGGAACTGATGCCTCTAAGCAGGTATCCATCGATGGTACCAATGGTACTGTCACAGTCGGTCAGAATGGCACTCAGGTAAAATTGGATAGCACGGATGGCAGCGTGACAGCTGGCAGCGTAACCATCAATAAAGATGGCAAGGGCACGGTGAATGGCCTGACTAACAAAACTTGGAACAGCGATAGCTATACTTCGGGTCAGGCCGCAACAGAAGACCAGCTTCATCAGGTGGAACAGAATGCTAAATCCTATACGGATAGTCAAATTACCAATGTGAACAGCCGAATTAATCAGATTTCTCAGCAGCACACGACTGTTTCTGTAAATAATAACAGCACTTCCGGCAATCTAGTCCTGAACAAAACGAATGCGACGGATACCGCCGGTGCTAATTACGATATTTCCTTGAGCAATAATGTGACGATCGGCAGTGCGGGCACGAATGGTCAGAATGGTACTTTGACCGTGACCAGTGCAGACGGAACGAAATCCGTTAAGGCAGATGGAGAAAATGGTCAGCTGACTTTTAAGGATGGCTCCAACACGGCTTCGCTGAAAGCTGCGGCGGCTGCTGCGGGCGTGGATGGCACTTCTATTAATCGTGTCGCTGTGGATAATCATGCTGTTGCTACCTTGGCTGATGGTATGAAATTTGCCGGTGACACGGGCGCGGCCTTGACGCAGACGCTGAACAGCACGACAAATATCAAGGGCGGTGTTGCGGATACGTCGAACCTTTCCGATAATAATATCGGTGTGGTTTCTGACGGCAATGATACGCTGACGGTCAAACTGGCAAAAGACCTGCAGGGGCTGAACAGTGTTGATACGGCGACACTCAATGCCACGACGGTGAATGCTGCGGATGTCAATGCTGCAAATGTCAAGGCAACGACGGTTGCGGCTGATACGGTCAACGGCAGCACGTTCAACGCGGGCAATACGACCATCAATAGCAGCGGCCTGACGGTCAAGTCGGACGACGGCAGCCGTGCCCTCACGGTGCAGGATGGCAATGTCAGCATGGGCGGCAACCAGATTCATAATGTCGCAGCCGGCACGGCCGATGATGATGCCGTCAATGTCTCCCAGCTCAAGAAAATGGGCGGCGAAATCAGCAATGTCAGCCGCCGTGTCGACCGCGTCGGCGCCGGTGCCGCGGCTCTCGCTGCCCTGCATCCGCAGGATTTCGACCCCGATGACAAATGGGATTTCGCTGTCGGCTACGGCAATTACCGCGGCGCGAATGCTGCGGCGGTCGGCGCGTTCTATCAGCCGAACGAAGATACGACCTTGTCAATTGGCGGCACGGTCGGCGGCGGGGAGAACATGATCAACGCGGGCATCAGCTTTAAGTTTGGCCAGGGCAATCATGTGACGAACAGCCGTGTGGCGATGGCCAAGGAGATTCTCGCCCTCAAGGATTACGTCGAGAAGCAGGATGCCGAAATCCAGCAGCTCAAGGCCCTTGTCGGCAGTCAGTCGGGCGAGACAAAGAAGCGTTCGCTGCTGTTCCCCGATGTGCCGGAAAATCACTGGGCTTACAGCTATGTTAAGAAACTTGCTGACCGCGGCCTGCTTGAAGGCTTCCCGGATGGCGAGTTCAAGGGCGACCGTCTGATGACGCGTTACGAATTTGCCGCGATTTTTGAACGCGCCCTCGAAAACGGCGTTACCGCTGACGCGGACCTGCAGCACATGGCCGACGAATTCGACCCCGAGATTCGCGAACTCAGCCTGAACCGCTTCCGCGTCGACCGCGTCTCCGGTGATGACAACAGCCACAACAAGATTGAACGCGTCCGCGTCAACAGCCGCGACGAAATCGTCCAGCAGAAAAACGGCACCAAGTCAACAATTTACCGAGACAGCTACGGCGGACAGATTGAAAAGTCAGCCGCGGCTGCTAAATAAAAAGAATTCCAATAATTCAAGGCTTATCAAAGGGGCTGCTCTGCGGAGCGGCCTTTTTTGTATGCTTTGAATCATAAAATATATTGATGAAAAGATATCAATTTGCTATCATATAAAGTACTGTACTCAATAAAGAATTAGAGAATATAGAATTAAATGGGAGAGAAAAGATGAAAAAGAATAAGCTGACAGTCGGGCAGATGGCTAAATTGAATCACACGACCGTTGCCACGCTGAAACTTTACGAAAAGCTGGGGCTGCTGGAACCGGACTTTGTGGATCCAGATAATGGCTACCGCTATTACGATGTCACGCAGTCTACAGTTTTTCGGGCAATCCGGTACAATCGGAATCTTTCTTTAAGTCTTGATGAGATTCAGGAGATTGTACAGCAGAATAGTTATGATACGGCCATTGGCTTTTATGAGAAGGAAATGGAACAGCTTGAAGAGAAAATTCGGGGCCTGCAGGATAAGCTGGCCATGCTGCAAAAGACCATTGGCTGGCTGAAACATTACCAGAAACTGCCGCCCGCAGGAACCATCACCTTGGAATATCTGGAACCGCAGTATGTTTTTTCCCTGCCGGCCGTGCGCAATTATTTTAAAGAAGATTATGGAAGCTATGTATACGGCATTGCCAAGCTCACAGACTATCTTGAGCAAGAGCATATTCCCTGCTGCTATAAATACTTCACCTGCATCGCAATGGCAAAAGACGATTTCCTCGCCGGCCGTTACCGCGCGCGGGAAATTGGCACCTATGTGAACCAAATCTATGCCAGTTATCCGCATGTTGCCCTGCAGGAGGGGCAGCTGTACGTCTGCGCTTATGTGGATGATTTTGCCAAACTCCCAGACCAGCTCGATGCCTTACATTCCTATTGCGGGGAGCATGACTGTACGGTACAGGGCGATGTCATCTGCCGGCTGCTGGGCTCAATCAATCCTCGTAAGCTGCGTGAACCAGCACCTTTTTTGCGTTTGCAGATTCCTGTGAGTCTGCAGGCACAGGCAAAATAATGCCGACTTTGCTGCATGACAAGTACAAAGAAAAGAAAACCGAATAAAAGCTGCGCTGAAATCTGGACATATGTCCCTTTTTTAACAGCCTGTCAGGATGAGCGAACAGAGAAAAGAGAGACAAATGTCCCTCTTTTTTCTGCTTTTTAGTGGGAATTATGCTAACATAGGCTGTTATTATGAGGATTTTTTCTTAATTAATCTGTTATTTATTTTTAATCTGAAACTAAGTTCATAAATTGTAACAGCCTTGACCTCGTTCTTAGATGCAAGTTTATGCTAAATATTAGCAAGTTCGTTTGCATTCTGTATACATAAATAAGAACGAAGGGAGAAAATGAAGGGTGAATAAGATTTTCAAGGTAATTTACAGCAAAGCTCGGGGCTGTTATGTAGTAGTTTCAGAGCTAGCGTCGTCTAACGGCAAGGGGAAAGGCCGCAAAATCGTGGCCAGCCGCATCGCAGCGGCCGGACTCGTGCTCCAGCTTGGACTGGCCGGCACGGCGATGGCAGAAATCGTCACCACAGATACAGCAGCTACGAATGCCAACAATGCCGCAGCCAACGGAGCGGTCAACATCGAAAAGAACGAGAATGGTTCTTTGGCACAGGGCAGGGAGGCCTATGCTGCTTATGATACGGAAGGGAACCTGATCGTGGGCAAAGACAATGAAGTTGTCAAAGTCCAGCGGGATGACAGGGCCGGCTATACGCGCGTGGACGACCAGCCGGAAAATGTGGCCATGGGCACGCGCAACAGCATCGGCAAGTTCAACCATGCCAAAGACGGCGTCCAGCCGGTAAGCGGCAACAGATCCTACCAATACGAGGACATGGACGGCAAATGGATTACCACGAAAGTCTACAATCCGGAAACGAAAGCGTATGAGGACCGGCAGGTGAAGGTCCACAGCCTGGTGCCCGGCCAGTATATGGATGATGAGCACAATGTGCGGGCCAAGGAACCCCAGCGCAGCGATTACAGTAATTATAATGATTATTTGGCCGCCCACAAAATTTATGAGAACGTAGCTCCTTATTATAATAATGATAAGACGAGCCGAAGCTATTACACCAGCGGTGCCACGGCTGTAGGCGTGGACAATATCGCGGAAGGAGACCATTCCACGGCCATCGGCAACAATGCGCGCGTGCTCAATACGCCGGCTTCCTTCTATATTGATAGAGAAGGAAAACTGACTAGGGACCAGGATGCGGCCTACTATTATCTGGACGCCAACGGCAACGTGACCACCACACCCCAGTATGTGAAAAATCCGGACGGCACGTATTACCGGGACAGCAGCGGCCATTATGTAAAGACGTCGTTTATGACCGTGGACCGGCTGACGGACCCCACCAATGCAGTGGCTGTGGGCAGCGATGTGCAGGCACAGGGCCGTTCGGCTGTGGCCATGGGCCATGACAATCATGCTCAGGAATACAGCGTGGCCATCGGAGACAGTTCCAACACCGGGTATATGGGTGTGGCCATCGGTAAGGGGAACGATGCCCAGTACAGCAGCATTGCCGTGGGCCATGACAACCATGCACCCGGTTATTATGAAACAGTAGCCGGTACAAGCAACACGGCCCATGCGGATTACAGCAGCGCCATCGGCTACGGCAATAAAGTGGACGGCACGGTCAAGGACGACGGAACCTATAACAAGGCCCAGAAGAGCCATGCGTACGGCGATAACAATACGGTGACCGGCAATTACAGCACGGCACTTGGCAATGGCAATACGGTAACCGGGGATTACGCCCTGGCTGTGGGCAACAATGCCAGTGCAACGGCCAATAATGCCATGGCGATGGGAAAGAGCGCCAACGCCAGTGCTCAGGATGCTCTCGCACTGGGGAATGATTCCCAGGCAAAAGGCAAAGCTTCTCTGGCCCTGGGGCAGGGCGCAATTGCCCAATTGGATGACTCCGTGGCCCTGGGCAAAGGGGCTGTGGCCGACCGGACCAGTGGCAGCAAGGGGTATGACCCGCTGACGAAGAAGGCTTCCACGGAATCCGGTACCACGTGGAGTGCCAGCAGCAATGCAGTGTCCATCGGCAACGGCAGTAGCCTGACTCGGCAGCTGACGGGCGTGGCCGCAGGTTCGGAAGACACGGATGCGGTGAACGTGGCCCAGCTGAAGAATGTGATGGACGCCCTGAACTATACAATTTATTCCGGCGGCTCTCTGACAAATGGCATTTACGGGACCACGGGACGCAGCACGATTGCCACCTATGACACGGCCGGCCCGCTGAAACTGGATTTCGGCGATGGCATCAAAGCGACGCTGCAGACCGGTTCTGTGGTTCATGTGGGGCTGGATGCCGATGCCATACGCAACAATCCGGATTTCAAGGGGCCAAAAGGGGATCAGGGTGATAAAGGGGACAAAGGTGATAAAGGCGATCCCGGGGCTCCCGGCCTGCCGGGCATGCCCGGGTTTGACGGAGCGCCGGGGTATTCTCCCAAAGCGACCGTAACCAAGGACGAGAACACCGGCGTGACCACCATTTCCATCACCGACCAGAACGGTACCACCACAGCTACCATCAAAGACGGAACTGCGGCGTCTTTCGACGGCAAGCTGAACTTCGGCGCCAACAAGGTGCTGGCCAAGAAATGGAATACCATCCAGCCGAACCAGCCGAAAAAAGCGGCGGCAAGGGCTGCGGTGGATGCGGTTGACAATGCGGATAGTGCAGTGTCCAATGATATGAACAGTACCATCAACATTGTTGGTACCAAGGCAAAAGAAGGCCATACCTACAGCGCGGATAACCTGACTACCACGGTTGCACAGGATGGCCAGGGCGATACCACAATCACCGTACTCATGGACAAAGACATCACCGGCAACAGCGTAACTCTAGGTGAAAAGGGCGAAAAGGGTGTGGACGGCAAGGTCACCGTCAATGGCAAGGATGGTTCCGCCGTCGTCCTTGACGGCCAGGACGGCAGCATTGCCGCCGGCGGCGTGACCATCAACAAAGACGGCAAAGGCACAGTGAACGGCCTGACCAATAAGGAATGGGACGGCGAGCACATTACCTCCGGCCGGGCAGCTACCGAAGACCAACTGCAGAAGGTGGAACAGAACGTCAATACGAAAATCGACAATATGGACAAGAAAATCACCAATATGTCCAAACAGCACACGACGGTTTCTGTGAATGATGGCAAGGCCGAAGGCAACTTGGTTATGAAGAAAACCGATGGAGACGATACGAAGGGGATTAATTACGACATTTCCCTGAGCAATGATGTGACCATCGGGATGAAAGGCGAAAACGGCAAGGACGGTAAGCTCACTGTTACCAGCCAGGATGGTACGAAAGCTATTGCGGCGGACGGCCAGACCGGTACGCTGACCTTCAAGAATGGCAATAATGAAACCGCCATCAAAGCGGCGGAAGCTGCCAAGGGTGTGGATGGCACGACGGACATCAAACGCGTGGCTGTCGATGATCACAAAGTTGCCACCATGGATGATGGTATGAAATATGCCGGGGATGCCGGAGATGCGCTGAAGTTGAAACTCAATGAAACGGCCAACATCAAAGGCGGTGTTTCGGATACGTCAAAACTGGTGGACGGCAATATTGGCATTGTTTCGGACGGCCAAAATACACTCAATGTGAAACTCTCCAAGGACATCAAAGGCCTTGACAGCATTGAGGCAAAAACCGTCAATGCGGAAACGGTCAACAGCAGCACGTTCCATGCGGGCAATACGACCATCAACAGCAGCGGTCTGACGGTCAAGTCGGACGATGGCAAACGTGCCCTCACGGTGCAGGATGGCAATGTCAGCATGGCGGGTAATCAGATTCACAATGTCGCAGCCGGCACGGCCGATGATGATGCGGTCAATGTCTCCCAGCTCAAGAAAATGGGCGGCGAAATCAGCAATGTCAGCCGCCGTGTGGACCGCGTCGGTGCCGGTGCCGCGGCTCTCGCTGCCCTGCATCCGCAGGACTTTGACCCCGATGACAAATGGGATTTCGCTGTGGGCTACGGCAATTACCGCGGCGCGAATGCCGCTGCGGTCGGCGCGTTCTATCAGCCGAACGAAGATACGACCTTGTCGATTGGCGGCACGGTCGGCGGCGGGGAGAACATGGTCAATGCGGGCATCAGCTTTAAGTTTGGTCAGGGCAATCATGTGACGAACAGCCGCGTGGCGATGGCCAAGGAGATTCTCGCTCTCAAGGATTATGTCGAGAAGCAGGATGCCGAAATCCAGCAGCTCAAGGCCCTTGTCGGCAGTCAGTCGGGCGAGACGAAGAAGCGTTCGCTGCTGTTCCCGGATGTGCCGGAAAATCACTGGGCCTACACTTACGTCAAGAAACTGGCCGAACGCGGCCTGCTTGAGGGCTATCCGGATGGCGAATTCAAGGGCGACCGCCTGATGACGCGCTACGAATTTGCCGCGATTTTCGAACGCGCTCTCGAAAACGGCGTTACCGCTGACGCGGATTTGCAGCATATGGCCGACGAATTCGACCCCGAGATTCGCGAACTCAGCCTGAACCGCTTCCGCGTCGACCGCGTCTCCGGTGATGACAACGGCCACAATAAGATTGAACGTGTCCGCGTCAACAGCCGCGACGAAATCGTCCAGCAGAAAAACGGAGAAAAGTCAACGGTTTATCGTGACAGCTACGGCGGACAGATTGAAAAGTCAGCTGCGGCAGCCGCTAAATAAAAAACCAATAGTTACCATTGCAAAAAACAGACTGCTCTGCGGAGCGGTCTGTTTTCTTATGCAATGAATATATAATTCATGCAGTATTTTGTATTTATAAGATTTTTAGTGACATTTAATGCATTGTGATGTAGAATGAAAAGAAATAATTGTTCTTTAGAGATTAGGAAGAGCGTTATTAAGACATCGTGAGATGATTGGAATGGATGTAATAAAAAAGAACGCTGTCATGGAGGACATGTTCTGAAATCCCTTCCACTCAAGATGTTGAAAGATTGTGCAGGAGATCAATATAATTGGGGGGACCCGGGATGAACAAAGTCTATAAAGTCATCTGGAGCAAAGTCCGCGGCTGCTATGTAGTCGTGTCGGAGATTGCCAAGAGCGGCGGCAAGACGAAAGCCAGACATGAAAAAAAGAGCAGCCATGGAGGGCTGCTCGTCGCAGCAGCGCTGGCAGCCAGCGTGTACGGAGCTGGGGAAAGTGGCCATGTTGAAGCGGCGACAGGTACAAATGCTGTACAAGAAGGCACAGATGCTGCGGCATCGGGTGCCAACTCTATAGCGATTGGTCCAAATGCCAAAGCTTCTGCTGATAGTGCAATAGCCATTGGTAATGGTGCTAGTGCTTCTGCTGATAGTGCTATAGCTGTTGGTAAAAATGCTGTTGCTGCAGGGCAAGGGGCTTTTGTTATTGGAGAACATAACAGTGCTACAGGTCAGAATGCTGTGGCCTTTGGCGGTGGCTATGGTAAAAATGAGAAAGGCAATACTGCCAGTGCTGTAGCTTCTGTTGCTTTTGGTGAAAATACTGTAGCGAAAGCAGAAGGCGCAGTGGCTTTTGGCTATGGTACTCAGGCTGGTTCGGATCAGACTGATACAAATGGAAAAAATTACGGCCAGGATGCAGTGGCCTTTGGCAATGGCACAAAGGCGCTGGGCGGACGTTCGTTGGCTTTTGGCGAGCGTACATTAGCAGAATACACAAATTCCGTAGCTTTTGGTGCTGACACACAATCTCGATCCAATGGCGCTACAGCCTTTGGCAGCCGGACTCGTGCTATGGCTCAGTACAGTACAGCTTTTGGCAATCGTGCTATAGCTGCAGGCAATTATGCAACGGCTTTTGGTACGGATACCTTGGCCGGCGTTAAAACCGATTCCAGCGGAGCTATGTTATTGACCAACGGTACGAAAATCGATGCTAACGGCAATGTGGCTTATACGGATGCCAGCGGCAATACCTATGCTGTTAAGAATTTCCAAAACGTCAAAAATGGCCAACCTTCCGGAGAAATCCATGATTATGTAGTAGTTAAAGGTACGGATGGCAATAATTATATTCAGGATTATCACGGCGATATCCATGCTGTAACCCTGACGACGCAGGATGATGGAACAATTGTTGCGACGGCTTCTACTGATATTGCTAAAAATATAACTTTACAAACAGCCACAGCAACTTCGACAGCTGGTTATGATTTTGTAGGATATAACAATGCTACAGCCTTTGGCGAAAGCACAAAAGCCATCAATAAGAACGCTACAGCTTTAGGTGAAAATTCTGTGGCCAGTGGTGAAAATTCTCTGGCCTTTGGTGAAGGCAGCACTGCTTCCGGCAATAACTCTGTAGCTGGCCTTGGCGGCACTGCGTCTACAGCAAATTCTATTGCCATTGGTAAAGATACCAAAGCCAATAATACTACAGAAAATGCCGTTTCTGTGGCTATTGGTCAGGAGGCCGAAGCTTCGGGAGCAAGATCTCTGGCCATTGGCTTTGGGGTTAAGGGAAAGAATGCAGATGGTACAGAAGATACAGTACTGACCCAGACCACGGCTTCCGGGGAAAGTGCCGTCTCCATTGGTACGGATACCAAGGCCGCTGGGCAGCATGCCCTGGCCATGGGGTCCCATACCGAAGCAACCAAAGATTCGTCCGTTGCAATCGGGTATGATACCCATGCCACGGAAGCTTCTACCGTCGCCATCGGCAGCGGTACGAAGGTGAACCGGGGTTATGGTGTTGCTATCGGTCTCAGTGCACTGGCAGGTATTGACGAATCGGACCCGGATTCTTCCGGAGCGACTTCGCATGATGGTTCCCAAACGGTTGCAGTAGGCTACTATACGAGGGCAACGGCTTTTAATGCGACAGCTCTAGGTACTTCAGCTAGTGCCAATGTTGAAAGTTCTGTGGCTCTTGGTTATGGTGCCTCTACGACTCGTGCTGCAGGGAATAAGGTAAATGGGGCTGTACAGGAAGCGTATTTAAAACCAACTTCTGTGGATTCTAGCAATAGTACCTGGACTTCCACGGCAGGTGCTGTATCCGTTGGTAATGCTAGTGCAAAGAAATCCATCACGCGTCAGATTACAGATGTAGCTGCAGGTTCTCTCGATACGGATGCCGTCAACGTGGCCCAGTTGAAGGCGGCTGGGGTAACGGTTACTTCGAATGATAATTCTGTCGGAATTGAAAAGACTACAGACGCTACAGATCATCATATTAATTATGACTTGAAAGTTGCTGCGGCTACCTTGACGAACTCCAATGGTACTGTGATCAGCACCAATCCTAAAGCAGCAGATGGCACGACGGAAAATACGAATGCCTACGTAACGGGCAATAGTGTCGCCAATGCTATCAATAACTCTGGTTTTACCCTGACTACATCCAAATCTGCTGGCGAAGTTTCTGGGACAACATCTGAATTGATTAATCCAGGCGAAACGGTGACCTTCGATGCCGGCAAGAACATTGCCTTAACACAGGCAACGAACAAAATCACTATTGCCACGAAAGATCATTTGGATGTTGATAGCGTCACATATACGACAAAAGATGCCAATGACAATACGAAGACTTATACAACGCAAGTCAATGGTACCGGCATCAATGTAACGCCGAATGAAACGGACAGCAAGAAAAAAATCACTTTAACGCAGGATGGCTTGAGCAACGGCGGCAAACAAATCATCAATCAGGCCAGCGGTGCGTCTGCTATTACGGGTGAAGGGGATAATAAAGCCTATACCTATGATAATGACACGAATGGTGCCAATATTGGTGATGTGAAGCGTCTTGCTGGCGAACAAACTTTGAACTATACCGGTGACAACAACACAAAGGGCAGCAATAAACTCAGCGAATCCATTGCCTTCAACGGTAAAGAAAATCAGATTGTAACTACGGCAGAAGATGGCAAACTGGGACTGAAATTAGCTGATGATGTCAAAGGTTTGAACAGTATTACTGCGGGCAATGCCCGTATGGGGCATAACGATGCCGGAACACTGGATACAGTTCAGAATGGAGCTGTGACAGGCAAACAAGCCGAAGCGGGAGATTACGTGACCGGTCTGACCAATAAAGACTGGACTGTCAAAAATCCGACCTATGTCAGCGGCCGGGCAGCCACGGAAGACGAATTGAAGACCGTATCTGATGCTGTTACAAACAACACAGACAATATCAATACCAATACGAATAATATTCAGGTAAATGCTGACAATATCGCCAAAGGTCTGAGCTTCACCACCAATACGAAAGATGCTCAAAATACCACTGGTGATTATCAAGGCTATAAAGTAGTGAACCGTAAGCTTGGCGATACGATTTCCATCAAGGCCGGCGATGCTGCTGCTGATCATAAATACAGCACGACGAATCTGACTACGGACATTGATAATACGGGCAATATCACCATTAAGATGGATGACAATCCTACATTTAATACAGTCAATGCCACTAGTTTGAACCTGCAGCCAAAGGATAATACGACCAAAGATCAGAACGGTCATACGGCGACGGCCCAGTTGGATGCCCATTATCGTGATGCCAGCCTAAATTCGAGCAAAAATGTCACCATGGCAGATGGCACGACCGGCATGACTCGTCTCCATTACCATGATGGAGAGGGAACTATCCACGATTTGGCCACCATGGATGACGGCCAGGTCTATGCCGGCGACATCAAGAGCGACGGCACGGCCGATACTGCCGGTTTTGGCCGCACCATGAACCAGAAGACCACTATCAAAGGCGGCGTGACGGATCAGGATAATCTCTCAGACAACAACATTGGCGTCGTTTCCAACGGCACCGATACTTTGACAGTAAAATTGGCTAAAAATCTTACAGGACTGACTTCTGTTACCACGGGCAAGACCAAAGTAGAGAATAGTGGCCTCACCATTACCAATGATGTCAATGACAGCAGTAAGAATGTCATCGTCAATGGCGACAAGATTGCCTTTGGCGGCAACCAGGTGACGAACATGGGCAGCGGTTCTGATGGGACCGACGCCAACGGTAATCCGACTTACAACACCACAACCAATGGTGCCAACATCGGAGATGTGCAAAAAATCGCCAACAGTACGGTCAAGTCGGTGACTGATACGGTCAATGCAGGTTGGGAACTGGACTATAATGGAACAAAACTGAAAGATGTGACGCCCACCAGCCGTAAGGCCAATTTTGCAGCCGGTCAGAATATTTCCCTGACAGGCAGCGACGACACCATTACTGTAGCTACAGCCGACGATGTACGCTTTAATACAGTTCGCGTAGGTGGTACGAAATCCGGGGATACTTATTCTGGCGGTATCGTCATCGGTACTCAAAGCGGTGGCAGCAGTGCCAATCCGAATACGGATTATTATATTACTGGCCTGAAGAATACTAACTGGGATTCGGATAAAATCCAGAGTGGCCGTGCTGCTACAGAAGATCAGTTGAAAGCTGTTGCAGATAATATTAAACAGGGGACCGTAGCTGGTGATGTATATTTAACTGGCGGCGGTATCAAGTATAATGGAGAGCATGATGATAAAGATACTACCAGTGTCAATGATGGCAAAGGCAGCTTGAAACTGACTTTAAAGAACCAATCTGAACCTATTTCCATTGATGGCCTTCATGATTACTATATTACGGATGGCGCCGTTTCTGAGGATGGCAAGACATTAACCTTGACTCGAAATGACACTGATTCTGATGGCAACCATAAAACTATTTCTGTTAAATTGGATAATCTGGAAAAGAATGACCTTCATCTGGTCGCCAATCCGACTGCTGGTTCAGACGGTAAATATACGGTAGCTTCCGATGGTACGGTGACACTGACCGTTCAGAACGATGCTGGTACTACTTCCAACAATATCACCATTGGCGGTTTGGCCAGTAAGACAGACGGCCTGAATTTCGGTGCCAATGCTAAAGTCAATGACAGCGACTCCAACCCTGTTACGAACAAACTGAACAGTACGGTCAATATCAAGGGTGCAGGTAAGAAAGCTTTAAGTCAGTACTCTGGTCAGAATCTGATGACTTCTGTGGAACAGGCTGATGATGGTACGACAACCATCAATGTCCTGATGGACAAGGACATCTCCACGGATACGGTGATGGTAACCGGCAAGGATGGCAATAATGGCCAGATCGGCATCACCGGCAAAAATGGTACCAATGGTACAGTGACCACCATCATCAAAACGGTTGGTGCGAATGGTACTGATGGAACTAATGGCACCCCAGGCGTTGATGGTACGAACATCACCCGTGTAGTCTATCAAGATGGTGTAGATGGTACGGATGGTATCACGCCCCAGACCGTGGCCACCTTGAATGACGGCCTGAAGTTCGCCGGTGATGACAATACTGTTATTACCAAGAAATTAAACGAACAGTTGAATTTTGTGGGTGGAGCCGACAAGACGAAGCTGACGGAAAACAACATCGGTATTAATGAAGGCGAAGACGGCAAGCTCCACATCCAGTTAGTAAATACACCGAACTTGGGTACCAATGGCAACTTGACCGCCGGCACTGCCCAGATTGGCTGGTTCAGCGATGCGAATAATTTGTTCATGACAAATGGTACGTCTCAGACAGGTAATAAAGCAACAGCTGGCAGTTACGTCGTAGGGCTTTCCAATACGGACTGGAATGTAACCAGTCCGGAATATGTCAGCGGCCGTGCTGCAACAGAAGATCAGTTGAAAAAGCTCAGTGATGCCCTTAAAAACAGCGATGCCGTAGATACGGATTACCAGTTGGTACCGAATCCTGACTCTGCGGATAATCATTATAAGGCAGTCAATGGTACGGTAACTTTGAAAGTCAAGGATAAAGCCCATCCGGATGCCGAGGCTGTTGATGTTGTCATTGATGACATTGCTTCCAAGAGTACCGTAGATGCTGCCCTTGACCGTACGGTGAAGTACAATATCGATAATACCACCAACAAGGTGGACAAAAACAATATCACACTGGAAGGCGGCGATGCCGGCACCCAGATTCAGAATATGGCTAGCGGTGCTTCGGCTGTGACGACCGACGACAGCGGCAACAAGACGTATACTTATGATACAGACACCAATGCTGCGAACATCGGCGATGTCAAACGTCTGGCAGGTCAGGGCGACCTGAATTATGCCGGTGATACTGGAAAAGGCACTAACAAACTGTCCGATGCAGTCAAATTTACTGGTACTAAAGACCAAATCACGACCAGTGCAAAAAATGGCGAAGTCAACTTCAAGCTGGCAGACGACATTCGCGTAGGTCAAAAAGGCGCGGACGGCAGCGTTGGTGTAGATGGCAGCATCGGTGCCAACGGCAAAGATGGGTCTTCTGTCGTCTTGAATGGTGCCGACGGCAGCATTGGCCTGAAAGGGACAGATGGTGCCAACGGTCTGACGATTCGCGGGGACAATGGTGCTGTCGGTGTCGATGGTACGGACGGCAAGGATGGAAAAGACGGAATGACTCGTATTGTCTATAAGGATGATAAAGGAACCGACCATGCTGTTGCCACCTTGAATGACGGCCTGAAATTTGTCGGCAATGACGGTCAGGAAGTCACGCGTGCGCTGAATTCGACCTTCTTGTCGCTGAAAGGCGGTCTCACGGGTGATGCGCTGCAGTCGGCTTCGTCGAAGAACCTCGGTGTCCGCAAGAATTCTACGAATGACGGTTTGGAAGTTGTCATGACCGATACGCCGGACTTTACGAAAGTAACGATTGGCGGCGGTACAGACACGACGAAGAAAATTGTCATTGGCGAACAGACTAACGGCAAGAAAACAGAAACAGGCAAATACATCACGGGCCTTGATAATACGACGTGGGATAAAGACAACATCGTCGAAAATCGTGCCGCTACGGAAGGCCAGCTCCATGATATTGCCGGCTCCATTACGAATCAGGCCAATGGCGGTGGTTTTGCACTGGCATCGGAAGAAAAAGATAGCACAGGCAATCATTTGACGGTCAAGCAGGACCTTGGCAAGGCAATCGAGCTCAAGGGTGATACAACCTACAAAGCAGATGGTTCTGTTGATAAACCGGGGAATATCAAGACCTCTGTCGACAACGGCAGCATCAAGATTTCCCTGAATAAAGATGTTGACCTTGGTCCGGGTGGCAGTGTTAAGACCGGCGCTACGACTATCAATAATGCTGGTGTAACCACGAATAAGGTGCAGGTCGGTGATATTTCCATCACCAAAGATGGCATCAATGGCGGCAGCAAGCAGATTTCCAATATTGCCAGTGGTCTTGATGGCAAGTCTTATGATACGACGAAAGATGGTCAGCAGAACTGGAACAATGCAGCCAGCATCGGCGATGTTCATACCATCACGAGTGATATCAAACAAAACGTCACGAATGTGACGGATAAAGTGGATAAAATGGACCAGCACATTGGTCAGATTGACCAGAATGTCACACAGCTGCAGCAGGATGTTCATGCAGACCGTCAGTATCAAGGCGATGATGCTGCCAAAGGTAAACTCAATGTCAAATTCGGCAGTTTCCTGCGCCTGACGGGCGGTGCTGACAGCAATGCTCTGACGGGTGAAGGCAATATCGGCGTCATCCAGCAGGAAAAAGACGGTGTTACGGGGCTTTCCGTCCGTCTTGCTAAACATCTGAACCTTGAAAAGACGACCTATGCAACCGAAGAAAATGGCGAGAAGCATCAGACGGAAGTGGACAGCAAAGGCCTGACTATCAGCCATACGGATGCTTCGGGCAAGGCCAATAATATCGTCGTTCGCGAGGACAATGTCAGCATGGGCGGCAATCAGATTCACAATGTCGCACCTGGCAGTGCCGATGATGATGCTGTCAATGTCTCCCAGCTCAAGAAGCTCGGCGGTGAGGTCAGCAATGTCAGCCGCCGTGTCGACCGCGTTGGTGCCGGTGCCGCAGCTCTCGCTGCCCTGCATCCGCAGGATTTCGACCCCGATGACAAATGGGATTTCGCTGTGGGCTACGGCAATTACCGCGGTGCGAATGCCGCGGCGGTCGGTGCGTTCTATCAGCCGAATGAAGATACGACTTTGTCGGTTGGCGGCACGGTCGGCGGCGGAGAGAACATGATCAACGCCGGCATCAGCTTTAAGTTTGGTCAGGGCAACCATGTGACGAACAGCCGCGTGGCGATGGCCAAGGAGATTCTCGCACTCAAGGATTTTGTGGAGAAGCAGAATACGATGCTGCAGCAGCAGAATGCCAAGATTGAGAAGCTCGAAGCGATGGTCGGGGCTGCGTCCGGCACGCCTGCTGAGGCCGCTGCCGTCAAGCCGCAGAAACATACGCTGCTGTTCCCGGATGTGCCGGAAAACCACTGGGCTTACAGCTATGTCAAGAAACTTTCCGAACGCGGCCTGCTTGAGGGCTATCCGGATGGCGAGTTCAAGGGCAATCGCACGCTGACGCGTTACGAATTTGCCGCGATTGTCGCGCGTGCCCTTGAAAACGGCGCTGCGGCCGATGAGGATATGCAGCATATGGCCGAGGAATTCGACACCGAAATCCGCGAACTCAGCCTGAGCCGTTTCCGCGTGGACCGCGTAGCCGGCGACGATAACGACCGCCACAAGATTGAGCGTGTCCGCGTCAACGATCGCGATGAAGAAGTCCAGAAGAAGAATGGCGAAAAGGCCAAAATCTACCGCGACATCTACGGCGAGCAGATTGAAAAAGCAGCGGAAGCTGCCAAATAAGATTTTTCCTTCCTATTATATATGCTTATTAGGGACTGCCTGCGGGCAGTCTCTTTTTTTCAAATATTTTTCGCAGGAATCATAGGAAAAAATAAGAAATCATAGGCCGGTGTGATAAAAAGTATATCGCCGCGGCGCGATATGTGATAGTCTAAAACTATAAACGATAGAGAAAGGACGAGAGAAGTTTATGGAACGCAAGATGATAGTACGGAATGCCTATGCTCTGGTCGGGTATTTGGCGAAGGATTACGATGGCATGATGAAGAACGAAAGTCTGCTCGGACGTCTGGCTATCCGTTTTTTCTGGCAGCTCAGCGGCACGCGCTATCAATCGTTCATCCAGCAGACGTTTCAGGGGATCCCAAAGAATTTTGCGGGCAGGCTGCTTGAGGTGCCGGTCGGGACGGGAGTGCTTTCCCTGCCGCATTACTGTCAGATGAAGTCGTCGAAGATTGTCTGCCTCGATTATTCGGAAGAGATGCTCGCAAAGGCCAAGGCTGCGCCGCTGGCACGCAGGCTGCCGAACGTCCATTTTACGCGCGGCGATGTCGGGGACCTGCAGTATGAGGATGGCACGTTTGACTGCGTGCTGTCTTTAAACGGCCTGCATGCTTTTCCGGATAAGGACGCGGCGTTTGCCGAGACGCACCGCGTGCTTCGGGACGGCGGCACGTTTACGGGGTGCTGCTATGTCAAGGGCGAGAATAAGATTACGGATTTCTTTGTGCAGTCGTTCTGTGTGCCGTGCGGATTTTTTACGCCGCCTTTTGATACGGCGGAGAGCCTGGAAAAGAGACTGCGCGGGCTTTACTCTCATACGCGGATTACGAAGGCCGGGTCATTTGCGGGATTTATTTGCAAAAAATGAGGTAGAAAAATAAAGCGAGACTGTTTTTGACAGCCTCGCTTTTTTTCGTATGCTTTTTTTTGCATTTACTCGATTGTGGTTTTTGGGAAAGTTAGGGTGAAGGTGGTGCCTTCTCCGAGCTGACTTGTTACTTCGATTTTGCCGCCGAAGAGTTCGACTAGGAATTTGACCAGGGAGAGGCCGATGCCGTTGCCGCCGGATTTTCTGGCGCGGGCTTTGTCGACGCGGTAGAAGCGGTCGAAGATGCGCGGCAGGTCGTCGGGGGCGATGCCGATGCCGTTGTCCTGGACGGTGATTTTGATGTTTTCGTCCTTTTCGCCGTCGGACTGACTTTTGACGAGGATTTTGCCGCCCTCTGGGGTGTATTTGATGGCGTTTTCAGTCAGGTTGTAGAGGATTTGGCTGAAAAGTTCGGGGGCTGCGGAGACGAACAGGGTTTCTGCGGATGGTTCAATCTGCAGGTTCTGTGACTTTTTCCCGGCTTTTTCCTGCAGCTGTCTGCCCGTATGTTCCAGCGTTTCGTTGACGTCAATGGGCACGCGCTTGACTTTGGTGCGGCCGTGATGGCTGTCGAGGCGCGCGAGCTCCAGGAGACCTTTCATCAGGCGGGTCATGCGCTGGGCCTCCTGGTAGATGATACTGATGAAGTGATGGCTGGCTTCGGGGTCTTTGAAGTCGTCGTCGAGCAGGGTCTCGGCAAAGCCGGAGATGGAAGTCAGGGGCGTGGCGAGTTCGTGTGCGGCGTTGCTGACAAATTCGGCCTGACGCTGGTTGATTTCCTGCAGCAGCGAGATGTCGTGGAAGACGGCGAGCACGAGTTCGTCGGAGCCGTCGCGGAACGGTGCGAGGAAGACTTGGAAAGTATGCTTTATATTGTTTTGACCGTCAAACTGCAGCGTAATGGCCTGAGACTTGTTTTCGCGGCAGACGACCTGTGCGGTCTCGGAGAGCTCGGCACTGCCGATGACGTGAATGCTGTGTCGGTGCAGTTCGTTGCCCTGCAGGTGGAAGGTCTCTTCGGCCTGACGGTTCGTGTTGACGATGAGGCCGCGTTCGTCGATGAGCATGATGGCGTTGTCGGTATTGTTGAGAATGAGGCTCATCTTATGGGCTTCGTCCTGCGATTCCTGAATTTTCCGCGAGAGGTTGGCCGTCAGGCGGTTGATGGTCTTGACGAGGGTGTCGAATTCGTCATCGCCGCTGCGCCAGCGCAGGCGTTTATGCAGATTGCCGCCCGCGATTTCCATGGCACCGAGGCTCAGACAGCGGATGGGCTGGACCTGACGATGGGCAAGCCAGATGGAGATGATGAGGGCGATGAGCAGGGCGAAGAACAGGGCCGAAAGGATGAAGTGAAAGCCCATGTTGTACGACTGTTCCATGGAAGCGAGCGAAGAAGAGGTGCGGATGATACCGATGAGCTGGCCGCTGCGGTAGACGGGAATTGCGGCGTACATGAAGTTTTCGTGCAGGGTGTCGCTTTTGCGGATGGCCATGCCGTAGTCGCTCGTCATGGCCTGCTGGACTTCCTCGCGGTCGAGGTGGTTGTCGAGGGCGCTGCTGGGCTCGGAAGTATCGCCGAGCACCGTGCCGTCGGCGTCGATGACGGTGATGCGCAGATTGGTCTTTTCATGGAGTTCACGCAGGATGGTGTCAAGGGCTGCCGTGTTGCGCGTGTAGAGAGTGTCTTCAAGTGAGGTCTCGACGATTTTGGCGTTAAGAATCAGGGCGTTCTTTTCCTGCTGCATCGTGTAGTCGCGGAAATAGTTCAGCAGGATGATGCCGAGAAGGGAGAGGGAGACGAGGACGACGAGCAGAAAAGACGAAACGAGACGGCGGGTAATTTTGGAATGGAACAAGAAATCAGCTCCCTTCAAAAGTTCAAAAGTGCAATCAAGGCGTCTGAGGAAAGGGGCAGTCAACGTTCCGCGCAGCAGGCTGAAGCTTCACTTATGACTGCCCCTTCCCTCAGACTTACCGATACGATTTAAAGGCGCGGCCGAGAGGATACTGCCAACGCTCCGCGCAGCAGGCTGAAGCTTCGCTTATGGCAGTATCCTATCGGCCGCTTACGTTAACGTGATTTCGTAAATCGCTAAATTTAGTACATTTTCTTCTCCCATGTGGACATTTGTGCGCGATAAAGACTTTTTCTGTATCCGCGTTTATTTTACAGATTCGACGGCCAGAAGGATTTTCCTGCTGTTTTTCGAAAATGTCTTTTATGAAAATACATATTAGAGCAGTACTGCGGAAATACTGTGGCATTATTATGATATAATGGTGTATAGATGTACACTTTATGTGGTTTCTTGACAGATTTCTGAAATAGTCTTACACTATCAATGTATTCTCTATCCGTAGAGGATGGACATACGATATTTTTTCCAGATTTCTGGATGCAGGGGGAATTCCATGTCAGGAATGACGAATCAAAATCATGAGCGGCGTCCTTATAAGCCGAGGATGTCGCCCGATAAGACGTATGAGGAAATCAATTCGTACGTCGTGTTCTGGGGCTTGTTTTTTTCGGTCATCTTTGCGTTGGCCGTGGGTTATCTCTGTCTGAAAATCGGCCAGACGGTCGATGCGTTTGCGCCGGTTTCGGTGCTGGCCATGGGCATGGCGGTGCTGTTTCACCGCAAAAATGCGTTTCCGGAGACGGTGCACATTCAGGCCATTGCAAGTGCCGGCACGAATATCATCGGCGGGGCGATGTTCATTCTGCCGGCCCTTTATATTCTGCACATCGAGGATGTCTCGTTTCTTGAAATGGTCATCCCGATTGTCCTTGGCGGCGTGCTCGGCGTCTTTCTCGCGACGGTGTTCCGCCGTTATTTCTGCGAGGAGATGGACGGCGTTTATCCGTTCCCGTCGGGCAGTGCGGCAGCCGAAGTCCTCGAGTCGGACGAAGGCTCGAAGGCACATTTGATGCTTTTGAGCGGTGCTGTGGCCATGGTCTACGATTTTGTGCTCAATTCGCTCGGCTGGTGGCAGGAACTTTTGACGACGACGACGTTCCAGTGGGGACAGGCTCTGGCCGATAAATACAAATTGGTTTTCAGTCTCGATAACGATGCGGCCCTTTTGGGCATCGGTTATTTCACGGGCCTTCGCTATGCGGCCATCATCGCGGCGGGTTCGTTTTTCTCGTGGCTTGTCTGCGTGCCGATTGCGTATTATCTCGGCGGCGACCATATGATGGTGGTCGATGGGACGTCGATGCTTCTCGCAGAGGCTCCTGTCGATGCGGTCTTCTCGCAGTATGTCCGCCATGTCGGCATCGGCATGCTTGCGATGTCGGGCATCATCGGCCTTTTGTCGATGTCGGGCGTCGTTGCGCGCGTGGTCAGACGTGCCGTTTCGGACCTCTTCACGAAGAGCTCGAAAAAAGCGGCGGGGCTGCTGCGCACGCAGCAGGACCTGCCGATGGTGCAGATTGTCTTTGGCAGCCTGCTCATGACGGTTTTGTTTGCCGTTTTTTTCCACATCATGTGCTCCGAAAGCCTGACGCAGACGATGATCGCCTTTGTCGTGGTCATGCTGTTTGCCCTGCTTTTGTCGGTCGTCGGCATCAGCTCGATTGCGTTCACGGGCAATGAGCCGGTTTCCGGCATGACGATTTTCATGATTATCGTTTCGGCGGTTGTCATGGGCAGCGCCGGCATGCATGGCAAGGCCGGCATCGTGGCCATCCTCATGATGGCAGCGTTCCTGTGCGCGACGCTCGCGGTTTCTGGCAATTTTATGTCGGAGCTCAAGGTCGCGTATCTCACGGGCGCGACGCCGAAGAAAATGCAGCAGTGGCAGCTCGTCTCGATTGTCCTCGCCGGTGTTGTGTCGGTCGGTGTCGTCTTCCTCCTGAATCACGCGTATGGCTTTACGGGGGATGGCGCTCTTGCCGCACCTCAGGCCAATGCGATGGCCGCCATTGTGGGCCCGATGATGGACGGCGGCAATGCGCCGTGGCCGCTTTACATGGCAGGTGCGTTCTTTGCCGTCATCCTCTGGATGATGAAGATTCCGCCGCTCGCCTTCGCCCTTGGCGCGTATCTGCCGATGGGCATCAATACGCCGGTGCTTGTCGGCGGCCTGATTTCGTATTTTGTCTCGCACAGCAGCAAGGATGAAAAAGTCAATGCCAAGCGCCTGAGCGAGGGCAATACGGTCGCTTCGGGCTTTGTTGCCGGCGGTGCTATTGGCAGCCTCATCAGTGCCGTGCTGCACATCGCCGGTATCGACTGGTTCGCCAAGGCCTGGGCCGCTTCGCCGGCCGCGACGTTCGCCGGACTCATCGCGTATTTTGTGCTCTGCATCTTCATCTACGCGATGGCGAAAAAAGCCGCCCGCGTCGACGCATAAGCTTTTGGATAAATAAAATTTCGAAGACGGATAAGCCGGTTCCTGAGAGTTTTTCATCAGGGACCGGCTTTTTGTGTTATACTGGAACATATTATTTGCTTTGATTTTTTACAAATAAAATGGAAAGGGAAAGGGTGGTATTTTGGAACATTCACGCCGTGTGGGTATGACGGCGGCGCTCATGACCTATTTGATTTGGGGCGTACTGCCGCTTTACTGGAATCTTCTCGCGCGGGCTGATGCCAATGAGATTTTGGCACACCGCATTATTTGGTCGTTTCTTTTTATGCTGCTGGTGCTCGTTTTGACAAAGCGCTGGCAGGCATTTAAGGCCGACTGACGTGCACTTTGGCAGAATAAAAGGCGCGGCGCGATTCTCTTGGCCGCGGCTTTTATCATCAGCATCAACTGGCTGACGTATATCTGGGCTGTCAACCACGACCATGTCATCGATACGAGCATCGGGTATTATATCAATCCGCTGATGAGTGTGCTGTTTGGCGTTATTTTTTTTCGTGAGCATATCGGCGGGCTTAAGAAGTTCTGCATCCTGCTCGCGGCCATCGGCATTTTCCTGATGACGTATCAGCTCGGCTCGCTGCCGTGGGTTTCGGTGGTGCTAGCCGTGACGTTTTCGGTTTATGGGGCTCTTAAAAAGCAGCTGCAGCTCAATCCGTTTTCGAGCATCACGCTTGAGACGCTGTTGATGCTGCCGTTTGCCCTGCCGTATATCGCAAAGCTCATGATGTCGCCTGCAAATCATTTTTCGCTGGCAACGCCTGACTTGGCGCTTTTCCTCATGGGGACGGGTGTGGTGACGGCGGTGCCGCTGGTGCTGTTTTCGTACGGGGCGAATTTGCTGCCTTTAAATGTACTCGGATTCTTCCAGTATATCAGTCCGACCATTGGGCTCTTGCTCGGAATTTTCTTTTTCCATGAGGCGTTCGGGCTCGCGCAGATCAGCGCGCTGGCATTTATCTGGGCCGCACTGGCGCTGTTTACGGCGGCAGAGGGACTTGGCGGCAGGAAGTAAGGGCCCTCGAGAAGGGAAGGCGGGGAAGCGGGCTGGCGTCGCTGCGCGGCGGCCGGCTGCTAAACTTATTTTTTGCCTTTTAATTCAGCCTTGCAGGGAGCTAAACGCACTTCGTTTGGACGGACGCTCCCTCGCAAGGGTTCTGGCAGGCAAAAAATAAGTTCTTGACGCAGGCGGCCGAACGCTCCGCTCGTGCCAGCCCGCTTCCCCTTACTGCCAGCTCTGGGATTACGGACTTTGGAAAAGAAAGGGATTATATTATATGGAAGGAAACGATAAAATTACGTTGGAGTCTGTCATTCGGCTTAAAAAGATTGTGGCGCGGCTGCGTTCGGAAAATGGATGTCCTTGGGACCGTGCGCAGACGCATGAGAGTTTGAAACCGGCCTGCATTGAGGAGGCAGCGGAGGTGCTTGGGGGCATTGATATCCTCAAGGATACGGGCAAGGACGAAAATCTCAAGGAGGAGCTCGGCGATCTTTTGCTGCAGGTGGTGTTTCATGCGCAGTTAGCGGAGGAAGAGGGGCTTTTTTCTTTGGCTGATGTGGCGGAGACGGTGTCTGCGAAAATGATTCGGCGTCATCCGCATGTGTTTCATGAGCCGATGCTCGATGAAAACGGCCGTCCTTTGACGGAGTGGAAGGAAATCAAGGCGCAGGAGAAGAAGGGGCGCGAATGGGAGGAGGATTATTTGCCGCAGGCTTTTGCGGAAGCGGAGACTCTTATCGACAAGGCGAAGAAGCGTAAGGGAATTTCGTAAGTTCTTCGCTGGTTACTCTTACAGATTCTCATGAGGCGAAAAAAAACCGGCAGACTCTGTCTTTTTTTGACAGGACTGCCGGTCTTTTTATGCGTTTAGGCAGGATGCATGATTTAGGCTGTGCGTTCGAGCAAGTGGATGTTTTCGTTCTGATACGTCTGGTAGATGGCCTTGATGAACTGATGTTTGAGTACGCCTTCGTCGACAACGTTTTTGATGCGCAGGACGACGTCGAAGGAGATGCCGTATTCGCCGAGTTCTTTGTAGCGGACGGCCGGCTCGAAGCCGGTGACGCCGTACTGGCTGTTGTCGAGGATGTGGCGGGCCGTGGCGAGGGTCACGGCTTCGACGTGTTCGAGGTCGCTGCCGTAGGTGATGGTCAGGGGAATGGCAATTGTGCATTCGGCGAGGGGCTGTTCGTAGTTCATGAGTGTCGAGGCGGCGATGCTCTTGTTCGGCACGATAATCGTGTTGCCCGTGGAGGTGCGCAGTGTCGTGTTGCGCCAGTTCATGTCGATGACGCGGCCCGAGGCGTCTTTGTTCAGTTTGATGTAGTCGCCAATGCGGATTTGCTTGGAAACGAGCGTCGTGATGCCCGAGAACAGATTCGCGAGGGTATCCTGCAGGGCGAGTGCCGAAGCAAGACCGCCGACGCCTAAAGCCGTGAGCAGCGGGGAAATCGAGATGCCGTGGGCGTCGAGAATCAGGATGATGCCGATGGCGTAGACGCCGACGTTGATGACGGTCGCGAGAATCGAGGTCGAGCCGTTGCGCGTATTGCTGTTGCTGAGTTTATACTGCAGAAAAGCCGAGACGAGATGCGCGATGAACAGCGTAATCGTCAGAGTCAGGGCGTTGAAAAAGACCATCTGCATATGCGGCTTGACGAAATCCGGCAAATCCATGATATTGTCAGCCACGGCAATGCCGCAGCAGATGCCGACCATCGTGGGCATGAAGCGCGTGATATGCCTGAGAACATCCTCCGGCATTTTTGTATAGCGGTTGATGAGGTACGTGATGCCGCGAAAGATATAATGCAGCAGGATAATGCCGACAATCTGGCAGATGATGAAGACGGCAAAATGGACATGAGGGCCGCCGTATTGGACCTCGTGAATGAGATTGTCAAAAGAAAATGGCATGGTTGTTTGCTTGTTCCTTTCCTATATATATGTATATATGATAGCAATATGAAATTCCCGCAGAAAATCAGGGCTGGCGCTGAAGCAGCTGGATGTTGTTTGCCTGATAGCAGCGGTAAATGGCCTTGATGAACTGATGACGCAGTTTGGCTTCGTCGACGGCATTTTTGATGCGCAAAACGACCGAAAACGAAATGCCGTATTCGCCGAGCTCTGTAAAGCGGACGGCCGGCTTGAAGCCCGTGACGCCGTACTGGCTCTTGTCGAGGACCTTTTGGGCCGTGGCGACGGTGACTTCCTCGACTTTGCCGAGGTCGCTGCCGTAGACAATCGTCAGCGGGATGGAAATCGTGCATTCCGCGAGCGGCTGCTCGTAATTCGTCAGCATCGAGGTGGCGACTGTCTTGTTCGGGATGATGATGAGGTTGCCCGTGGGCGTGCGCATGGTCGTATTGCGCCAGTTCATATCCGTGACGCGGCCCGTCGCGCCGGTCGACAGCTTGATGTAGTCGCCAATGCGAATCTGCCTCGAAATGAGCGTCATGATGCCCGAAAACAGATTGGCGAGGGTATCCTGCAGCGCGAGGGCCGACGCGATACCGCCGACGCCCATGGCCGTGAGCAGAGGAGAAATCGAGATGCCGTGGGCATGGAGAATCAGGACCACGCCGGACGCGTAGACAAAGATATTGATGAGCGTGCCGAGAATGGACGTCGACGAATTCTCGGCGTTGCTGTTGACAAGCTTATACTGCAGAAAAGCCGAGATGAGATGCGCGATAAACAGCGTCAGCGTGATGGCCACGGCATTGTAAAACAGCATCTCCATATGATTCTTGATGAACGTCGGCAGCTCCATAAAGGCATTGGCCGCGTAAATGCCGGCGCAGATGCCCGTCATAAAAGGCATGAAGCGTACGACGTGGTTCAGGACATGTTCGGGAACCCTCGTATAGTGGCTGACGAGATAGACGATGCCCTTAAAAACATAGCTTAAGACAATGATGCCGAGGATTTGAGCCGTTATGTAGATGACGGCTGTCATTTTGGGGCCGCCATGCTGGATTGTATTCAGGATGCCGGCTAAGGATACGGACATAGATAACACCTTCGTTTCAACGTTTTAATACGGATTTGAAGAATATTTTAAGGTGCGGAGATTAGAAGAACGCTAAACTATTGACGATTTTTAGCAGGATTTCGCACTTTTTTCGCGAAATAGGAAATATAGTTTTATAGTCTGTTTCGACAGACCGCCGAAACACAGGCAACAGCGGGATATAGTAAGAAGGGGGATATTTTTATGGCAGTTCAGTATAAATGGGCTACGCTCGGCTGCGGCGTCATCGGCCATCAGCTGGCCGAGGCCATGCAGAAGCTCGGGGGCAATCTCTACGGCGTGGGCAACCGCACGCACGAAAAAGCCGTGAAATTTGCCGAGCAGTACGGAATCCCGAAGGTTTATGACCAGCCCGAGGACATCTTCAAGGACCCTGAGGTCGATATCGTCTACATATCGACGCCGCATAACACGCATATCAAGTACCTGCGTCAGGCACTCGCGGCCGGCAAGCACGTGCTCTGCGAGAAGTCAATCACGCTCAACTACTACGAGCTCGAAGAAGCTGTAAACCTCGCCATGAAGAATCATCTCGTGCTCGCCGAAGCCCAGACGATTTACCATATGCCGATCTACCGCGAGCTCAGCAAGCGCATCCAAAACGGCGACTTTGGTCCGCTGCGCCTCATGACGATGAATTTTGGCAGCTACAAGCCCTACGATATGAAAAACCGCTTCTTCAACCGCAGCCTCGCCGGCGGCGCCATGCTCGACATCGGCGTCTACGCACTTTCCTTTGTGCGCTGGTTCATGAGCTCGAGTCCGAAGGAAATTTCCTCGCAGGTCCTTTACGCGCCGACCGGCGTCGACGAGCAGGCGAGCATTCTCCTGAAGAACGACGAAAACGAAATGGCCACGGTCATGCTCTCACTGCATGCCAAACAGCCGAAGCGCGGCATGATTTCCTTTGACAAGGCCTATGTCGAGCTCATGGAATATCCGCGCGGCGACAAGGCTATGATCACCTGGACCGAAGACGGCCATAAGGAAGAAATCATCGCCGGCGAGACCGAAAACGCCCTGTGCTACGAAGTTGAAGACATGGAACGCACCGTTGCCGGCGAAAAAGACTACATGCACCTCGACTATACCGTCGACGTCATGGCCCTCATGACCAAGATCCGTCAGGACTGGGGCATGAAATATCCCGAGGAAGAGTAATACCGGCGTCTAAAAGTGCACAAGTAAGAAAATCAAAAACGGCACATCCCTTTATATATGGGGATGTGCCGCTTTTATATTCATGGTATTGCGCAAAGTACGCAAAGATCACTCTACATAAAGAAATTCTGGTCTGTAATGGCCCCGTGCGGGATCCGGTCATAAGCCTTGCAAATTTGATCTGCAATATAGGTTGGCAGGGGGAGTCTTATATTCTGCATGCTGCCGGGATAATTCTTGGTGAGACTGTAGCAGATCTGCATGATGGTATCCATGGGCAGACTGCCGGCTGAATGAACGATTTTTAAGGGACGGGGCGCACCAAAGCGGCCATTACTCTTCGTCGTAACGATATATCCTTCTTCTCCTTTTATCAGCGCCGTGCCGATATCGGGATTGGCAAACTGCAGCTGCTCGTTTTGATGCATGCCTTTGGCAAGGCGCGTTCCTGCCTGCTTACGCACTTCTACAATGTCATAGCGGATTTCCCGCTCGCCAAAATACTGTGCATAAAAATCATCATCTTCGTTCGAGAATCCATCCCGCATGATGATGATGCCTTTTGGGAAACTGCCAATCTTCTCTTCATAGCAGAGCAGCGAACGGTCAAATATTTCTTCAAGTATCTTAGCTGGGATTTTCTCGCCTGTCTGCGCTCGTTCCGGTGCATATGAGCCTAAATAATTGCCATGCCCATCCAAAATAACCGAGCATCCCGGATAATGAATGCCTTTTGCCGCCATACCGACATCCAGCCCTAAAATCATATCGATGTTTCCGGGCAAAGGCTCATGGAAAACAGCTGGGACGCAGCCGAGTTTTGCCATCATCTGCATGATGAGATTGTAAGCGGTGTAACGAAGACTGCTATTGCTTATGCCATTCTTTTGAACTATTCCCCGCTTCTTTTGCAGAGAATAATCTTTTAACAGCTCTTTGATGGTATGGTCATTGACCATTTGTGACGGCATGGCTGTTGAGGCCAAATCCTTCTTAATCCGGTCATGAAGGTCTGCAGGAAGATAGGGGTCGTTTGCATTCAGAACAATCAAATTTAAATCTGTTTCTGCATCTTGATTCATCTCATGGATTTTTTTTAGAATAGCGTTGATGCCGTACTTTTGATGGTAATCTTCAACATAGGCCTTGGGCCTAAACCAGGCACCTTGTTCACCCCTGACGGAAAATGCAGGGGAACAGTGGCGCATACCGCCGTATTGATAAAGATAACGCAGAGCATCCAGCAGCTGTTCTTCCGTAAATTGTTTTGCATCTCCCAGAATATTGATGCGCAGGTTGGTCTTTTGGGGGTCCTTTAATCTTTGTGGAATGGAATAATAACCACAATTTTTTTGAAACAGGCTTTCTTTTTGCTTCATCTCGGCCAATATAATTTTTTGATTGCCAATTCGCAGTCGTGGTGTTGCCATGATGCTGTTGGCATAGCCGATATCAGCAGCAGAGCAGGGGATAGCAGACAACTTCACTCCCTGTCCGAGCTCGGAAAGCTCGCCAATGTCTGTGATTACTTCGCGATCCAGTGCAATGCGTTTATCCATTTCCAACCGCATGTATTTCACCGATGCCTTACTAAATTTTTTGAAATTTTCAGCGACATATTCTGTGGTTAAGATAGGATGAAGCGTCGAAGCCAGATACTGGCATACTGTATGGGCATTGAGACGCACGTATAAGATAAAATCATCAGCTGGACTGTTTTGGACAGCCTTTTGCACTTCTTTGCATCTTGAATATCGTTGACGCAGATAATTCTTTGTGGCTGTTACAGAAGCATCTTCCTGTGGATTTTTTCCAGGGTTGGCCGCACAGTATTCTTTTTCCGATACAATGATGCCGGTCTGTGAAAGCCCCGTAGACAAACGGTATTTTGCTTCCCGTCCGATAAATTTTTCTGGGGAGATCCCATCTTTTTTCGAGATGTGATAAAAAGACTGCTTGCTTAAATATTCGGTTTTTGATGTAAGGGAAACGGTAAAGAAACCATCCATACGGATAGACGGTTGGATGGAAAAGCACCTTCCTAAGATAATCTTATAATTTTGCCGTTTCTTTTCTCTGACATCATGCGGGGCATTTACATCTGCCTCGTTATACGATGTATCTGTGATGTGTCCATAGACGATTTCACCAGCTTTGTTGGGCAGATGGTAGAGATAAGCTGTATGAAGTTCATCGTTCTTCACAAAATATTTCTTTTGGTTTTTATTGGCAAAAAATCCGGTTGAGGCAGTGAAACGGGCTAGTTTTCGCAGTATTAAAAGGGAGATATAGGCATCATAGACTGCCGTATTCGAGAAGGGAATTTTCGTGGTTTCTTTTAATATCAATTCGTACTGGCAATAAGATTCGCGTACTTTCGTGCCATTTTCTCCTTTAAGCCAATAAGCGGGTAAGGGAACCTTCGTATAAATAAATGTATCATCTGTGCAGGCAAAGCACGTGGGTACATTACGATTAATACATCCTGTAATCGCGCGGGCGAGAGAAATGAGATTGACTAGGCGGTCCGTATACAAACGTTTGATTTCATAGACATAAAATTCCTGTTTCAGGATCGATTTCGTACTCGGATAGCATTCCAAATAGCATTCATTTGCGGATGCACTGTTGCGCATAAAATCACTCCTAATTCATATGAAATTATAGAAATCAATTATAGAAATCAATCAGGTTAATTTTAGTTTAGCGGATAAAATGAGAAAAAGCAAGAGCTGCAGTCTATTGAAAACCTCGAAGTGTTCTTGCAGAAGCCCGGCAGCCGAAAATAGACATAAAAAAGAGATGCCATAAGCTGGCACCTCTTGAGTCAGGAATAGATTTCCCGGCGATGTCCGATATGGAGCATTAGAATGACGACACGTTCTTCCTGAATGTCTGCAATCAGGCGATAGTCTCCGACACGATAGCGCCATTCGCCGCTATGGTTGGCCGTGAGTCCCTTGCCATGCTGGCGTGGATTCTCGCAGCCTTCCAGATTCTTGCGGATCCAGCCGAGAATCAGGGCAGCAGTATGGCGGTCCATTTTCTTCAATGCTTTTTTTGCAGCTGGCGTAAAGAGCACATGATAGCTCAAGCGAGTCCCAACTCCTTTTCGACCTCATCAAGGGTGTAGGTTTCATCGGGATGTTCACGGTATTCTTTCATGGCTTTTTCATAGCATTTCATATCGAAGTCGTTTTCAATGCGTTCCATGACAGAACGGCGTACCAGCTCCGACATGGAGAGACCGTTCATATCAGCATATTTGCGGAAAAGCATGGCGTCATCGTCATTTAAACGAACCGATACAGTCATAATAATCCCTCCCTTGTAATACATTGTAATACAAAGGCTAGGGGAAGTCAAACTGTAACGGCAAAACATGATATAGTATAGCATGACAAAAATAATACAATAAAAACCCTCTCACACATTATCACATAAGGCTTTAGCGTACATAGGATATCATACGATAAAACCTTTATAATATTACTTCCGATAAGTATAAATTATCGGAAGTAAATATTTCGCAGAAAAACAGATAAGAAACTTTAGCAAGGTATTACTCAAATAATATTGGTATTACCATGGTAATTTAGGAATTATACAAGTAATACCGATACTGCCGCGATATTACCGTAACGTAATTTGAGCAATAAAAATACCCCATCCGAATAAGTTTTGTGTTATTTGATGAGGTATTGTGTTATTTGATGAGATATTCTGTATGGTGCTTCTATATGGCACAGTAGTACATATCATATTTGATGATACTCCTGCGTGATATGTGCTGCAGGATCTGTAAATATGCTGCTGTGATGTATCGAACTGTTGTTATCGTCTCTGTATCAGCTGTTTCAGCATTTTTCGCCGTTCTTGAATCTTGCCATCATTTCGTTGGTTAGGCTCCAGTCGTCCGGCTGCAGGATGACTTCTTCCGGTGTGGCCCAGAATGCGCGGCTCAGTTCGTCTTTGTCCATGTCGATGGCATCGTCACCGTCGAGGTCGCAGTAAAAGCCTGCGAGGATGTCAGCGGCACTGCCCCATGGCTGGGATTTGTAGTAGCGGATATTCTTGACTTTGAGGCCGACTTCTTCCTTGACTTCGCGGGCTACGGTTTCTTCGAAGGTTTCGCCGATTTCCGTGAAGCCGGCAATCAGCGCGTAGACGGTCGTGTCATTGTGGCCGGCAGCATAGCGCGTTAAAAGGATTCTGCCGTTGTGCAGGACGCCGACGATGATGGCCGGGTTGATACGCGGATAAATGACATGGTTGCATTTCGGGCAGCGCAGCGCGCGTTCTTTTGTATCGAGGACCGTCGCATGACCGCAGACACCGCAGAAACGGTTGGTCAGATACCAGCCACGCAGATGAAGCGCCGTGTAAAATGCGTAGAAGCTCGGCAGTTTGGCCTCTTTGTTCTCGCGGATGCTCCGGATCGGCTCAAAATCGAAGCCTTCGGGAGTCTGCGGCTCCGTATCGCCGAGCAGCAGGAAAAATTCTTTCTTGCCGATGGTAAAGAGATAGACACAGCCTTCCGGGCGGCCGAGCTGGGCAAACGTCGGGAAGAGCTTGCCTTCATCCCTGCGGACGAGCACGTCGCGGTCCTTGAAATAGAAGATGACGCTGTCATCTTTTGGCTCGGCCGTCGGTTTATAATGGTTGTCGAGTTTTTTCGGGGCAATATCCTGAATCATGCAAATCGTTCCTTTCCATTATACATCTATATCATTATATATCTATCCTGCTATGCTGGTTTTATGAAGGGCAGCTGCTGTTCAAGCCTGATACCATGGCCGGACTTTTTCATCCGCCACAGTCGTCGGCGCGGAATGGCCGGACAGCAGCAGTGTATCGTCGGGCAGCGTCAGGACCCTTGTGCGTATGCCTTCAAGAAGTGCCTGCTCGTCGCCGCCGTATAAATCTGTGCGGCCGTAGCTGCCCTGAAAGATGGAATCGCCGACAAAAGCCGCACCATCGGCCTCGGCGTAATACATGACACCGTCGGCTGTATGACCGGGAAGATTGATCAGCTTGACCTGAAAAGACGGCGTATTCTTGAGACGGATGACCGAACCGTCTTTGAGGTACGTGACATCTTTCAGCAAGATGGGCTCCTCTGTTTGCGCAGAGAGGTTCCAGACGGGATTCTCGGCATAGAGCCTGCCCTGCTCACCCATGTAAACTGGAATTTTGAGCTGTTCCTGAATCTCACTTACCGCGCCGATATGGTCAAAATGGCCGTGCGTCAGCAGAATCGCTTCGATAGTCAGCCCTTTTTCTTCAATGAGTTCTAAGAGCTTCTTCGCCTGAGCTCCGGGGTCGATGAGAAAACCGTGCTTCGTGTCATTGTCCGCGTAAATATAGCAGTTTGTCGTGATGTACTTCGTAACAGGTGCCTGCAGAATCATGCCTGCCCCTCCTTCCATTTATTCCATCATTTCCATTTCCGTAGTATTGTCAGTATCATCTCGGTAAGTTAAGGCCGTAAATCGTGTTGAGCAGCTTCGTGCCGCTCTGCGTGCGGAAGACCTTCTCGCGGAAGGAAAGCAGTGCTTTTTCCGAGAGGTTATCTTCATAAGCATTGACAAGGAAATCGGCTTCCAAAAGAATCTGATAGTCTGCACCATCGACGTTTTTATATGTATGATGATGGCCAATCAGGTACGCAATGCGCTCCACCATTTCTTCCGGAATGCCGGAAACCTTATGCAGCAGTTCGCGTGCCGGTGCCGGCCCTTCCTTCTCCTGATAAATACCAGCCGGACTGCCGTATTTTTCTTCGGCAGCGTGAATGCCAATATCGTGCAGAATCGCTGCAAGTTCCAGCATCTGCTGCGTGGCTTCCGGCAGCTGCTCCCCGCGGCCAATCAGGGCAGCATACGTGTAAACCTTGATGAGATGCTGGATGCGTTTCGCATCGCCTGCATCAAAAGCAATTGCAGCCTGCAGCACCTCATCGCGCTTCTTTTCATATACAGCTTTATCGATAGTGCTAATTGGATTCATCATAAAACCTCCTCATTTTTTGATATCTCACGAACTTCCATCTATTATAGCAGGTGTATGCACATTGTTGCTGATCCTGCTGAAACTAAGGCAGTCGGACTAACTTTATAAGTGAAGCTTCAGCCTGCTGCGCGGAACGTTAAAGTTAGTCCGACTGCCGCCTTATTTTATGTTTGTATTCTCTTCCTGCGCAAACCCATAATCCAACAGCTCCGCTGCTTCACTGAAGCGCGTTTCATCGTCATCGGAATGCATGACCACGGCGATGAGCTCGCGTCCATCGCGCGAAGCTGCCGCACTGACGCAGCCACGGGCGGCGCTGGTCCAGCCCGTCTTGATGCCCGTGCAGCCTTCATATGTGTCAAGCAGTTCGTTCGTGTTTTCGCAGTAAGTTGTGTGCCCCTGCGGCGCGATATAATAGAGTCGTTTTTCCTTCGTGCCCACGATTTTGCGGAACGCCGGCATCTTCATGCCATAAGCGGCAATCTTGGCCATGTCACGCGCCGTCGAGTAGTGGTCGGGGTCCGGCATGCCGTTCATATTGACAAAATGCGTGTTTGTTGCGCCGATTTCCTGAGCTTTGGCATTCATCATGTCAGCAAAGCCTGCTTCACTGCCGCCAATGGCTTCACCGATGGCCGTGGCCGCACCGTTGTCGGAAATCATCATCATCTGCTGCTCGATGTCGGCAAGGCGCAGGGCATAGCCCGGATAAAGGCGCGTGCATTCGACGTTGGCAGCATTGTCACTGACCGTGATGATCTGGTCCGGACTGCCCTTTTCCAGGGCGAGGATGCAGGTCATCATCTTTGTCATGCTGGCCGGATATTCGCGTTTGTCCGCATTTTTCTCATAAAGGACCTGCCCCGTCCGCTCATCGATGACAATCGCGGCATCAGCCGTGATGTCCGGTGCCGCAGCCATGGCCACCGCGGACCAGACAAGCAGCAGCACCATGCTCAGCAGACTGGTATAAAACTTTTTACCGAATCTCAATTTTTCAATCCCCCATCTGTCCCCTATTTTATTAGCACGTATAAATGCGGTGCTCATTTGCAGGAGACTCTCCCTGCATTATAACTTTATCATCTGAACTCGTCAAATCCCCGGCTGGATTCATATACATGAGAAAATCTTAAGAGGATTTCAGCCAATTTTCATAAACTTCATTCCTAAGCGAACATACATATGATATAATAAGAAGTAAGATAGAATACAATATAAATAAAAGAATATGAGGGGGATGCATTATGCGTAAGACGAGAAAATCAAGCGAACGTCAAAAAGAGATTTTCCAATTCATCAAGGCTTTCCTGCTCGAGAAAGGATATCCTCCATCGGTACGGGAAATCGGCAAAGCCGTTGGCCTGAAGTCGAGTTCGACAGTGCATGGCTATCTGACGCGCCTTGAGGAAAACGGCATGATCAAGCGCGACCCGACAAAGCCGCGTGCCATCGATATTCTCGATGAGCGTCCTTGGCGGCAGAATGTACCTGTACCGGTGGTTTCGCCGCGTCATAAGGGGGCGGCGCTGTTTTCCGAACAGAACAGCCGGGCCGTGTTTTCGTTCCCGCAGGAGATGCTTGGCACCCATAAAAAGACGTTTGCCATGAGCATGCCCGATGACAGCATGGAAAAGGAAGGAATTTCGGAAGATGATCTGCTTTTCATCACGCCGCAGGAATTTGCCGATGATGGCGAGCTTGTGGTCACGAGAATCGGAGACGGAATCACGGTGCGCCGCTGTCCCGTGGACAGCGTGATCCTTGGCCGTGTCATCGGGATTTACCGCCGGCTCTGAAATATATTGCCTCAAAAACAAAAAAGACTGCTCTCCATTTGGGCTTATTGACTTGACGGCTTTGTCCGCCGTTTGAGCTTTTCTGGATGAGCAGTCTTTTGCTGTTATGACAGGCTTATATTATATAGTTATTTTTCGTCGACGTCGAGTACGGCCTGAGCGGCGCCCATGATGCCAATCATGGCATGTTCAAACGTCAGGCCACCCTGCAGGTAGACGTTGTAGGGTGCACGCAGCGGACCGTCGGCGCTGAATTCGATGGAAGCACCCTGTACGAATGTGCCGGCTGCCATGATGATTTTGTCGGCATAGCCCGGCATGTCCCATGGCTCCGGCGCGGCGAAAGAGTCGACTGGCGAATATTTCTGAATGCCGCCGCAGAAAGCAATGAGTTTGTCATCACTGCCGAGCTCGATGGCCTGAATGATATCTCCGCGCACGTCCGTCGGCAGCGGCAGCGTCTTGTAGCCGAGTTTTGCGAACATGCCGGCAGCGAAAATCGCGCCTTTGATGGCCTGCATGACAACGTGCGGTGCGAGGAAGAGCCCCTGGAAGAGAAGGCGGTTATTCGCGAGGCTCGCACCGAGCTCATCGCCCATGCCCGGCGCCGTCAGGCGGTAGGACGCGAGTTCGACGAGTTTATCCTTGCCGACGATGTAGCCGCCGGTCGGCGCAAGGCCGCCACCCGGATTCTTGATAAGCGAGCCCGCCATGATGTCGGCGCCGGCCTGCGTCGGCTCCTCGTAATCGACGAATTCGCCGTAGCAGTTGTCGACAAAGCAGATGCAGTCCGGCTTGATGCGGTGCACTTCGCTCGTGATGGCGCGGATATCATCGATGGAGAGAGGATTGCGCATGCTGTAGCCGCGCGAACGCTGGATTTCGACCATTTTCGTCTTGTCCGTGATGACATCTTTGATATGCTCCATATCGACTTTGCCATCGACCATGGGCAGCTCGTTGTAGAGCACGCCGAATTCCTTTAAGGAGCCGGGGCTCGGGTTGTCGTAGCCGATGACGGTCTGCATGGTGTCGTACGGCTTGCCCGTAAGGGAGACGAGTTCATCGCCTGGGCGCAGGATGCCGAAAAGAACCGTGGCCAGAGCGTGCGTGCCGGAGACGAACTGCGTGCGGACGAGGGCGCGTTCGGCACCGAAAATCTTGGCGTAGAGTTCTTCGAGCTTCGTGCGGCCGATATCGTCATAGGCATAGCCCGTCGTCGTGTTGAAATGAGCGTCTGAGACGCGGCATTCGCGCATGGCGTCGAGGACTTTCAGCGTATTGGCTTCGGCGACATCCTCAAGATGTGCAAAAAGCGGCTCGGATTCTTTGAGGACCTCGCGTTTGAGATCGATGACTTTTTTCGAAAAGGACATGAAATGATTACCTCACAATATATTAGATTAGATTGGATTGGGTTGGGTTGGGTTCGATGAAACTGGGAACGGTCGATGATGGGAAGGCGGGAAGGGCCGGGCAGAGCTCCGCGGCGGTGTGCGGCTAAACTTATTTTTTGCCTTTTAACGCATCCTTGCAGGGAGCTAAACGCACTTCGTTTGAACGACGCTCCTCTGCAAGGGTTTTGGCTGGCAAAAAATAAGTTCTTCACGCCGCACACCGAACGCTCCGCTTCTGCCCAGCCCTTCCCTCACTTCTTTGCACGTTCTAGCCTTTATGAAAGTGCGTGGAACAAAGGGAGTTCGTGCAAAGCTGTGCGGGGATTGCTTCGCTCCCCCCTTCTTCATGCCGCCTCTCTTCCTCGAACAAATACTGCATGCCTATTCTTCTACCTTGTACGCAGCAAACTTTTCTTTTTGCGACGCCGGCAGACTGACTTTGACGAAGGTCCCGTCTTCGCGGTATTCGGTTTCCCTGACCGCGTTGAGCTCATGAAGCTCGGTCAGGACGCGCCCTTCGGCAAAGGGAATCAGAAGGTTCATCTTGACCTGCTGCTCGCTGAAGAAGCGTTCAATGAGTTCCTGCAGCTCCAGGAGATTTTCCCCTGTCTTTGCCGAAACGCAGATGCCCTCGCGGCCGCGCAGCATGGCGAGCTGCTGATTTTTGGAAGTCAGGCAGTCGGACTTGTTAAAGACGTAAAGCATCGGCTTGTCGACGGCGTCGAGTTCTTTGAGAACTTCGACGACGGATTCAATCTGCTGCTCGTAATTTTCATTGCTGCAGTCGACGACATGCAAAAGCAAATCCGCTTCCTGCACTTCTTCAAGCGTGGCGCGGAAGGCCTTGACGAGGGTATGCGGGAGTTTCTGGATGAAGCCGACGGTATCGGTCAGCAGAATTTCCTGCTTCTCGGGCAGTACGAGGTGGCGCGTGGTCGGGTCGAGGGTTGCAAAGAGCTTGTCCTCGGCAAAGACGTCGGAGCCCGTTAGCTTGTTCAAAAGCGTGGATTTGCCCGCATTCGTGTAGCCGACAAGGGCGACGAGCGGGATGCGGGAGAGTTTGCGGCGGCGGCGGTGCAGATGGCGGTTTTTCTGTACGGAGTCAATCTGGGCTTCGAGGTCGTGGATGCGTGCGTAAATGCGGCGTCGGTCGACTTCGAGTTTTGTCTCGCCGGGGCCGCGCGTGCCGATGCCGCCGCCGAGGCGCGAGAGCACGAGTCCCTGCCCGCCGAGGCGCGGCAGATTGTACTGAAGCTGGGCGAGCTCGACCTGCAGCTTGCCCTCACGCGAATGGGCGCGCTGGGCAAAAATGTCGAGGATCAGGGCCGTGCGGTCGATGACCTTGATGCCGAGCATCTGCTCAAGATTGTGCTGCTGCGACGGTGTGAGTTCATCGTCGAGAATCAACAGCGTCGCGTCGCGGTTCTGCACTTCCATGCCAATCTCCGAGACCTTGCCGCGGCCGAGGAAGAAAGCTGCATCGGGCTTTTCACGGCGCTGGATGAACTTGCCGACAATGACGGCACCGGCCGTATCTGCGAGGCGTTCGAGCTCGGCCATGGATTCTTCGATGGGCCAAAGCGTTTTGCCGCAGTCAAGGCCGGCGAGCAGCGCCCGCTCCTCTTCCTCACCAGTTGTTTTTGTCTGGCGGGCAGCGAGTTTTTTATTGACGACCGTGATGAGATACGTCAGATTGATGCCGTGCAGCACACGTTCCGGCAGTGGTCCGACCTGTCCGAGTTTTTCCGTGCCGTCCTCCGCGCAGTCCCCTGTAAAAAAGCCAAGCGAACCTACGATTTCATCCTCTTTATCATCGCGAAAGCCGATAGCCGCCATGCAGTCAAAGCGCAGACGGCGCAGCGAGGAAAGGTCGGGTTCGCTGAGGCGCGTGTCGCCGCTTGGATGCGTGTGGATACAGCGGATGCCCGTAAGGCGCCCCTCAGCACGCCGGCTCTTGAATTCCGGCAAATCCACCGTAGCCGTGTCGCCGACTGAAACCTGCAGGACCTTGCCCTGACGATTCAGGTACACAGCGACCTCACGGCCGAGGAGCCTCGTGACCTCGAGCATCTCAAAATTCAGCTCATGCGTCGAGAGCTGGCCAATCGGCACTGAAAGCTCATAAAGGGCCTCAAGTCTCTTCACGATATACTGTTTGATGTTTTGGATATCTCCATTAATTTGCATAGATGTTCCTCATATGTTGAAAATGCATCATAGGGAAAGACGGGCCGGACTGTCTAACGCTGCGCGTGACGATTTGCTAAATTTATTTTTTGCCTTTTATGGCAGCCTTACGAAAGAGCTAAACGCACTTCGTTTGGACGGACGCTCTTTCGCAAGGGTTCTTGTCGGCAAAAAATAAATTCTTTACGCAAACCGCCAAAGCTCCGCTTATAGACAGCCCGTCCCTTCTTTCGTGTGAACTGGGATATTTCGCATATTGATGTATCGAGAGACAGCACGGCGCAGCAGGCGCAAATGACCACGCGGAACGTTAGACACCCCTGCCAACGGCCCCGAAACCTTTATCATCCCCGATTGACGATATTCGAGATATGTTTCAAGGTGATGGAAAGAGTCCCGTCGTCGTTGTTGTTGAACTCGACAAACTCCGTATTGTCGAAGTAGTCGGTCGGGATGGTCAGTTCGATGCCGGTGTCGGTCTTGAGCTTGTGGCGGCTGACTTTTTTGAGCATGACTTCGGGGTCCATCTGCACGGGCTCGGTGATGCCGGCGTCGCGGATGGCCGTGTCGAGTTCCTGCTGCATGGCGGGATTGTCCTGAAAAATCTCTTTGCCGGCCTCGCTGAGGTCGAGCTTGTCGCCCTGCTGCATGGTTTCGGCCACGTAGTTCTTGACGGCGGCTTCGGTCGCGACTTTGTCCTGACCGAACGTTTCCGCGACTTTGGCCGCGGCCTTGCTGAGGTTCTTCATGGCCTCCTTCGGCGAGGGCGTCAGACTGCATTCAAGCAGCATTTCGGGGAAAACGTAAACAGGCGTGCCATCGAGCGTGTATTTTTTGGCAGCCGTCTTGATAGCCATGGTCGCAAGGTCAATGAAGGCAAATTCGTCGACTTTCTGCGTCATATTCGGCATAATCGAATAATGGTTGATGATTTCGTTCTTGATGCCGTGTTCGGTCTGATTGACCTGATGCGTAAAGCCAATATGGCTGTTGCTGCGCAGGATGGCGAGCTGCGGGGCTTCGTTGATGCGCACTTCGGCAACGAGGACATCGGACGAGGCCATTTCCTCGGCATGCGTGAAGGCATCTTCGAGTGTTTTGCCAATCTGTTTGCTGAACTCGACAAAATCGAGTTCGCCCTTTTTGTAGGCCTCGACTTTTTGCTTGAACGCGCTGTCATCGAAAAAAGTGCCTGGCTTTGCTTCCTGACTGTTCCATGCCTTTTCGATGTGCTTCAAAAGATACGTCTCAATGCTGTCGGCCACGGTCAAGGGCTCGTCGGAGTAAACCGTGACCCCCGAATGAAAGTCGAGAATATGCAGGATGGCTTTATCAATAAGGATCATTTCGTTTCCTCCTCAGGCCGTTCAGGCTCCTTAGCAGCGGCATCTTCCGCACGCTTCGCAGCTTCATGGACTTTTTCTGCCCTGGCAGCCAGTGCGGCTTCATGGGCTGCGCGCTCTTTTGCTTCTTTTTCAGCCCGCGTGCGGACTTCGCGCAGGCGCGGCACGAGATACCGCTGCAGGCGTTCTTCAAGCTCCGAAAGCGTATTCGAGTCAAAATCGTAATTGACGTCCGGAATGTTCCAGATGCGCGCCTCACTGAAAAATTCATCGCGGTATATATTATAGTAGACTGTTACATTGCTCTCGAGGGAAAAGTCGACGTAATCGATGAGGATATATGAGCCATTGTTGATTTTGACCGGATATTCGGGCCGAATAAACAGGGAAAAGCCCTCGAGCTCCTCCGGCAGGTCACGGCCTGCTTCCCAAGTCAGGATTTCCTTGTCGCGCACGATGCTGCTGACGCTTTTGGGGTTGAATTCCGAAAGGTCGCAGAGCAGCTGCTCGAGCTGTGTGCGCAGGAGTTTTTCAAAGACAGAAAAATCCGCCGTGATGAATTCGATGCGGCAGAGCTCAATCAGGCCAATCTTGATGCGCAGCTTGTATTCGTGTGTCTCTTCGTGAAAATACGCTGTTGCACTCTTGTGAAGCTCCTGACTTTTGTAAGCGAAAATATCATAGCAATCGTCGATGGGCCTGCCTAGCAAATGTTTCGTAAAGCCATGCCATGTTTCTGGAAGTTCTTCAAGATATTGCCAGCCTTCAAGCTCCTTTTTGACTTTCTCGATTGTTTCTTCCTTCAAAAAACTCACCTGCCCTTTTTCCGTTTTTCGTACTGACAACTTTTTATTATATCAGGCCCGGGGATGGGATTCAACCGGGGAATCATACAAGCGAACATTTGTTATTGACTTTTATTTTTTTGTCTGGTATCATTGAAATAAAAGAAGTTACATTATTTTTATTTTAAGAATGAATCTTAAAAAAGGGGAAATTTTTATGGGTATTCAGGAATCGCTGGCAAAACGCCGCACGTATTACAATATCAACAAGAACCTGCCGGTCGATGAGGCAAAGGTCATTGAGCTTGTCGAGAATACGACGGAGCTGGTGCCGGATGCTTTCAATATGAAAAGTGCGCGCGTCATTGTGGTGACGCAGGCTAAGCAGGGCGAGCTTTGGGATGCGATTTATGATGCTTTTGGCGGCAAAGTTGCCCGCGAGAAGATTGACAGCTTTAAGGCCGGTTACGGCACGCTGCTGTATTTCTACGATGAAGATGTCGTCAAGGCCCTGCAGGAAAAATTCCCGCTTTATGCGCCGAACTTCCCCATCTGGGCACAGCAGGCAAACGGCATGCTGCAGATCAGCATCTGGACGGCCCTGCGCGAGCTCAATGTCGGCGCGAATCTCCAGCATTACAATCCGGTCATTGACGAGACTGTCAAGAAGATGTTCAATGTACCGGCTTCGTGGAAACTCATCGCCCAGATGCCATTCGGCGGTATTGCGGCAGACCCACAGCCGAAGGATAAGGAAGATATCAGCCAGCGCGTAAAGGTATTCCGCTGAGGACGATACGAGGGATAGGTTGAGCAAGGCGAGATGGGCAGGGGGCTGAGAAGCGCTCCGCGGCGTCTGCTGCTAAACTTATTTTTTGCCTTTTAATGAAGCCTTGCAAAGGAGCTAAACGCACTTCGTTTGGACGAACGCTCCTTTGCAAGGTTTTTTGCTGGCAAAAAATAAGTTCTTCACGCAGCGAGACGAACGCTCCGCTTTTTCTCAGCCCCCTGCCCTCACGGCGTTCGCTTCCATGTCTCTTTCTTTTCGCTGTTGGTTCGGGTTCCGGCTTCGAAGCAGCTTTTCGTGAAGGCTGTGCGGGATTCGCTTCGCTCTCCCTTGTTCGGGGAATAAAGCGCAAACTTCAAAAATACCTGCAAGGGAGCTTCTGATATGCTCCCTTGCAGGTATTTTTCGTGTGCAGTTTATTTGGCAATGAGTGCCTGCAGCCCCTCTTCATCGAGCACGGGCACGCCTAAATCCTGTGCTTTTTGAAGTTTGCTGCCGGCCGCATCGCCTGCGACGAGGTAATTCGTTTTTTTCGACACGGAGCCTGCGACGCGGCCGCCGTGACTTTCGATAAGGGCCGCTGCGTCTTTGCGGCTCATGGTCGGCAGGGTGCCGGTGATGACGAAAGTCAGTCCGTCGAATTTTGTATCGATGAGCCCCGTGTCTGCCAGCTCAAAATTGACGCCTGCCTGACGGAAGGCCTTGAGGATTTCCTGACTTTTCGGGTCGCGGAAGTAGCTGACGATGGCCCTCGCACTGATTTCGCCCATGTCGCGCACGGCGAGGATGTCTTCTTCTGTGGCCTCGCTGAGCTTGTCGATGGAGCCGAAGTGCAGCATGAGTTCGCGGGCGGCTGTGCGGCCGATGCCGGGGATGCCGAAGCCTGTGAGCAGGCGCTGCGGTTCATTTTTCTTGCTGTCCTCGATGGCTTTTAGCACTTTATCGGTGTTCTTTTCCTTGCCGATGATGCCTTTCTCGATGAGTTCATCGCGCTTGTCCTTCAGTGTATAAAGGTCCGCGATGTTTTCGATATAGCCCTCTTCAATCAAGGCGTGGATGGCGGCTTCGCCAAGTCCCTTGATGTCCATCGCGCCGCGGCCGACGAAGTTCAGGATATGGCTTTCAAGCTGTGCGGGACAGCTCGGATTCTGGCATTTGATGTCCGAAGTGTCGGGCTCGCGCACGGCAGGTGCGCCGCATACGGGGCAGGTCGTGCCGATGACGAAGGGCTTCGTGCCCTCCGGCCGCTTTTCCTTGACGACTTCCTTGATCTTCGGGATGATCTCGCCCGATTTATAGACGCGCACGGTATCGCCGATACGTACACCGAGATTGTCGATGAAATCCTGATTGTGCAGCGTCGCGCGCTCGACCGTCGTGCCGCAGAGCCTGATCGGGTCAAAGACGGCTGTCGGTGTGATGCGGCCCGTGCGGCCGACGGAAAGCTCGATTTTGCGGATGACGGTTTCTTTTTCTTCGGGCGGATACTTATAGGCAATGGCCCAGCGCGGGACTTTGGCCGTTGCGCCGAGTTTTTCGCGGTCAGCGAGGCTGTTGAGCTTGACGACTGCGCCGTCGATGTCATAGGCGAGATTGCCGCGGTTCTCGCCGATGGCCTCAATGGCCTGCCAGACTTCTTCGGCCGTATGGCAGACCTTATAGCCGTGAATGACCTTGATGCCCTGTTTCTTCATGAATTCATAGGCTTCGGTATGCGTCTTAAATTCGCGGCCTCTTGCCGTCTGCAGGTTGAAGATGAAGAGCGACAAATGGCGTTCCTTCGTGATGCGGCTGTCGAGCTGGCGCAGGGTGCCGGCCGCGCAGTTGCGCGGATTGGCAAAGGGCTTGAGGCCTAAGAGTTCCTGACGGGCATTGACTTCGTCAAACGCTTTCTTCTCCATGTAGACCTCGCCGCGAATCTCGAAGTACGGCAGTTTGTCCTTGAGTTTTTTCTTAACGTCCTTGATGACCTTGGCGTTTTCCGTGACGTCCTCGCCCTGTACGATGCCGTCGCCGCGCGTGATGGCGCGCACGAGCTCGCCGTTTTCGTAGCGCAGGGCCATCGAGAGGCCGTCAATCTTCTCTTCGACGACAAATTCCGGGTCTTTGAGCTCCTGCTGCAGATCATGCACAAAGGCAAAAATCTCTTCCTTGCTGAAGACATCCTGCAGCGAGAGCATCGGCACGTCGTGTTTGACGAGTACGCCGGCCGTGCGCAGGGCCTTGCCGCCGACAACCTGCGTCGGCGAATTTTTCGTGATGAGCTCCGGATATTTGGCTTCAATCGTCTTCAGGCGCAGCATGAGCTGGTCGTATTCGTAATCGGAGATTTCCGGATTGTCTTCATTATAATAGCGGTTGTTATGGTAGCGGATGACCTTGCGGAGTTCCTGCAGCTCCTTTTTGATGCTCTTGATGTCTTCGGCATATGCTGTTTCCTGCTGATTTTCTGCCATAATGACACCTTCCTTTTTCTTTGCTTCCTATTTTGCTTCCTATATAGGTATGTAAATATTTAAGCCTTGGTGATCGGCGCGTATTTCTGCATCAGGCCCTTGACGCCCTGCCCCGGGAACGCAATCTTGAGCTCGACTTCTTCGCCGGAGCCCTTGACCGAAACGACGGTGCCGACGCCCCATTTGCCATGGCGGGCCTTGTCCCCGACTTTCCACTTGATGCTCGTGTCGGGACGGATGACGCCCTGTGCGGCAGGACGCTGCTTTTGGCGGTCCTGCAGGGCCGCGAGGGCTTCGAGCGCCGACTGCGGCTTGCCGGCAAAGTGCGTGCCGCTGCCCATCTGATTTGGGCTCGGGCGGAAGCTCATGAAGCCGCTGCGCTGCTGGGCGCCGTAATGATTGGCATTGGCGAAGCCATAGGCATTGGCGCGCGGCACGAGGCGTTCGACGTATTCGTCCGGAATTTCCGCGAGGAAGCGCGAGGGCGGGAAGGCATTCGTCTTGCCGTAAATCGTGCGCTGACGGGCATTTGTGAGGTAGAGCTTTCTTTGGGCGCGCGTGATGCCGACGTAGCAGGTGCGGCGTTCTTCCTCGATTTCATCGGGGTTCATGAGTGTGCGCGAGTGCGGGAAAAGCCCCTCTTCCATGCCAATCATGAAGACGATTGGAAACTCAAGGCCCTTGGCCGAATGCAGGGTCATGAGCGTCACGCGGTCGTCCTCGATATCGGCATTGTCGATGTCGGAAACGAGCGAGAGCTGCGAGAGGAACGTCTCGAGGTTTGGATTTTCCTCCGACTTTTCGAAGTCGCGGGCCACGCCGATGAATTCCTTGAGGTTTTCGAGGCGCGATTCGTTTTCGACTTTCTTTTCGGACTTGAGCTCGTCGATGTAGCCGGATTCCTTGAGGACCTTGTCGATGAGGTCATCGAGCTTCATATTCATATGCGTGTTCATGAAATTGAAGATGAACGTCGTGAAGAGTTCCAAGGGCTTCCGGACGCGTGCCGTGATGCCCGGAATGGATTCGAGTACCTCGGGATTCGAGATGACGTCGAAAAGCGAAAGGCCGTTTTCTTCGGCGTAGGCCGTCAGGCGCGCCATACTCGTCGCGCCGAGGCCGCGCTTCGGCACGTTGATAATGCGCATGAGGCTGACCGTGTCGAGCGGGTTATAGATGACGCGCAGATACGCGAGGATGTCCTTGATTTCCTTGCGGTCGTAGAATTTCAGGCCGCCGACCATCGTGTACGGAATGCCCGAACGCATGAACGTTTCCTCGATGACGCGCGACTGGGCATTCGTGCGGTAAAGCACGGCGATATCCCCGTACGAGGCATTGAAAATCGTGCGCTGCTTCATGATGGTCGTCGTGACGAACTGGGCTTCGTCGCGTTCATCCATGGCCTGATACGATGTGAGCTTCTCGCCCGTCGCGTTCTCGGTCCAGAGCTTTTTGGGCTTGCGGTTGACATTGTGCTCGATGACGGCGTTGGCCGCAGCGAGAATATTTTTCGTCGAACGGTAATTCTGCTCGAGTTTGATGACCGTGGCCTCCGGATAATCCTGTTCAAAGTCCATGATGTTGCGAATATCGGCGCCGCGCCAGCCGTAAATCGACTGGTCGGCATCGCCGACGACGCAGAGATTGTGATGACGGGCCGCGAGGATTTTCGTGAGCTGGTACTGGGCGCCGTTCGTGTCCTGATACTCATCGACGAGGATGTAGCGGAAACGGCCCTGATACTTCGTGCGGATGTCCTCGTTTTCCTCGAGCAGCAGCACGGAAATCATCAGCAGGTCGTCGAAGTCGAGGGCATTGTTGTTGCGAAGCTTTGCCGCGTAGAGCTTGTAGACCTCCGCAATCTTCTTCTGATGAAAATTGTCGGCATCTCGCTCCATGGCCTTCGGGCCCATGAGCTGATTCTTGGCGTTCGAGATGGCATTCTGGACGCTGGCCGGCGTGTACTGCTTGTCGTCGAGATTCAGTTCCTTCAGGCATTCCTTGATGACGGTCTGGCTGTCCGACGAGTCGTAGATGACGAAATTGCGCTTGTAAATGTCCGTCGCCTCAATCTCGCGGCGCAGGAAACGCGCGCAGAACGAATGGAACGTGCTGAGCCAGACGTCTTTCGCCGCGTCGCCAATCATGCGGTCCACGCGTTCGCGCATCTCCGTCGCAGCCTTGTTCGTGAACGTGATGGCCAGAATATTATACGGTGCCACGCCCTGTGCAAGCAGATTCGCAATGCGGCAGGTCAAAACCTTTGTCTTGCCCGAGCCCGCGCCCGCCATGATGAGCAGCGGTCCGTCAATATGAGCAACGGCCTTCTTCTGTGCCGGATTCAAGCCACTGAAAATATCCAAATGTATCCTCCAATCTTATCCATTTAAGTAATTTATTTTACGTATTTCAGCGATAGCAAAGCCTCCCCCATCACCAAAAGAAATGACGGGGAAGGCTTTGTTTTTTGCTGCGAAATTTAGCTTAAGTCAATCAGTTCTTGCCGATGCGCTTAACGGCTTCGGAAAGCGGCGGAATGACCTGTTTCTTGCGGCTCATGACGCCCGGCAGATAGATATGCGTGCCGCTGGCGTCCTTCTTGAAGGCCTCGCCAATGAGCGTCTTCGGCGAACCCGTGAAGAGCAGATACGTTGCTTCCTGCAGGATATCCGTGACCATGACGAGGCTGAGGTCGAAGCCTTCCTTGTCGCAGATGTTCTGCATGGCTTCGATGAGCTGCGGCTCGAGGTCCAGGACTTCCTTCGGGTCCATGACAGAAATCTGGCTGACGATGACGCGGTAATCGCCAATCTGGAACTCCTTGAGGTCGTTCTTGGCAATTTCAGCCGGCGTCATATCGCCGATGCCGGAACCAGCCTTGAGCATAGCCATGCCGTATTCGTTGATGTCGACGCCGGCGATTTCGGCGAGGCGCTCTGCCGTCTTCTTGTCGTACGGCGTGCACGTCGGGCTCTTGAAGAGGACCGTATCCGAGAGGATGGCCGAAAGCAGCAGGCCGGCAATCGAAGCCGGGATATCGACATCATGCTGCCAATGCATATTGGCCACAATCGTTGCCGTGCAGCCGACAGGCTCTGCATGCGTGAAAATCGGCTCGCTCGTCTGGATGCCGCCAAGACGGTGATGGTCGATGATCTCGAGAATCTTGGCTTCTTCGATGCCCTCGACAGCCTGGCCGCGCTCGTTGTGGTCAACGAGGATGACGCGGTCGCGCTCCGGCACCATGAGGTTGTCGCGGCTGACAAGGCCGACGAGGCGGCCGTTTTCGAGGACCGGATAGTTGCGGTAATTCGTCTCTTCCATCGTGCCCTTGATATCGGAAAGCAGGTCAAGCGGCTTGAAGCAGACCGGGTCCGGATGCATGATGCGGCGGATTGGCACGCACTGGTTGATGAGGCGTGCGACCGTGTACGTATCGTACGGGGAAACGAGCACGAACATGTGCTTTGCTTCCGCAGCCTCGAGCACATCGGCCGAAACGCGGCCGTTGCCCGTGACGATCAGGCAGGAAATGCCCTGATTGACGATATCGATGAGGGTTTCATCATGACGGTCGCCGACGAGGACGATGTCACTTTCTTCAATCGTATCCTGAATCGTCTTGATGGAGCCGGCAGCGATGCGGACTTTGCCCTTGATGAAATCGCTTTCATCGCCCGAAACGAGGACTTCGCTGTCCGTGGCAGCGATAATGTCGCGGTAGCGCACGCGCATTTCCGAAAGGTCCTGCATGCTGAGTTCCTGGAAATAGCGCTTTGCGAGGTCCGAAACCGTGACGATGCCGACGAGGATGCCCTTGCTGTCCGTGACCGGCACCGACTTGAGGTCATGGCCGCGCATGACTTCGCCGAGATGGCGCAGCGTATCGTGCTGTTTGACAACAATCTTGCAGTCAAGCGTAACGTCCTTGACACGCGGATAAAGATCCGACAGCAGCAGCGGCTGCTCGACATGGAAATGCTCGAGGGCGTATTTCGTCTCGGCATTGACCTTGCCTGCGCGCGCCGGCACAGCGTTGAAGCCAAGGGCCTGCTTCAGATGCGCATAGCCGATGGCCGAGCAGATGGAATCCGTATCCGGATTGCGATGACCAATGACATAGATTGGTTTCGTGCTTTTCGTCATATTTGATTTCCTCCTAAATATGAAAGCGGGTGTTCCCGTTTTTATACGAATCAGTCTATGTATCATTATAATCAATATTTGTGCGTGCGTCTAGGGGCGGCGAGAAAAAGCGTACAATAGAAGACGGAAAGGGCTGCCCCTAAGCTCCGCATGGCCGGCTGCTAAACTTATTTTTTGCCTTTTAACTCAGCCTTGCAGGGAGCTGAACGCACTTCGTTTGGACGACGCTCCCCTGCAAGGGGCCTTGTTGGCAAAAAATAAGTTCTTGACGCAGACGGCCAAAGCTCCGCTTAGTGGCAGCCCTTTCCTTACTTCGTTTTCCTTATCTTTATCTTTGTTTTCTTCGTTGCGCGCAAAATTCGCTTTGCTCTTTTGCTGGGGGCTGCCGTCAGTCGGAAGCTTTGTTTAGCATGCGCTTGAGCATGGCGGGCGGCAGGCCGGCCAGCATGTTTTTTAAGGCGTCTTTAGAGGAACGCTTGAGCATCATGCGCACGGGCAGCGGAATTTTGCGGACCATGGCACTGCGTTCGGCAAATGTCGAGCCCGGCATCATCTCGGCGAGGCAGGCGTCGAGGGCGTCTTCGCTTTCTCCTTCTTCTGTCGGCGCGGAAGCCGTTTCTTCCGGCTGGCAGATGACCTGCATGCATTCGATGAGGCTCTGCGTCAGGCTGATGTACCAGAATTCACCGGCTTTTGTCAGGCGGCAGATGCCGAGGTCTTCCTGCATCAGCCCGCGCTTTTTCCAGAGGTCCAGCACAATTTCAAGTTCTTCAAGACGGGAATCGGTAAGGCAGAGCTGGCGAAAATCAAGGAAGCCTGTCTCCAGGTTCGCAATGACGGTATCGCTTGTCTGCTGCAGTTTTTGTTCGACCTGATGGGCCATCATCATGATGGGCTTGCGGCCTGCGCGGACGGCCTGACTGTAGGCCTGCAGTTTGCGCTGCTGCATGAATGTCAGGCCGCCGAAATTGCCGCCGGCACCGCAGCCGAACGGATAGATGGCAGCACCTGTCTTGGCCATCGTATTGTAGCGGCTGTGTTCTCTTTTGTGGCGGCGCCAGTGGCAGAGGCTCAGGCGTTCGATGCCCTCGCCCATTAAGAAATCACGTGCCGCTATGTACAAATCGGCCTGACCTGCGATATCGGCGCAGGCCGGGATTTTTCCTGACTGCAGGGCCTTCTCGAGGTCGCCGCCGGGGAAAATATTGAGCTGATAGAGGTCCATGCCGTCGACATCCGTCGTCAGCAGCGTTTTGATATCGTCAAGCCAAAGTTCTTTTGTCTGGCCCGGCAGGCCGTAAATGAGGTCGACGATGACCGTGACATCGTGTTCTTTCAGGAGTTTCAGGCGGCGCAGGACTTCTTCGCGCGTATCGAGGCGGCCGACGCGGCGCCGAATCGCCGTATCAAATGACTGCACGCCGAGCGAAATGCGGTTGACGCCGCCTTTCAGCCATGCATCGATTTTTTCCGGCACGAGGTCGTGGATACGGCCCTCAAGGGTCAGTTCGCAGTCCGCGGCCAAATGGAAGGATTCGTGAATCCCCTGCAAAAGGCGGGTGACATTTGCAGGCGAAAGCGATGTCGGCGTGCCGCCGCCAATGTAGACGCTGTCAATTTTGGCGGTTTGCAGCTGTTTTTTCTGTGCATCGCGCCGCATTTCCGTCAGCAAATCATCGATGTATTCGTCTTCTGCCGACTGACGGCTCACATTCTGAAAAAAGCCGCAGTAGAGGCATTTTGTCTGGCAGAACGGGATGTGGATGTAGACGGCATGTTGGCGGCTGGCGTCGGCGGGCTCTTCCATGGCTTTTGCCCAAGTCTCCTGCCCCTGCCCCTTTGGGACGGGCTCGCCGAGAAGGCCCGCGTGGACGACGCGTTTCGCGCGAAAGGCTTCATGCAGCGGGTCCTGCGTCTCTCTGCCGAGCAGGACTTCGCGCTTTTCCTTTTCCAGACTGTCGAGATATTTTTTCAGGAACATGGGCAAGCCCCCCTTTTTTTCTTTCTTACTTATCCTTAAACGGCAGTTTGCCCTCGTCCGGCTCCGGTGCGTCGCGCAGCAGGAGGTTCAGGATGATGGCTGTGATACTGCCAATCGTGATGCCGCTGTTGCAGATAATCTGCACCCAGGTCGGGAATTTGCTGTAGAAGCTCGGCACACCAATCGGGATCAGGGCGACGGCGACGCTGATGGCAACGACCATGATATTGCCCTTTTTGTGCAGGTCAGCCTTCGAAAGGGCCTGAAAGCCGCTGGCAGCGACCATGCCGAACATCGCAAGGCCCGCACCGCCGAGGACCATGGTCGGCACGCTGGCGACGACGGCCGCCATTTTCGGGAAGAGACCGAGAATCATGAGCATGACGCCGCAGGTCGCGACGATGTAGCGGCTGCGCACGCCCGTCATGCCGATGAGGCCGATGTTCTGCGCAAAGGCCGTGTACGGGAACGTGTTGAAGATGCCGCCGAGTGCCGTCGAGAAACCATCGGCGCGCAGGGCCTTTGTCAGCATGTCCTCGGTCATCGGTTTATCGACAATCTCACTGATGGCGACGATGTCGCCCGTCGTCTCGGCCATCGTAACGAGCATGACGAGTGTCATCGCAAGGCACGAGACCGGCTCAAAAATCGGATAGCCAAAGGCAAACGGCGTCGTGATGCCAAGGGAAGCAGCCTCCCCTACGGCGTGAAAATCCGCCATACCGCAGAAATCCGCGATGATCGTGCCGATGACGAGGCCTAAGAGAACCGAAATCTGGCGCAGGAAGCCGCGGCAGACGCGGTAAATGACGAGGATGATGGCGAGGACAACGGCAGCCATAAGGATATGCGAAGGGTCGCAGTAGTCCGGGGCCGTCGGATTGGCTCCGGCAATCCAGTTGACCGCCACAGGCATCAGCGAAAGGCCGATGACCGTGATGACAGAGCCCGTGACGACCGGCGGGAAGAACCGCAGCATCTTGCTGAAGAAATTACTGATGACAAAGCAGGCAATGCCGGCAAAAATGGCCGCACCGTAGACGACCTGCAGGCCTTCTGCCCCGCCGCCATGCGTATTGGCGATGATAATCATCGGCGTGACAGCCGTAAACGTACAGCCCTGTACAATTGGCAGCTTCGAACCGATATAGCCCTTGATGCTCAAAGACTGCACGAGCGTGGCGATGCCGCAGGTGAAGAGGTCTGCGTTAATGAGGTATATGAGCTGTTCCGTGCTCAGGTGCACGGCGCCGGCGAGTACGAGAGGCACGGCGACGGCACCGGCGTACATGGCCAGCACGTGCTGAAAGGCATAGACGAGCGTCCTGCCCCAAGGCAGCTTTTGGTCAACGGGATGGACAGCAGCAGTAGTGGTCAACGTCAGCCGCCCCCTCAGTCTTTATCCGCATCATTCGTGAAGCGGATCTGGCCGTTTGCAAGCGATGCGACACTGGCGAGAGCCTCAAGGCGGTAGCCCTTGTCAAGCAGGCGCTGATGGCCCGGCTGGAAGGCTTTTTCAATCGCGATGCCGATGCCGGCAACCTCAGAGCCCGCATCCTCGACGAGCTTGGCAAGGCCGAGGGCGGCTTCGCCGTTAGCGAGGAAATCATCGATAAGCAGCACACGCTCTCCCGCCGGCAGGAATTTCTGCAGCACGAGAATGTCGGAGTACTCTTTTTTCGTATAGGAAAAGACGCGGTGCGTGTAGACAGGCTCGTTAATCAGGGCCGACTTTTTCTTGCGCGCAAAGACGAGCGGCACATGGAGCTCTAAAGCCGTCATGACGCCGATGGCAATGCCCGAGGCTTCGACCGTCAGCACGCGGTCAATCTTTGCATCCTTGAAAAGGCGTGCGAATTCCTCGCCCATGGCTTGCGAAAGTTCCGGGTCAATCTGATGATTGAGGAACGAATCCACCTTGAGTACATTGCCCGGCAGTACGATGCCATCCTGCTTGATTCTCTCTTCCAACAGTTTCATGATTCTTTTGACTCTCCCTTAGCAAATCAACAACAAAATTAACGCGGATGTATCTCAACATCTCTGGATACCCAATCGGCCCCGCTTAGAGCTGGCCAATCATCTTATGCGTCTGCGGAATGACGCGGACATCCCTGAGATTCTTGAGGGCATAGGCATGGCACGCGAGGATTTTTTCAGGGCTCGCGGCCTTACAGCCGCCGTACGGCGTGACCGGCTGAATGATAAACAGCGCGTCCGGTGCATATTCCTTGAGAAGTTCCACACTCTTTTCAAATTCCTCTTTCGTCGTCTCGTCCGATACGACAAGCTTGACGTAAAGGTCTTTCGTGCGCGCCAGCTCGAGGAATTTGGCATGGGCCTCCCACTGCGGCTTCGTGACAATGCTCGGCAGCTTGATATCCATGCTGATGATATCGGTGATATCGAGGATGGATGCGAGCTGCTTATAGAGCGTGCCGTTCGTCTCGAGGAAGATTTTGACCTCGCTGCCGTGTTTGCGCAGATGGTCTGCGACCTCGCGGATAAAAGCGGCATGCAGCAGCGGCTCCCCTCCCGTGAAGCTCACAGCCTGATGCGGGACTTCCTGCAGAAGCTTTCGGATGTGTTCTGCCGTCTGCTCTGCCGTCAGCGGATTGGCCAGCCTCTCAAACTGACGCGAGCCGGCTGCCGTCTCCGCATTGCAGAATGGATGCGTATTGGGCGTATTCTCGGTATCGCAGTAGCTGCAGTCGAGGTTGCAGCCCTCGAGCCGCACAAAGACCTGACGGCAGCCGACGTATTTGCCCTCGCCCTGAATCGATGAAAAAATCTCAATAAGGTTTTCCTGCATCACCGTGCCCCCCTATTATTCCTTCGTGTACGTGACCGAGGAATTCGGCGTCTCGTAGATGGTAATGGCGTAGAGATAACTGTCGCGCACAAAGGCCTTGCTGTGTTCCATCTCCTTGAAGATGATGCGCGCGAGATTCTCGGCCGTCGGGTTCACGCCCTCGCTGAACGGCTTGAGCTCATTGAGGAAACGATGGTCAAAGCGGTCGAGCGTTTCCTTAAGGACGTTCTTGACGACTTTGAAATCGACGAGCATGCCGAGCTCATCGAGCTCTTTGCCCTTGACGATGGCTTCGACCTTCCAGTTGTGGCCGTGCAGACGGTCGCACTTGCCAGGATAATCGACGACGCGGTGGGCGGCTTCAAACGCGCCCTCTACTTTTAACGTATACATAAAAAATCTCCTTTTCAATGCAGCAAATATATCAGGTTTACTAAAACGAAACCTCCCTTCATATATAAGGGAGGTAAAACATGCAAAATGGGCTTACATCAGTCCTGTTCCGTCTTTTTGATAGACTTCGTGTTCTTGACGTTGCCGACGATGTCGTTCATACTCATGGCACGCGTGTGCTGCGTATGGCTCCACTCGTGTTCATTGCGGTGGATGAAGCCGAGGAAGATAATCGGAATCCAGGAGTAGATGAACACCGGATACAGCAGCATGTAAAGCCAGGATTTCCATTTGGCACGAATCTTAATTAGGATGATCATCGGCAGGATGTACTGGCCGAGCATGATGGCCGTCATGAGCTGCGACGGCATGAAATTATAGATGTTCGTGTAGAACGGCGGGAACGCGAGCTGGATGTAGCTGATGATGATGAAGATGGTCGAAATCATCAGGAAGTGCGGCTGCATGAGGTAGATGCATTCATCCCACATGCGGATGTCCTTGTGCTTCCAGCCGGCCTTGAGCATCTTCGGGATGAAGCGGTTACCGACATCGAACTGGCCCTGCGCCCAGCGGCGGCGCTGATTCCACGACTGCTTGAACGTCAGCGGCTTCTCATCGTAGATGATGGCGTCGTGTGCCCAGCTCGTCTTGATGCCCTCGGCCATGCACTTCATCGTGAATTCCATATCCTCGGTCAGGCACGTTGCCTGCCAGCCGTGTTTCTTGAGGATTTCTGAATCAAAGCACATGCCCGTGCCGCCGAGGCAGGCCGACAGGCCGATGTTCGATTTCGCGAGATGTGAAATGTAGCAGATGACCCAGAACGCGATGGCGAACGTACCAGAAACCCACGTATCGTACGGGTTTTTGGCATCCATATAGCCCTGAATGACCTTATCGCCTTTGCAGAGACGGTTATTCATCTCCATGAGGAACTGCGGATGCACGAGGTTGTCGGCATCGAAGACGCAGACCGCATCGTACTGCTTGTCCATCTTGAACAGGCGGTCGAACATCCACTGCAGGGCATAGCCCTTGCTCTTCTTCGTCGGATGTGTGCGCACCTCGACAATCGCGCCGGCCTTTTCCGCAATCTCCGCCGTATTGTCCGAACAGTTATCCGCGATGACATAGATGTCGTACATGTCCTTTGGATAATTGAGCTGCTTGAGGTTCTCGACGAGCTGGCCGATGACGGCGTGCTCGTTATGAGCCGCGACGATGAGCGCAAACGTCTTGCGCGGCGTCTTGATCTTAACTTCCTTCTTACGCCACATGCCGCAAAAGCCGATGACGAAGAAGTACAGCGTAAAGAGGAAAATCAGGATCTGCATTGGCACCATGATGATGTCAAAAGGATGTGTGAACAAAAACAATCAGCCTTTCTTTGCAAAACTTGCCAGCAGAGAATTGACGATGCCTAGCACAGCATACGTAGAGAAAATCGCGACAGCGAGTGCTGCGAGAAGCGACGCGTGGCCGAGCCAGAGAATAGCGATGAACATGACGAGAGCCGCAATCTTCGAGACGAGATAGATGGGCTCGCCGCCATCGCCCTTGAAATTCGGGTAATGAACATGGCTGACCATGAGCCAGCCGACCAAGGCCATAATGATAGGATACCAGATGCCAAAACACATCGGGTCAATGCCGAGGTTCACGAAGAGCAACGTCGTCATGGCGACGATGTTGCCGCCGGCCGGAATGGCAAGGCCCATGAAGTAGCCGTGCACAACCGAGGCATTGACATTGAAGCGTGCGAGGCGCCACATGCCGCAGATGGCAAAGAAAATCACGACGATGACGCCGAGAATCCCATGGTTATGCAGCACGAACGCCCAGGCCAGAAATGCCGGTGCGATGCCGAACGAGCCGAGGTCGCAGAGCGAATCCATCTCCTTGCCCATCTCGCTGGCCACGCCGAAGAAACGTGCCGTGCGGCCGTCAAGGCCGTCAGCGACGAGCGCAAGCAGGATAAAAATCGAGCCCCACGTGAGATTGCCACTGTACGTCGACAAGATTGAACACATGCCGAAAACAAGATTCGACGACGTGCACATATTCGGTATTAACCTGCGATAATCCATCAGTCTTTCATCCTCCCGATAATCGTTGTACCACCGGCGACTTTTTCGCCCTTCGCCACAGTCACGGAAACCTCCCTTGGCATGACGACCTCAAGACACGAACCAAACTTAATCATGCCGTAGAGCTCGCCCTGCTCGAGCTTGTCGTCGAGCGTGACATACGAAACAATGCGGCGTGCCAAGATGCCGGCAATCTGCTTGACCGTGATGCGCAGGCTGCCGTTCTCGATGCCGAGCAGGTGGTGTTCGTTCTCAAAGCCGACCGTGTCCTTGTAAGCCGGACGGAAACGGCCGCAGTAATATTTCTGAAGCTTGATTTCTCCGTCCATCGGGCTGCGGTTCACATGCACATTGAAGACCGACATGAAAATCACGATTTTCGTGCAGGGCCCTTTGACAAAGCCGTCTTCATCCGCCTCGAGCTCGACGATGTCCGTGACCGTGCCGTCGGCCGGCGACAGGATGACCGAGGCATCCTTTTCGATATGACGCTTCGGATTGCGGAAGAAATAGCAGAAATACAGCATGAAGATAAACGGGATGACCGCGACCAGCGGATGAAACGACCAGCCCAACAGCAGCGTCAGTACAAAACATCCCCCGATAAACGGATACCCTTCTGAAATGATCGGAGTCAAAACTCCACCTCCTGTTTCCGTGATCAGTCCGCAGCTGCTGCCGAAGCGGCCGCATACGGAGCAGGCCAGTCTCCCCTACTGGCCTGCCTGCTAATTTATCATTATAACGGATTGCCCAGCCTTTGTCCATAAGCAGAGGGCAGTCTGCCGCCCTTCTTTCCGGAAGTCCGGGCAAAATATCCCTTTTATTTTTTGCCCTTTTCCTTGTGGACCTTGAGCACGAATTTCGGCAGGGCCATGAGGCGGCCGGCGCGCTTCGGCTGCAGCATGCCGCGGAACAGCCATTCAAGCTTCGCCTTCTGCATCCAGCGCGGGGCGCGCTTCATGACGCCCGCCATGACATCGAGCGTGCCGCCGACACCAATCGATACGGGCACGCCGAGTTCTTTCTGATGCTTGTAGAGCCATTTTTCCTGCTTCGGCACGCCAAGGGCAGCCAAGAGCAGGTCCGGCTTAGCCCTGCGGATGTTTTCGATGATTTCCGGCTCATCCTTTTCCGAGAAGAAGCCGTTGCGCGTGCCGACAATCTCGATGCCCGGATACAGGCGTTCCGCCTTCTGCTTGGCGAGTTCGGCAACGCCCGGGGCCGAGCCGAAGAAATAGATGCGGCGTTTTTTCTCCGGCGCACGTCTCATGAGTTCCTGCGCGAGGTCGTAGCCTGCGACACGCTCCGGCATATCGTGGCCGAGGTGATGCGCGGCCCAGACGGTTCCCGCGCCGTCCGGCACGACGAGAGCCGCTTCGTTCAAAATCTTCATGAGCTCCTGGTCATGCGTCGCCCGCATGATCATCTCCGCATTAGCCGTCGCGATGAGCACGCCGCTCATCTCATCCATATATGTCTCCACCTGGGCCACGGCTTCGTCCATCGTGACGGAATCCACCTTGACGCCCAGAATATCTATCTTCTTCGGCAAATCATTACCCCCTTAGGCTGAAATACTGCAAGCCCTTATGATATAAGGTTAATTTTATCATAGGGCTCGTGTATTTTACAAGTATGAAGATGAATTATCGTGTCAATATAAATAAGGCAGGAAAAAACAAAAAGCCCCGAGCACCATTTTGATGCCCGGGGCTTTTCCATACTAACCCTGCTAAACTTAAGGATTAGTTTTCTTTCTTCTCTTTTTTCTTGACGGCCGTGCGGATCGACAGCTCGCGGAGCTGTTTCTCGTCAACCGGCGACGGAGCGTTCGACATGACGTCGCGGGCGCTCTGCGTCTTCGGGAAGGCGATGACGTCGCGGATGGACGGGCGTTTCGCCATGAGCATGACGAGACGGTCGAGGCCGAAAGCGAGGCCGCCATGCGGCGGCGTGCCGTACTGGAACGCATCCATCATGAAGCCAAACTTCGTATGAGCCTGTTCCGGCGTGAGGCCGAGGGACTCGAAGACCTTTTCCTGCAGGTCGGCGTTGTAGATACGCAGCGAACCGCCGCCAATCTCGACGCCGTTGAGGACCATATCGTAAGCGTTGGCCTTGACTTCGCCCATGCGGTCCGTGTTGAGGAGAGGAATATCCTCGTCGCGCGGTGCCGTGAACGGATGGTGCATGGCCTTGAAGCGGTGCTCTTCCTCGCTCCACTCGTACATCGGGAAGTCGACGACCCAGAGGAAACGGAGTGCATCCGGATCAATGAGATTGCGCTCTTTGCCCATCTCGAGGCGCAGCTGGCCGAGAGCCGTATCGACGACGAGACGCTTGTCAGCGACGACGAGCAGCAGGTCGCCCGTCTTGGCGCCCGTAGCTTCGGCGATCTTGGCAAACGTTTCATCATCGTAGAACTTCTTGAACGGGCTCTTGATGCCGTCTGCCGTGTACTGAATCCAGGCAAGGCCTTTGGCACCGTAGACTTGAACGAACTTGACGAGGTCGTCGAGGCGGCGGCGCGGGATGTCGGCGTAGCCGTCGACCTTGATGCACTTGACCATGCCGCCATTTTCGATGACGGAGTTGAAGACCTTGAAGCTCGAACCCTTGACGTACTCGGAGATGTCCATGAGCGGCATGTCAAAGCGCAGGTCCGGTTTATCGGAGCCGTACTTGTCCATGGCCGTATCCCACTCCATGCGCTCAAACGGCGTCGGGATGTCCTTGCCGATGGCCTTTTTGAAGAGCTCTTTGATCATGCCTTCCATGAGCGTCAGGATATCGTCCTGGCTCATGAAGCTCATCTCGATATCGAGCTGCGTGAATTCCGGCTGGCGGTCAGCGCGCAGGTCTTCATCGCGGAAGCAGCGGACAATCTGGAAGTACTTCTCAAAGCCGGCAACCTGCAGAATCTGCTTGAAGATCTGCGGGGACTGCGGCAGGGCGTAGAACTCGCCCGGATTGACGCGGCTCGGGACGAGGAAGTCGCGGGCGCCTTCCGGCGTGCTCTTGCAGAGCATCGGCGTCTCGATTTCGAGGAAGCCGTTGCGGTCGAAGAAGTCACGCATGATCTTCGTCACGCGGTGACGCAGGATGATGTTCTTCTGCATCTCCGGGCGGCGCAGGTCAAGATAACGGTACTTGAGGCGGACCATCTCGTCCACATCAATGCCATCCTGAATGTAGAACGGCGGCGTCTTCGACGTATTGAGGATGCGCAGCTCTGCGCAGACGACCTCAACTTCGCCCGTATCGATGTTCGGGTTGATCGTCTCTTCGCTGCGCGCACGGATCTTGCCGCGTACGGCAATGCAGAACTCGTTGCGCAGGGACTCTGCCTTGTGGAACGTTCCTTCGTTCATGGCAGCTTCATCGAAGACAATCTGCACGAAACCGGAACGGTCGCGCATGTCGACGAAAATCAGTCCGCCATGGTCACGACGACGGGAGACCCAGCCGCAGAGTACGACTTCCTGGCCAACATCCGTCTTGCGAAGCACGCCGCAATGATGGGTGCGCTTCATACCTTGTAATGTTTCCATTAACCTTTCACCTCAGCACATAGCTTTTCTATAATTGCATCAAAAGAAACCTTCTGCTGCTCGCTCTTTTCCATATCTTTGAGCATGACGCAGGATTCTTTGACTTCATCTTCACCGATGATCAGCGCAAAGCGGGCATGAGCCTTGTTTGCCTGTTTCATCTGGGCCTTCATACTGCGGCCCGCATAATCCATCGAAGCCTTGAGCCCGGCACGGCGCAGCTTTGTCAAAAGCGTAAACGCCGGTGCTTTTGCCGCGTCGCCAAGGGCGACGACAAAGGCATCCGTCTTCTTTGGCTGCTCCGGGATGAGATTCTGTTTCTCAAGGGCCAGCAGCACGCGCTCGAGGCCCGTCGCAAAGCCGACAGCCGGAGTCGGCTTGCCGCCGATTTCCTCGATGAGGCCGTCGTAGCGGCCGCCGCCGGCTACTGCGCTCTGGGCGCCGAGCGGCGCGTATTTGATCTCAAAGGCCGTCTTCGTGTAGTAATCGAGGCCGCGCACGAGACGCGGGTCGAGTTTAAACGAAACGCCGGCATCCGTCAGATAGCTCTGGACCTTCTCAAAATGCTCACGGCATTCGTCACAGAGGCAGTCCGTGATTTTCGGGGCATCGGCCATGAACGGCTTGTCGGCATCGACCTTGCAGTCGAGGATGCGCAGAGGACTTCTCTCGAAGCGGTCCTTGCAGTCATCGCAGAGGTCATCGAGTTTATCGCGGAAGTAGTCCTGCAGGACCTTGCGGTAAACAGGACGGCACTTCGGGCAGCCGACGGAGTTCAGGCTGAGCTCGAGGTCTTTAAGGCCAAGCGACTGCAGGAAATCGACGGCCAGCATGATGATTTCAGCATCGGCCATCGGATTCTCTTCACCGAGCGATTCGACGCCGAACTGATGGAATTCGCGCATACGGCCGGCCTGCGGACGGTCATAGCGGAACATCGAGCCGATGTAGAAGAGCTTGACGAGCGACGAATCGCCGTAGAGCTTGTTCTGCAGATAAGCGCGCACGACAGAGGCCGTGTTTTCCGGGCGCAGCGTGATGCTGCGTCCGCCGCGGTCCTCGAACGTGTACATTTCCTTGTCGACGACATCCGTACCTTCGCCGATGCCGCGATGGAAGAGCTCCGTGTGCTCAAAGAGCGGCGTGCGGATTTCTTCAAAGCCGTAGCGGCCGCAGATGTCGCGGATCTTTCCTTCAACGTAATTCCATTCGCCAACGGTATCTGGCAGAATGTCTTTTGTTCCCCGAGGGGCATTGGTGAGCATGAATCGTTCCCCCTGTTATCATGATTTGCCGTAAACTTCGTCGAGAAGACTGCGGCGTTTTTCGATATACATATCGATGTCGCGCAGATACGTCACGAGGTCCTTCGCATTAAAGGAAGACTTCATGCGTTTCTGGCGGAAGTCGACGACCTTCGTGGAGGCCGCGCCGCCGATGCCGATGATGGTCTGATGTTCCTCCATAATCTGGATGTTGTACATGCCTTCGGCACCATCGCGGCAGCAGCCTACATTCTCAAGGTCGCCGCTCATATAACCCTGACGGTAGAGATAGTACGGGCGCATGCCGAGTTTTCTGACATAGGCCATCGCGACTTCCGACATGCGGCGCGTCTCCTCGTCCGACGGCAGCTCTACATGCTGCTCCTCCATCAAAAGCTTCAGGCGCGAGCCGCGCTTCAGGGCAAGAGCATGCAGCGTGATGTCGTCAGGGCCGAGCGCCGTGACTTTCTCCATCGTATCGCGCACATCTTCGGCCGTCTCGCCCGGAAGCCCGAGGATCAGGTCCATGTTGATGTGCGGGATGCCGGCCTTTCGCAGCGCGTGGAACATCTTCACGACGTCCTCCGGCGTATGCTGCCGGCCGATGCGATGAAGCGTCTTGGCCTGCATCGTCTGCGGATTGACACTGACGCGCGTGACATGAAGGCGTTTCATCGTCTCGATTTTACCCTGCGTGATGCTGTCGGGCCGTCCGGCCTCGACGGTAAACTCCACCGTAGAAGGCTCATGAAAATCATTATATACCATCTCGAGCATTTCGGCAAAAAAATCGTCAGGCAGGCTCGTCGGCGTGCCCCCGCCCACGTAAATATTCTGCACGTGGAAGCCGTAATGAGAGATGGCATCCTTCGCGGCCGTCATGTCCTTTTTGAGCACATCCATAAACTGACGCAGCTTTTTATCGCCCGGCAGAATGTTCGATGGGAATGAGCAGTAAAGGCAGCGCGTCAGGCAGAACGGGATGCCGATGTAAACGCTGACAGTCTTTTCGTCGGAAGTTTTCAGAAACGGCAGCTGACGGAAGGCCATCGGCACGATTTCGCGGGCCTTCTCTTCGCTGCAGGCATAATCTTCCTGCAGGCGCTCGATAATGCCCGCCTCATCCATGCCGCCGCGAATCCAGCGATGCACGATTTTTGTTGGGCGCACGCCATGCAGAATGCCCCAGGGCGCCTGGGGCATTCCGAGTTCCTCGCGGAATATATGGTAGAGATTGAGCTTGATGAGACGGTTGACAGACGCCCCCTCGCGTTCGTCAAGGGCCCCCGTGCGGCGCTGCGTAAAGGTGCATTCATGGCCTTCCCTGTCAAAAAGCATGAGTTTTGACTCGATGACTACGCGGCCGTCTTTTGTATCCTTCAGGCGGTGATTGATGACGGACAGCTGCAGATAGTCCGCCTCGCCGCGCCGGCCGACGATTTCGACCTTAAAGAGCACGAGCACCTCGCGCACGATTTTCGAGATGATTTCCTTTTTATTGTTGAGCGTAAAGGTCTTAATCCTGAGCGCCATGTTCCTGTGCCTCCTGGCACTCCTTGCAGAGACCGAAGAATTTGACCTGATGGTCGCTGACCTTGAAGCCAATCTTGTTTTCGATATCCTGCTCGAGAGGCTCCAACAGGTCATCCTGGAATTCGATGACTTTGCCGCAGTTCGTGCAGATCAGATGATGATGGTGGTGCTTTGCCGGGTCCGTGCGGTTGACTTCGTAGCGGCTGCAGCCGTCGCCAAATTCCATTTTCTGCAGGATGCCGAGCTCAGAGAGCAGTTCGAGACTGCGGTAGACCGTCGCAAGGCCGATTTCAGATTTATTGTCGCGCAGGATGCCGTGGACATCCTCGGCGGAAAGGTGTTCGCCCGGATGGTCAAGGAAAATCTGCAGGACAATCTGGCGCTGCGGCGTCATTTTATGCTGTCTTTCCTGCAGCATTTTTTTGAGGTCATCCATCGTAAACGTCTGTGACATAAGTAAAATCCCCTTTTCTTTTATCCATACCTGCTTTTCTATCATAATTTACTTGATTTATTTGAACAACAGGTTTCTATGCGATTTAAATGCATACATTATAACAGAAATGTCACAAAAATACAATTCACTATAACAGGGTTTTATAAAACTTAAAGAAAAATTTAAAAACGAAGCCTCACTCTTTGCCCGGATGGCTGCCGAGGGCACGCGAGACGCTGTAAACATTCTTGAGACGGCGCATCTTTGTCATGATCTGCGCGACCTGCGTGGCGTTCTTGACATCGAGGCCCATGACGACCGTCGAGGTCTTGTTGCTGCGGTTCGGGTTCGCGTTGACGCTGCGGATGTTGATCTTCATCTCCGACGGCACGGCGAGAAGTTCGGCGAGCACGCCGCTCTTGTCATTGCAGACAATCTCGATTTCGACCGTGTAGTCCTTGTCGAGGCCGATATCCCAGCTGACTTCGATCATGCGCGAAAAGTCCGTGTCACGCATGACATTCGGGCAGTCGGCACGGTGCACGGAAACGCCGCGTCCCTTCGTGACAAAGCCCGTGATCGGGTCGCCCGGAATCGGGTTGCAGCAGCGGGCCAGGCGCACAAGAAGGCCGCTTTCGCCCTCGACGAGCACGCCGTGGCTCGAACGGCTGCGCTTGCCGCTGTGCTGCGGCGTCTTGAGCTCCGAAAGCATCTTCGAGACGTCGGGTGGCGTTGCTTCCTTGAGGTCTTTCTTGTAGAGTTCGATGAGCTTCGTCATGACGCTGCGCACGGTCAGGCCGCCGTAGCCAAGAGCTGCGAGCAAGTCATTTTCACTTTGGATATTGAGTTTTTCCGCGACCTGCTGCAGTCTGCCCTCTTTCAGCAGCGATTTTGGCGCATAGCCGAGATGCTTGGCCTCATCCTTGATGAGTTCCAGACCGCGTTCGATGTTTTCTTCGCGTTTTTCTTTCTTGAACCACGAACGGATTTTGCTGCGCGTCTCAGACGATGCGACGATGTTGAGCCAGTCGCGGCTCGGGCCGTTGTTGGCCTTATTCGTGATGACGGAGACGATATCGCCGTTCTTGAGCTTGTATTCAAGCGGCACGAGCTTGCCGTTGACCTTCGCGCCGACGCAGTGATGGCCGACTTCCGTATGGATGCGGTACGCAAAGTCAATCGGGATGGAGCCCTTCGGCAGGTCGATGACGTCGCCTTTCGGCGTGAAGACAAAGACCTCGTCGGAGAAGATATCGACCTTGAGGGCTTCGAAGTATTCCTTCGGGTCGCTGAGTTCCTGCTGCAGGCTGACCATCTGGCGCAGCCAGCTCATTTTCTGGTCGACTGCACCCGTGGCCTTCGCGCCCTTGCCGGCCTCTTTATATTTCCAGTGCGCCGCGACACCGTATTCTGAGACCTGATGCATCGCAAACGTACGGATCTGGATTTCGAGCGGGTAGCCGCGCGTCATGACGGTCGTGTGCAGCGACTGATAGCCGTTCGACTTCGGCATGGCGATGTAATCCTTGAAACGGCCCGGAATCGGCTTCCACATGGCGTGGATGACACCGAGGACGCCGTAGCAGTCCTTGACGGAATCGACGAGCACGCGCACGGCGGAAAGGTCGTAGATTTCGCTGAGGTCCTTGTTGTCGCGCTTCATCTTCTTATAAATGCTGTAGAAGTGCTTGGCGCGGCCGCTGATATCGGCTTTGATATTGGCCTCTTTGAGTTTTTCCTGAATCTGCTTGATGGCCGTATCGATGAAGGACTGGCGCTCGCGGCGCTTCTGCTTGACGTTCTCGACGAGGTCGTAGTAGATTTCAGGCTCGAGATAGCGCAGGCAGAGGTCTTCAAGCTCCCACTTGATGCTCGAAATGCCGAGGCGGTTGGCAAGCGGCGCATAGATTTCAATGGTCTCGCGCGCAATGCGTTTCTGCTTATCCTCGCGCATATATTTGAGTGTGCGCATATTGTGCAGTCGGTCCGCGAGTTTGATCATGATGACGCGGATGTCCTTGGCCATGGCCAAAAACATCTTGCGGTAGCTCTCGAGCTGGGCTTCTTCCTTCGATTTATACTGCAGGCGGCCGAGTTTGGTCACGCCGTCGATGAGCATGGCGACTTCATCGCCGAACATTTCCTTCATCTGCTCATTCGTGTAAATCGTATCCTCGACGACATCGTGCAGAAGAGCCGCGCTGATGGTCACATCGTCAAGATGCAGCTGCGTGAGGATCTGGGCCACGTGCAGCGGATGGATGATGTACGCTTCCCCCGATACGCGTGTCTGGCCTTCATGTGCCTTTTTCGCCAGTTCATAGGCACGCCGGATGAGGTCGAGGTCGGCCTTCGGCGAATATTCTTTGACGGCGTCGATGATGGTGTCAATCGTCACCGGTTCTTTGTCTTTGTCATTCATACAACCCACTCCTTTATGCGGCAGCACGGCCAATGGCAGAGCTGCCGGCCACCTGTGCTTCTTTCTCTCTTTTTATACAGCAGTCAGATGACCTTATGCCGCCTGAACGTTGGTGAAGCTTCCAGCTCCATTTTGCCGTGCGCGGGCGGCAGATAATAGCTGCTTTCGCTAATATTCTCTCTTAGAATACCCAATTCCTGAAAAATGCGCAAGGCTGCACCCATCGTATACGCTGAAATATGATGAAAGGCCCTGCTGAAACCATCTGCAAGCGTCATTGTATCGAAGGGAATTTTCCCCTGCTGCTTCTGGCAGGCAAAGAGGAAGCGGTAGACATCGCGCAGAAGCTCCCTTTCGGGGAAAATGCGCTCGGAGCTTGCGGGGCTCAGGCTTTCCACCATGCACTGCAGGCTCTTCTGCCCGTTCCACTCGTTGACGGCCGGTGCGTAGACGATGTCGAGGGCTTCGCTGTTCACAGAAGGCAAGAGCTCTGCGTGATTCCACATGAGCCCCGTCACCGGATTTTCCTGCGTGCCGAGCTTGAAGCGCAGATGATTATGGTCACGGCCAATGGCGGCGGCTTCCCTGCCCCGCACATTGCGGCAGCCGAGATACGGCTTCGGGTTGCCCATGCCGTATGGCTCTAAGAGCGAAAGCTCTTCGACAAGGTCCAAGGTCAGTTCCTCAGGCATCATCTCAAATTCCACAGAAACTTTTGGCTCGTAGTCCTCTTCGGTGAGGTGTGCCCCTGCATAAGCGGCAAAGGCCTCGCGGAATGCGGGAATATCCTTCTCGCGAAGCGATAGGCCTGCTGCCATCGCGTGGCCGCCGAACTGCGTAAGGTGGTCTTGGCAGGCGGTCAGAGCCTCGTACATATTGAGCCCCTCGATGCTGCGGCACGAACCGCGGCAGCTGCCGTCTTCCCCAATCGACAGCACGATGGTCGGCTTGTAGAATTTATCGACAAGCCTTGATGCCGCGATGCCGATGACGCCGGGGTTCCAGCCCCTGCCCGCGATGACGATGGCCTTTTCTTCCGCCATGTCGAGGGGTTCGAGCTCTTTTTCTGCCTGCTCGCAGATGGCATGCTCGATTTCGCGGCGTTCGCTGTTCAGCATGTCGAGTTCTTCGGCAAGCTTCGCGGCCTTTTCGCGGTCCGTAGATGTCAAGAGGGCCACGCCCGTACGGGCCGACTCGATGCGTCCGGCCGCGTTGAGCCTCGGCGCGAGCAGAAAGCCCAGATGGCCGGCATTGATTTTCTTGTTCGTAAGGCCTGCGACTTCGATAAGAGCGGCCACGCCGGCAAGGTTAGACGACTCCATGCGCGCCATGCCTTCCTTGACGATGCGGCGGTTTTCGCCGCGCAGCGGCACGAGGTCCGCGACCGTGCCAAGGGCCACAAGCTCCAAATCCTCATGAAAAAGCTCCGCCTTCGGATGCAGCTTTTTCCCGACGGCCTGACAGAGCTTGAAGGCCACGCCGACGCCGCAGAGGTCCTTGAAGGGATACGGACAGTCTGCGCGGTGCGGGTTCAGCACGGCAAGAGCCGGCGGCAATGTCTTCCCTGGCAGATGGTGGTCCGTAATGATGATATCGAGACTTCCGTTCTCTGTAACGGCCGCGACATCGTCGACCGAGGCAATGCCGCAGTCGACCGTGATTAAAAGGTCGGTCTTCCCTGCGAGCTCTTCCAGAGCCCTGCGGTTCAGGCCATAGCCTTCCGTCATGCGGTCCGGAATGTAAAAGTCAGCATTCGCGCCCCAGAGCCTTAAGGCACGCACGAGAAGAGACGTCGCCGTCATGCCGTCGACATCGTAATCGCCGTAGACCGTGATTTTTTCGCCGTCACGCAGCGCTTTTTCGATGCGTGATGCCGCTTTATCCATATCACGCATCAGGAACGGGTCAACGTATGGCTGCTTTTCCGGATGCAGAAACACGTCAGCTTCTTCGCGCGTGCGGATGCCGCGGTGCCAGAGCAGGGCCGCGAGCGTCTTGTCCCGGCCGATGCTTTCGGCAAAAGTCCCAAGCTCCGGCACGGGCTCATATAAATTCCACTTTTTATACATCAATATCGTTTTTCCTTCTTTATTGTATACCTATTTCCATCATACAAGAAATAGACGTTCGATGCAATAAGATTCTTTCGCAGGACAGACTTCTCCTCTTTTTCGGGACGGCAAAATGAAAAAAGAAAACAAAAAAGCCGCCGCCATAGGGCAGCAGCTTTTAAAAATCTTGTGAACAGGCAGTCTCAGGCCGCAGCTTCCGGCTTCGGCTGATGTTTTCTCTTTTCCCCCCAGTTGCGGAAGATGATCCAGAGCGGGCTGGCGATGAAAATAGACGAATAGCAGCCGACGGAGAAACCGACGAGCAGGGCAAAGGCAAAGTCCTTTGTCGTGTCGCCGCCGAAGAAATAAAGCGAAGCGGTCGTGAAGAGAACCGTGAAGACCGTGTAGAGAGAACGCGTCAGCGTCTGATAAATACTGCGGTTGACGAGCTGGTTGACGTCGCCGCCGCGACGGAAATGCAGCTTGAGGTTCTCGCGGATGCGGTCGAAAATGACGATGGTATCGTTGATGGAATAACCGACGATGGTCAAAAGGGCCGCAATGAATGAGGAATCAATCTGGCGCTGCGTCAGCGAGAACACCGCGAGCACGATGAGGATATCGTGAATCAGCGCGAGCACGGCCGCGATGCCGAAGCGGAGCTCAAAGCGGTACGCAACGTAGAGGATGATGAGGGCCCACGAAACGACAAGGGCAAGAAGCGCGTTCGTGATGAGCTCGCCGCCGATTGTGGCGCCGACTTTTTCTTCACGCAGCACTTTGTAATCGCCGAGGTCGCTCTTGAGTGTGGCCATGACTTCCTTGCGCTGGTCCTCTTCGAGGTCCTTCGTGCGGATCATAACGTCTTCGGATTCCTTGACATCCGACTGCGCGCCGGAAAGCTGAATCGTCGCGTCATCGAGGTCGTATTTGGCAAGGCTTGTGCGAACCTGCGAAATGGCGACCGGCTGATCGAATTTGAGGTCGATGATCGTGCCGCCGGTGAAATCGATGCCGAAGTTAAAACCGCGGACGAACATGCAGATGATTCCTGGGATGATGATCAGCGCGGAAATGAGGAACCAGATTTTCCGATGGCCTGCAATATCAAATTTAGGCATTCTTCTTCAGATCCTCCTTTTTCCAGAGCATGAAGCCCGTGACACCATAAGCTTTTGGATTCTCGAAGATCTTCGAGTCAACCATGAGCTTGAGCATGTAATGCGTCAGCGTGATAGCCGTGAACATCGAGAGCACAGTACCAAGGCCCAGCGTGATGGCGAAACCGCGGATCGTGCCGGTGCCGAGGAAGAACAGGACGGCGGCGGCGATGATGGTCGTGATGTTCGAGTCAAAAATTGTCGTGAACGCACGCTTGAAGCCCGATTCCATCGAAAGGCGCAGTGTCTTGCCCTGAATTTGATATTCTTCCTTGAAGTGCTCGAAAATCAGGACGTTCGCATCGACGGCCATACCAATGGACAGGATGATACCGGCGACGCCAGGCAGCGTCAGCGTAGCATCGAGGAGGTACAGCAGGCCAAGCAGCATAATGGTGTAAGCCATCAGCGCGATATCGGCGATGAAGCCCGACATGCGGTAAAAGAGAATCATGAACAGCAGGACGGCGCCGAGGCCGACAGCAAAGGCGAATTCCGATTTATCCTTAGAATCCTGGCCGAGCGTCGGGCCGACCGTGCGCGTCTCGATGATGTTGACTTTTACTGGCAATGCACCGCTCCGGAGGACGACAGCGAGGTTCTGGGCCTCTTCGAGCGTCTTCTGGCCGGAAATTTCAGCCTTGCCGCCGAGAATCGGCTCGCGGACGTTCGGAGCCGTCAGCACTTCGCCATCGAGCAGGATGGCAATCGTACGGCCAACATTCTTTGTCGTGAGGTCGGCGAATTTCTTCGCGCCTTCATCGGTGAATTCGAGGTTGACGACGTTCTGGCCGTTCTGCTGATTCGTCGCAGCCTGAGCGTCCTTGAGGTCGGTACCCGTGAGCACCGTATTGCCATCCTCGTCCTTGAATTCGAGCATGGCCGTCTTGCCGATGGTCTTGATGGCGGCATCCGGGTCCTTGACGCCCGGCAGCTCGATGATGACGCGGCGTTCGCCCTCACGCTGGATGATCGGCTCGGTGAGGCCGAGTGCGTTGACACGCTTCTCCATGATCGTGACGACACGGTTCATCGCATCATCGTTGACTTTTGCTGCATCCGTATCGACGGCTTCGAGCACGACATGCGTGCCGCCCTGCAGGTCAAGGCCCTGGCGGATGGAATTGGCCAGCGGCTTGACAAAAGCAAGGAAAATAGCGACGATCGCCACGATGCAGACAATGAGTTTGATGAGACTATTCTTTCTCAACGTTTCACAACCCTTTCTACGTGGTCTATTTATGGTTCAATCCGACGCGTTTCCGTCAGGATCAGATTGACTTTGGCATCATGTGCCTCCGTGGGCACCTGCGCCGTGATCTGGCCGTCAAAGGTCAGGGCTGCACGAAAAGCCTGCGGTGCTTTATCACTGAGGTAGCGGTCGTAGTAGCCGCCGCCAAGGCCCAGGCGGTCTCCCCTCTCGGAAAAAGCCGCGCCCGGCACAATGATGAGGTCAATATCGGAGCCAGGGATGATTTCCTGCAGCTCCTTTTTTACCGTCAGGATGCCGAACTCGCCTGCAACGAGAGCATCTAAAGAGGGCAGATTGACGACTTCCATCAGACCCCTGCCCGTAATCAGCGGCAGGCCGACGCGCTTGCCCTGTTTCAGGGCTTCGCGCAGGAGGTCGTAAAGCTGAACTTCATCCGGCATCGAGGCATAGGCAAAGATGGTTTTCGCTTTTTGGAAAGCCGGCTCTTCGTAAAACCTCTGGAGAATGGCCCTGCTCTTTTCTGCGCGCTGCTCCTTTGTCAGGCTGCGGCGGAAAGCCACCATTTTTTTGCGCAGTTCTTTTTTAGCAGCGAGTTTTTCCTTATGAACCTGCTCTTCGTATGAAGCCTGGCCCATCAGGCAGCCTCCTGCTTTGTGACGTTGGCGTTGACGCTCGAGCGCACGACTTCGATGACGACGCCATCGGCAATCTTGAGTTTCAGCGATTTTTCACCGAGCTCTTCAATCGTGCCGTAGATGCCGCCAATCGTGATGACCTGATCGCCTTTTTTGAGGCTGTCCAGCATGCTCTTGCGGCGTTTCTGCTGGTTTTTCTGCGGACGGTACAGCAGAAAATAGAAAATCGCGATCATGACGACGATAGGACCCCAGGTCCCGAGTACTTCCGGACTCATAAAAACACTCCTTCTAAAATTTAAAATCTACATAATATATGGAAACGAATGAACGATGAACGAATTTACTGCTTGCCGTGCATCTGGTAATTATTGAAGAAATCCGCACGGAACTCCGTGAAGCGGTCTTCGAGAATCGCCTGACGCATGCGGCGCATGAATTCCTGCAGGAAGTAAAGATTGTGCAGTGACAGCAGGCGCAGGCCGAAAATCTCACCAGCCCGGACGAGATGGCGGATGTAGGCGCGCGTGTAGCCGTTGCGGCAGGCGTAGCAGCCGCAGCCCTCTTCGAGCACATGATGGTCGTGCGTGAACTGGGCGTTCTTCATGACGAGTCTTCCCGTCCAAGTCATGGCCATGCCGTTGCGCGCGACGCGCGTCGGGTAGACGCAGTCGAACATGTCGATGCCGCGCTGCACGCCTTCGACAAGGCAGTCCGGCGTGCCCACGCCCATGAGGTAGCGCGGCTTGTTTTCCGGCAGAAGCGAAGTCGAATATTCGAGCATCTCATACATGAGCTCCTTCGGTTCACCGACCGACAGGCCGCCGACGGCATAGCCCGGCAGGTCCATGGCGACGGTTTCCCTGGCGCTCCACTCGCGCAGGTTCTTGTGCATGCCGCCCTGCACGATGCCAAACAGGCCCTGATTGGGGGCCGTCATGGTCTTCTTGCAGCGCTCCAGCCAGCGGATCGTGCGCTCCGTCGATTTTTTTGCATAGTCGTAATCGGCCGGATACGGCACGCATTCGTCAAAGGCCATGACGATGTCCGAGCCCAGGGCCATCTGCACTTCCATCGAGACTTCCGGCGAAAGGAATTTCTTCGAGCCGTCGATATGCGAGCGGAAGGTCACGCCCTCTTCGGTGATTTTGCGCAAATCGCCGAGACTGAAGACCTGAAAGCCGCCGCTGTCCGTGAGTATGGCGCGGTCCCAGTGCATGAATTTATGCAGGCCGCCGGCCTCGCGGATGAGGTCCATGCCCGGACGCAGGAAAAGGTGATACGTATTCGACAGGATGATGCCTGCCCCGAGGTCCTTGAGCTCATCGGGCGAGACACCCTTGACAGATGCCTGCGTGCCGACTGGCATGAAGATTGGCGTGGGGAAGCTGCCGTGCGGCGTATGGATGATGCCGGCACGCGCCCCCGTGCGCTCGTCTTTTTTCACGAGTTCATAGGTGATTGCAGTCAAATAAAATCCTCAACTTTCTTATCTTTATTTTTATTTTTGGCGCTCGGCAAGTTCCGCACGCAGGGCCTGTTTCATCAGCGCGAGGTCAGGCTGTACGCCGGTCCAGAGCTTGAAAGACGCGGCCCCCTGCCCTGCGAGCATGCCTTCGCCATTGATGACGATATGGCCATGCTCCTTTGCTTCGCGCAGAAAACGCGTCACGGCCGGCGTGTAGATAATGTCGTAGACAAGGGCCGTCTTTTTGAGTTTCTCCCAGTCGACCGGTGCCATGCCCTCGACCTTCGGGTACATGCCGAGCGGCGTGGTATTGACGAGCAAATCCGTTGCGGCTAAATGCTCCCGGAATGCTGTATCTTCCCAATGCAGCACGCGGATATCACCGTACGCCGAAAATTCCTTGGCAAGTTTTTCAGCCTTCTGCGGATTGCGCACGCCGAGCGTGATGCGTCCGGCCTTGGCGCGCAGCAGGCCAAAGATGACGGCACGCGCCGCGCCGCCCGCGCCTAAAAGCGTGACTTCTTTGCCTTTCGGGTCAAAGCCCTGCTCCTCAAGCGGCTGCATAAAACCGATATAATCCGTATTACAGCCCATCAAATGGCCCTCGCGGTTCACGACGGTATTGACGGCGCCGATGATGCGGGCATCCTCAGCCACTTCGTCGAGTTCAGCCATGATGGCCTGCTTATGCGGAATTGTAACATTCCATCCCGTAAAGTTCATGGCCCTGAGGCCAGCTACAGCCTCTTTGAGTTTTTCCGGCGGCACGGGAAGCGAGATGTAGACGTAATCAAGCCCTGCCTTTTCGATGGCCGCATTCTGCAGCACCGGCGACAGGGAATGCGCGATGGGCCAGCCCATGACGCCGAGATTTTTAGTCGTTCCTTTGATCATGACGTGTTCCTCTCAGCTCATCAGCCGTGAGCGCGGCGCGTCTTTGTCAGAAGGTCCATCTTGAGCTCATAGTAATCCGGCGTCATATCGAGATAATGGCGGTGCGGATTCTCAAAGCGCTGTTCCTCTTCCCAAATCTCATGGTCGAGCTGCTGTTTGACGTAGTCGCGGATGTCGGCGAGCTTCGGCAGCTCTTCCGTGCGTTTGCCCTGACGGACATAGCATTTGCGCAGGTTCTTGAATGTGCAGTTCTCAAACGAGCGGTTCTTCCACGGTTTCTGTGGGTCGACGTAACGGAACGGCTCCGTGCCGTCGATGCTCTCGCCGCAGTTGGCGATGAGGTCGGCCACGGCATGGCCGTTCTCATCGTAAACGCGGTAGAGGTCCTTGAGGCCCGGATTCGTGATTTTCTCGACGTTCTCCGAAACCTTGATGCGCGGCTCAAAGTGGTCGTCCACGCCGACGGCTGCGAGCTTGTAGACGGCGCCGAAGACCGGCTCCGACTTCGCCGTGATCAGGCGTTCGCCGATGCCGAACGAATCGATGCAGGCACCCTGATTGAAGAGCGAGCTGACCGTGAATTCGTCAAGGCTGTTCGAAACGACAATCTTGCAGTCCGGCAGGCCGGCATCATCAAGCATCTTGCGCACGCGCTTCGAGAGGTACGCGAGGTCGCCCGAGTCGATGCGGATGCCAAGGAGGCGTTTGCCCATCGGCTCGAGGACTTCATGAGCCACGCGGATGGCATTCGGGATACCCGAATGGATGACATCGTATGTGTCGACGAGCAGAATCGTCGCATCCGGATACGTCACGGCGTATTTTTTGAAGGCTTCATACTCATCGCCGTAGAACATGACCCAGCTGTGTGCCATCGTGCCCGAAATCGGAATGCCGAACATCTGGCCAGCGGAGCACGTAGCCGTGCCGACGACGCCGCCGATGTAGGCAGCGCGGGCACCGTACGTCGCGGCATCCATGTTGTGCGCACGGCGGGCGCCGAAGTCCGAAACTGCGCGGCCTGCCGCTGCCTTGCAGATGCGGCGTGCCTTCGTGGCAATCAGCGACTGATGATTGATCTGCGCGAGAATGGCCGTTTCGACGAGCTGGGCATCGATGAGCGGCGCCACAACCGTCAGGATTGGCTCATTCGGATACATGACCGTGCCCTCCGGCAGTGCGTAGATATCGCCCTTGAAGTGGAAGTTCCGGAGATATGTGAGGAATTCTTCCGAGAACATATGCTGCTGGCGGAAATATTCCACGTCTTCATCCGTGAATTCCATATTCTCAACGTATTCAATGACCTGCTCGAGCCCGGCGAAAATGGCAAAACCGCCTTCATCCGGATTCTGACGGTAGAACACATCAAAAGCTACCTGAACATCCTTATCATGATCCGCGAAATAACCATTGGCCATGGTCAATTCGTAAAAGTCCATCATCATCGTGATGTTGCGTTTGTCAAACTGCGTTTGCGTCAATGAAGCCAACCCCTTTGATGCCGTGAAAAAGCACGGCCAAATTTATAGAATGGATTTGGATATTTGGATATACGATATCAATTATATCATTTTCATCAGGGGGATGCAAAGAAAAAGGACCGCATCCCCTTTTCTGACGCGGTCCTTTTAAAAAAATACGCGGTAATAATATAGAAGGAAAACAACCAAGAGCCTCAATATCGTCATATTAATAGCCGAGACTGCGCTTGACTTCGTGGGCAAGCGGCTCCTGCTTGACAAAATGCTCGAGGTCCTCGCAGAACATCGCCACCGTCTTGTCGCGCGTGTAGGCAAGCGTCATCTTGCCCGAGCAGTGCGGCGTCAGAATGACGTTTTTGGCTGTCCAAAGCGGGTCCCCTTCCGGAATTGGCTCCTTGACCATAACATCGAGGGCGGCGCCGGCAAGTTTGTCAGCATTAAGGGCTTCAACAAGGGCGTTCTGGTCAAGCGAATTGCCGCGGCCCACGTTGATGACAAAGGCATCCTTCGGCAGCAGGGCCAGACGTTCACGCGAAATCATATTGTTCGTCTCCTTCGTGCCCGGCAGGCAGAGCACGAGGATGTCGGTCTTCGGCAGATACGTTTCAAGCTCATCCTGTTTGACGACTTCATCGTAAACAGGGCTGCGCTTGCGGCCCGTGCGGCTCACGCCGATGATGGCGGCAGGCTGGAACGACTGAATGCGCTCCGCGTAGCGCGTGCCGAGGTCCCCTGTGCCGACAATCGTGATGCGGCTGCCCTTGATGGAACGCAGCGGCAGGTCGTTGCGCCACTCATGGCGGCGAATCATTTCATCGTATTCCGGATAACGGCGCAGAAGCATCAGCGTCACCATGACGAGATGCTCGGCAATCGTCACGCCGTACGCACCCGAAGAATTTGACAAGAGACACCCTTCGGGCAGCACGCCGGGCTTGAGCACGGGGTCGACGCCCGCGGAAACGCTGCAGAACCATTTGAGATGAGGCGCGGCCAAGGCAAGCTTATGGCCGCCGCCCGTCGCGGCAGCGTAGATGATGTCGACATCGGCCATATGCGGCAGGGCTTCTTCATTTGAGGTGTAGAAGGCCACATTTATCTGATGCTCGGCCGCGGCCTGCCGGATTTTTTCGCGATGGGCATCGTTCATAAAGGAATTGACGACAGCAATATTCATAAGAGAAGGCTCCCTTCCTGTAAAATTCTTGTTTCTATTTTTTATTTCGTCATGATATGGGAAAAGCCTTTTTTGTGAGCAAAAAAGATGTTACAGGGTTACATGCATTTTACGCACATCGTAGCGTGGGGCGGGGAAATGTTTTTCGGCTTCGCCGCTCCGTTAAATGAGCCCCACTTTGGAGATTGACTTTGAAGAAAGTTCGCCGCCTGCCGCGGCGTTCTGACATCGCGGGTTTTAGCAGGATTTTCTTGGGGCTCAGCCCTGCGGGCAGTCACTGCGCGCCTGCAGGCGAAAAACATTCCCCCGCCCCCAGTTTCTTTTTGCTCGCGGGCAGGCGGACTTTCTCCCCTGTGCGCTTCTTTGTTTTGATCTGTTGACATCATTGCTCTTTGCCAAAACAGAGTAGAACTTCGCTCCCTGCCCTAAGCTGCTTCGCAGCGAGGGCAGAGCTCGTTCCTCGAAAATACCTGTCAAGATACGGCTGAACAATGAAGCAACACGACGTAAGCCAGTGGGGCCTGCCTGTAAGCGGAGCTTTGACCGCTGGCGTGAAGAATTTATTTTTTGTCCGCCAGAACCCTTGCGAAAGAGCGTCGTCCAAACGAAGAGCGTTTAGCTCTTTCGTAAGGATACCATAAAAGACAAAAAATAAATTTAGCCACCGGCCACGCGCAGCGTCAGGCAGGCCCCGCTGGCGCCTCGCTTCCACTCACCTCATCCCGCAAACTAAAAATCTGTACACATGTTTGAAAGAACTTCCCTTCCCCTTTATAATAGAAGGTAGTGTATTTTTAGGAGGGATTTTATGCGGAAAATTGCGGTGTATGGAAAGGGCGGCATCGGCAAGTCGACGCTGACGAGCAATCTGGCGGCGGCGCTGGCTGTCATGGGGAAAAAAGTCATCCAGATTGGCTGTGACCCGAAGGCAGATTCAACGATCAATCTGCTTGGCGGCAAATCCTTGCAGTCGGTCATGGGCTATATGCGCGAATTTGATGAAGAGCCTTCAGACCTCGCGGCTATTTCGGCGCGCGGTTTTGGCGGCGTGCTCTGCCTTGAGACGGGCGGACCGACGCCGGGGCTTGGCTGCGCGGGGCGCGGCATTATTGCGACGTTCAATCTGCTTGAAGACCTCGAGCTCTTTGAGCAGGAACAGCCCGATGTCGTGCTCTACGACGTTCTCGGCGATGTCGTCTGCGGCGGTTTTGCCGCGCCGATCCGCGAGGGCTATGCCGAAGATGTCCTGATCGTGACGTCCGGCGAAAAAATGGCGCTTTACGCGGCCAATAACATCGCCACGGCCGTTGAGAATTTTGCCGACCGCGGCTACGCCAAAGTCCGCGGCATCCTCCTGAACCGACGCAATGTCCCGCATGAAGAAGAAAAAGTACAGGCTTTTGCCGAAAAGCACCGCATTCCCATCCTCGCGGACATCCCGCGCAGCGACGCCATCAGCAACGCCGAGGAACGCGGCAAAACCGTCGTGGAAGATAACCCTGAGGACGCGGTCAGTCAGGAATTTTTCGCGCTGGCTAAAAAAATTCTTGCAGATCCCGAAAACAGCTGAAATTTTAGACGGCGCTGCATCACGTTTTAAATTCTGCCAGCCAGAGCAGGACAAGCAGGAAAGACAAGAAAGACAAGAAAGACAGGACAGAAAGGGAAGAAAGGAGCGCTTATGCCAGAAGCCTACAGTATCCCCATAAAAGAACTCGCCGCCCGCATGGCGGCAAAAGGCAGTGCCGGCCTGCCGGACGAGCTGCGCACAGATAGGCACCTCATCTGCAACACGCCGGCCGCGATTGACTTCAACTCGCCCGGCGCGCAGGGCTTTGGCGTCAAGCGCGCGGGCCTCACCATCCCCGGCAGCATCATGCTGCTCGTCTCCCCTGCCTGCTGCGGCCGCAATACGGCGGCTCTTCAGGGCGAAGGACATTACGGCGAACGCTTCGCCTATCTCGAGCTCGACGAAAACGACATCGTCACGGGCCGCCATCTCGCGAAAATTCCTGCAGCCGTCAGGGCTTTTGCGGAAAGCCGCGAAGAAGTGCCTTCCGTCGTCCTGATATGCCTGACCTGCGTCGATGCCCTTCTCGGTACGGATATGGAGCGCGTCTGCCGTAAGGCGGAAAAAACTGCGGGGCTGCCCGTGCGGCCCTGCTATATGTACGCCCTGACGCGCGAGAGCATCCGGCCGCCGATGATTGCCGTGCGCGAGACGATTTACGGTCTCCTGGAGCCACGCAAAAAAAGGCCTGCTCAGGCCAATCTCATGGGCTTTTTCTCGCCTGTCGCGGAAAACTCGGAGCTCCGCGCCTTCCTGCGGCAGGCCGGCATCCGGAAAATCGGGGAACTTGCCAGCTGCCATGCTTACGCAGACTTTCAGGAGCTCGCCGCGGCCAATTTCAACCTTGTGCTGTCAGAAGAAGCGTCTTCTGCTGCCCTGCAGCTTGAAAAGCGTCTCGGTATCCCCTCCATCCGCCTGCAGCGCCTTTATGAAATCGACAAGATTAGCCGGCAGTATCAGGCCCTCAGTAAGATTATCGGGGCTTCTCCTGCCCTGACGGCTCTGGCTGACTGCCGGCAAAGGGCAGAAGCTGCCGTTCATGATTTTTGCCAGCAGCATGATGATGCCGTTATCGCCATCGGCAGCCGCGTAAATGCCAATCCCTTTGAACTCGCGCTGGCTTTTGTCCGCTGTGGTCTGACGGTCCGCGAAATCTTTGCCCTGCCGTCCGCGGCCGATTCTTTCTATATCAAGAGACTGGCAGAGCTCTCGCCCGCTACGCGCATCTACTCGAATCTCGAGCCCACGATTCTTTATTATGAGGAAGATACGTCCGTGACGCTCGCACTCGGCGCCGATGCCTGCACATATCATCCGCAGGCCCAAAAACTGCCTTGGAATGAGCTCGTGCAGCCCTTTGGCTATCAGGCCGTGGAAAGTCTTTTCCACGCCATGACCAAAGCCATGGACCATGACGCTGCAGTCCCGCTGCTAATCAAAGACAGCCTGACTGACGCAAAGCGTCCGGTTACGGACGGCTGCCGAGAGAAACAGGATGCAGCGGCTGAAACTGCCTCATATTCACAGGCCGTGTTTCTCGCAAAAATTCTCGCCAAAGAAACAGAGGCAGCGGAAAAAAATGAGAAACTGCCTGCCGGCCTTTCCCTTGCCCTGCCTCCCTTTGCTCCCGATACTGCCGGTGCCGCTTCGGTGCTTTTCCCGCTCGGCGGCCTTACCGTCATCGTCGACGCGGGCGGCTGCGCCGGCAATATCTGCGGCTTTGATGAGCCACGCTGGCAAAGGGAAGATTTAGAAAAGCGTTATCCAGCAGCAAAATATCCGCACCGGCAAAATGTCCCTGCTGTCTTCAGTGCCGGCCTGCGCGATATGGATGCCATCATGGGCCGCGACGATAAACTTGTTGAGAAAATCGCAGATGCCGCTGAAAAAATCCCTGCGAAATTCGTCGGCCTTGTCAGTACGCCGGTGCCGGCCGTCATCGCCACGGACTTTCGCGCGCTCTGCCGCATGATTGAGAACAAAACAGGGCTGCCGGCCATCGCGGCCGAGACCGACGGCACACATCTTTACGATGAAGGCGCGGGCAAGGCCTATTTGTCCCTGCTCAAAAAATTTGCCACGCCGTCTGCTGACAAAGTAAATAGAGTAAATACGCTGCAGTCCGGCAAAAGGCAGGGCGGCGAAGAGCAGCATGATGAAAAAAGTCAGCCGGACAAAGTCGGCGTGCTCGGCCTGACGCCGCTTGACTTTTCGCCCGCTGCCGAAAAATCCCTGCGCGCTGCGGTGACGGCCGCAGCCGAAAAAACAGGCAGCAAGGCCGTCTTTTTCGACCGGCTCGCTGATTTTTGTCAGGCAGGCAGCCTGCAGAAAGTCATGGTTGTTTCGCCGAGCGGCCTCAAAGCCGCCCGCTTCCTGCAGCGAAGATGCGATATTCCCATCGAAACCGAACTTCCCCGCCGTTTTCTGCAGGATTTTTGCCATGATATCCTGCAGAAAGTCAGGGATGCCGTGAAAGCGCAGCCCCAAAAGTCTATTTCCATCCTGATTGTCCAGCAGCAGATTTTGGCCAATAATCTTCGCAGGGCGATACTTGCGGAACTGGGATACGATGACACCTGCGTCCATGTCGGCAGTTTCTTTGCCATGGACAAACAGCTGCAGGAAAATGGCGACTGCCATTTTAAGGGGGAGCGCGACTTTTTTGCTTATCTTCAGGCGCGTCCCGAGGCTATCGTGCTCGGCGACAAAATTCTGCGGCGCGCGCTGCCGCCTGAATTTACAGGAACATTCATCAAACTGCCGCATTTTGCCCTTTCGGGCCATTACGAATAAATCAGCCTAAAAGCATAAATATATATGAGGAAATTCTTATGTCACGTCTATCACGCTTACAAATCAAGATTTACGGCATCGTTCAGGGCGTCGGCTTCCGGCCGTTTGTCAGCAGACTGGCCGCCGCTCATGAAATTTTGGGCAGCGTCTGCAACAAGGGGCCTTATGTCGAAGTCTTTGCCGAGGGCACAGAGGAAAATCTGCGGGCCTTTCAGCAGGGACTGCGCACAGAAGCACCGGAACGCGCGGCCATCTTGAAAATCGATGCGAAAAAAATTCCTGCTGCGGAGCCATTTTCTTCCTTTGAAATCATCGAAAGTGCCAAGGAACGCGGCGATATCTTTGTCTCGCCCGACATCGCGACCTGCGATAAATGCCGCAAAGAGCTCTATGACCCGCACGACCGCCGCTATCTGCATCCTTTCATCAACTGTACGGCCTGCGGTCCGCGCCTGACCATCCTCGAGGCCATGCCGTATGACCGCGAACGCACGAGTATGCGCGAATTCCCGATGTGCGAAAAATGTCATGAGGAATATGTGACGCCGGAGAGCCGCCGCTACGATGCCCAGCCCGTCTGCTGCAACAGCTGCGGGCCTGAAGTTTATCTTTTGGGACGTGAGGACGTGCGCGGCAAAGAGGCCATCACGGAGACGCGCCGCACGATTGCGGGAGGCGGCATCGCGGCCATTAAGGGCATCGGCGGCTTCCATCTCTGCTGCGACGCCACGAACGAAGAGGCCGTCAGCCGCCTGCGCGCGCTCAAACACCGCCCGCAGAAGCCCTTTGCCGTCATGATGCACGATATGGACGCCGTGCGTGCAGCCTGCGAGGTGGAAGACGGCGAAGAAGAAATGATGACGGGCCACCAGAAGCCCATTCTGCTGCTGCGAAGAAAAGAGGACAGTCCTCTGGCCCCCAGTGTCGCCCCCGATAATCCAAAAGTCGGCGTCATGCTGCCCTATGCCCCTGTCCAAATGCTGTTATTCGATTTTCCGGGTCAGGACGATGTTGAGATGCCCGCCATGCTTGTCATGACGAGCGGCAATCCCTCGGGCGCGCCAATCTGCCATAACGACCGCGAGGCCGCAGAAACGCTCCTGCCCATGTGCGACTGCATCCTCTCGCACAACCGCCGGATCCGGCTGCGCGCCGATGATTCCGTCATGGACTGGTTCGAAGGGAAACCTTACATGATCCGCCGCAGCCGCGGCTTTGCCCCGCTGCCTTTTTTGCTCAGTGCACCCTTAAAAGGTCAGGTGCTTGGCATCGGCGGCGAACTCAAGAACACGTTCTGCCTCGCGAGCAATCACCTATTTTATCCCTCGCCCTACATCGGCGATATGAGCGACCTGCGCACGGTGCTGGCTCTCAAAGATTCTGTCGGGCTCATGGAGTCGCTGCTCGAGAATCAGCCCGAAGTCATCGCCTGCGACCTGCACCCGCGCTACAATACAACGACGGTAGCCGCAGAACTTGCCGAAAAAACAAATGTGCCGCTCCTCAAAATCCAGCATCACTACGCGCATATTCTCTCGTGTATGGCCGAAAACGACTGGCAGGAGCCCGTCATCGGCGTTTCGTTTGACGGCACGGGCTACGGCACGGAGGGCACAATCTGGGGAGGCGAATTTCTGCTTGCCGGTTACGAGGGCTTCAAAAGACTCGGCTCCATCATGCCGTTCATGCAGGCGGGCGGCGACAAATCCTCGCGCGAGGGCTGGCGCATCGCCGTCTCCCTGCTCAAAAACGGCCGCAGCCATGCAGAATGGCAGAAAATTGTGCAGGAACTTGGCCTCTGCAGCGAGCAGGAATTTAAGGCCCAGTCCTTCATGCTCGAAAAAAATGTCAACTGCATCGAATCGACGAGTGCCGGCCGCCTGTTTGACGGCGTCAGCGCGCTTTTAGGCCTTCGCCGCCGGTCGACATTTGAGGGCGAAGCCTCGATGGCCCTGCAGTTTGCCGCGGAAAGCTGGGAAAAAGAGCAGTTTGACGCCGGAAAATCTCCTATTGAAGAACTTTTTGAAGAACTTCATGGTCTCGCGGATTTTGCAAAGCCCATAAATGCGGAGGAAAGCCCTGCTAAAAAGCTCAAAAAAGCCGCCGACGGCCGCTTCCTGCTGCCGAACGACGCCCTTTTTGCGGAGCTCTACCGGCTGCGTCGGCAGGGAGAAGCCCCCAAAATGCTTGCCTATCTCTTTCATGCAGCTCTTGCTGAAGAGATTCTCTCTGGCTGCGAGCGTGCGCGCGCAATTTCCGGCTGCCATGCGGCGGCCCTAAGCGGCGGCGTCTTCCAGAATCTCCTCTTGCTGCGCCTTGTCAAAGAGCGTCTGCAGCAGGCGGGCTTTACGGTCCTGCAGCACAGCCTGATGCCGCCCAATGACGGCGGCATCTGTGTCGGACAGGCAGCCTATGCCATGTATGCGCTGCAGAAGCAGGCCAAATCGTGAGATCAATTTGTTTTATATATTTAGGAAGGAAGTCTTATCATGTGTGTCGGATTGCCAGCTAAAGTCGTGAGTCTCAAAGACGGCATGGCCCTCGTCGATGCCTCGGGCGCGCGCCGCGAAGTCTCGGCCGAACTCCTAACGGATATCGACCCCGGCGACTACGTCATGGTTCATGCAGGTCTCGCCATCGCCAAAATCACGGCCGATGATGAAGAAGAAACGAATACTCTGCTGCAGGGTCTTGATGAGCAGGAGGAAATAGACGGATGAAAAAAGACGCTGCCCAGCGGGCGCTTGCCATCATAAAAAATTATCAGGGCCCGAAAATCCGCATTATGGAAGTCTGCGGCACGCATACGCATGAAATATTCCGGCTCGGCATCCGCAGCCTGCTGCCCCAAAATATTGAGCTGATTTCAGGGCCGGGCTGCCCCGTCTGCGTGACGCCGGTTTCCTATATCGATGAGGCGATTTTTCTCGCTTTGGAGAAAAAAGCCGTCATCTGCACATTTGGCGACCTCATGCGCGTGCCGGGCACAAAGGGCAATCTCTACGATGCGCGCAGCCAAGGCGGCAAGGTCCAAATCGTCTACACGCCGCTCGATGCCGTGACATATGCGGCGGAGCATCCCGAGGAAGAAATCGTCTTCCTCGCCGTGGGCTTTGAGACGACCACGCCGATTTCGTGCCTCGCCGTCAAACGCGCGGCAAAACTCGGTCTCAAGAATTTTTCCCTGCTCACGGCCAACAAGACCATGCCGGCCGCCTACAAGGCCATGGCGAGCCACACGGACGCCTATCTCTACCCCGGCCATGTCTGCGCAATTACGGGCACAAAACTTCCGGAAGAGCTCACAAAACAAGGAATTTCCGGCGTCGTCACGGGCTTTACGGCCAGCGAGCTTTTGACGGCCATCGCGGTCATTATCGAAAAAAGCCGGCAGGGAAAGCCGTTTTTCGTCAACTGCTATCCGCGCGTCGTAAGGCCTGAGGGCAATCCAGCGGCCTGCGCGCTTATCGAAGAATACTTGGAGCCCTGCGACTCCGAATGGCGCGGCCTCGGCGTGCTCAAAAAGAGCGGCCTGCAGCTGCGCGAAAAATACGCGGCCTTCGATGCCCGCAGACATTTCAGGCTGCCAAAAATCGAGGGCCATGCCAATCCGGCCTGCCGCTGCGGCGAGGTGCTGCAGGGGAATATCAAGCCGATGGACTGCCCGCTCTACGGCAAAATCTGCAAACCGGAGCATCCAATCGGCGCCTGCATGGTCTCGCGCGAAGGGGCCTGCTCCGCTTACTACCGCTACGGCACAAAGCAGGCTTTTTCGCTGCCAAAAGACTAGGGGGTGTCACCATGCTGAAGCGGCTTTTTCCGCCAACTTCACAAGTTGCTGATGCAACGGAGCCGTCCGGGCCTGTTTCCGTTCTTCTGCGCGAGGCAGAGTATCCTGCTCCCTTCCCGCACGCCCTCGAGTACTCCGCGCCGTGCCGCGGCACGTGGAACATCGTGCATACGGGCATGCGGATTCCCGGGACGCATCAGATTTTCATCTGCGCCTCGGGCTGTCTGCGCGGCGTCGTGCTGACGGCCGCTGAAATGGGGCTCATGGGAAGGTTTTCTTCCCTTGAACTGCACGAGAACGACTTGACGGGACGCGACAACGAAATGCTGATCATCGAGGGCGTCACGGACATTCTCGCGCGCCTGCCCTACAGGCCGCGTGCCATCCTGCTGTTTCCGGCCTGCGTCCATCATTTTCTCGGCTGCAATCTGCGCTTTGTCTATCAGACACTTCGCAAGCGTTTCCCTGACATCGCGTTTGCCGAATGCTTCATGGACCCAATCCGCCAGACGCGCCACTTAAAGCCAGAAGAACGCCTGCGCCGCGCCATCGGCCGCCTGCTGCCGGAGCTGCCAAAGGAAAAGCAGGTCTCGATTTTCGGCAACAATTTAAAGACCGACAGGGACAGTGACTTCGTGAAACTCCTGCAGGCGGGCGGTTTTGCTATACGCGATATGTCGGACTGTCAGAGTTACGACGAATTTCAAAAACTCGGCGCCTCAAGGCTCAACCTTTATACGAATCCCTTTTCCGTACCGGCCGTACAGGATATGAAAAAACGCCTGCAGCAGGATTTTTTCTATCTGCCGCAGACATGGGACTTTACAGAAATCGCAGCGCTCCTAAAAGAACTGGCCGCAAAGCTCGGCCTGCCCTGCCCTGATTTTTCGCACGAACAGGCAAAAGCCGAAAAAACTTTGCAGGAAGCACGGGCTCTTATCGGCAGCACGCCTCTGGCCCTCGATTTGTCGTTTACGTTCCGCCCGTTTGGCCTTGCAAAGCTCTTGTGTGAGCACGGCTTTGCCGTCACAAAAATCTACAGCGATGCCGTAAGCCCTGAGGAAGAAGAAGATTTTTACTGGCTTAAGGAACACCACGGCAATATCGAACTCTGGCCGACAAAGGCCCCTCTTTTGCGCGTGCTCAAAAGGCCGGCCGCGCCGCAGGACGGAAAACCGGCTCTGCTGGCCCTCGGGCAGAAGGCCGCTTATTTCAACAATACGCCGTATTTTGTCAATCTCGTCGAAAGCGGCGGGCGCTGGGGCTTTGCCGCCGTGCAGAAACTCGCCCTCGATATGATGGCTGCATACCAGCAACCTAAAGATATCGAAGCAAATGTCAGCCGCAAGGGACTTGGGGGGCCGTGTATCTTATGAAACATATGAAACAAACTGCCAGCATCATCTCCACGTATTCGGCCGATACCTTCGGCGTCTGCTCGGCACTTTATGAGCTCGGCGGCATGGTCGTCATCCACGACCCCTCGGGCTGCAATTCGACGTATACGACGCACGACGAGCCGCGCTGGTTCCATGAGGACAGCCTGATTTTCGTCTCGGCCCTCACGGAGCAGGACGCGATTCTCGGCAACGACCGGAAACTCGTCGACGATATCGTCACGGCCGCCCGCGAGCTAAAGCCGCGTTTCATCTGCCTGATTCCCTCGCAGATTGCCCATATGATCGCGACGGACTGCCGTGCCCTCTGCCGCATCATCGAAAAAAAGACCGGTATCCCCTCGTTCACGCTGCCGACGAACAGCATGCATTACTACGGGCGCGGCATATTTTTTGCACTTGAAAAGATTGCGGACTTTGTCTGCCAAAAAGCAAAACAGACAGGCTTTGCCGGCCGGCAGCAGGGCAATCATAAAGAAAAGGTCCTTCCCGATGAAGATAACGGAACGGATGGAGCCAGCAAAAAAAATCCTGCCGCGGCTCCTCCATTTACGGAGGAAGTTCCTCTTAAAATCAATTTGCTCGGCGCGACGCCGCTTGACTTTGCCATGAACGGCAGTGTTGATTCCATCAAAAAATGGCTCGAACGTCAGGGCCATATGGTAAAAAGCTGCTGGGCTATGGGCAGTTCTTTTGACGAGATTTTATCGTCCTATGATGCCGACTGCAGTCTCGTCCTGAGTTACGGCGGACTCGGTGCGGCAAGAAAAATGCAGCAGGAACTCGGCGTTCCGTATAAAGTCGGTCTGCCCATCGGCGGGAAATTCTCCCCTGTCTGCGGCGCCGCTGCTTTGCCTATTTCTGCATCACCCTGCTCTCGGGCAGCACAGCCAACTTTCGCGAAAGAACGCAGCAAATCTTTTTCAGCAAATGCCGCTAGGCCGAAGCAGCCTCAGAAAATTTTCCTGATTGGCGAGACGGTCTTTGCCGAGTCGCTGGCCGCGGCCTTAGCAGAAAAAATCGGCTTTTTGCCCACGGTCATTGTGCCGATGGAAACCGAGGCCGAAATCTGCACGTATGACACCCTGCAGCTGACCGACGAAGCCGAGCTCGTGCCCGTGCTGAAGACAGCGGACCTCGTCATCGCCGACCCGCTCTATCGGCCCATCTGCCCGCCCGCTGCTGCTTTCGTGCCTTTGCCGCACACCGCGTTCTCGGGACGCCTGTATCTCAAAGAAATCCCGAATCTCATCGAAGAAAATGTTTTTTCGGACTTTGCCCAAAAAGTTCTGGCCAAACTGCAGGAAAAAAGCGTATAATGGAGACAAATCGCCGCGAATCATCTGTTTCCTTCAGACATGTGTATATGTGCGAACGAGGCGGCCATTGGGGCATAGCCAACGCTCCGCGCAGCAGGCTGAAGCTTCCCTTATGGCTATGCTCCAATGGCCTCAGGTCTATCTCTCATTTTCAAGATAAAAAGGAAATTTTATGCTCTTAACAATCGCTCATGTCTTCGCTTACGCCATCATTCAGACGTTTGGCTTTTCGATTTTCACGCTGGCCCTGCAGCGTCTCGGCAAAATTCGGCGCCTCTACAGACTCAAGGCCTTTTTCTTTCTGCTGCTCATGAATGCGGCGGGCACGCTGACGTACGGAGAAGCCGCGTGGCAGCGCGTGACCACGCCCATGGCCGCAGGGATTTTCCTCATCGGCATGGTCTTTTTCTTCGGCAGCCATCTTTATTTAGGATGGAAACATATCCGCAAATAAAAAACTCCCCGTCATGGGGAGCTTTTTTTATGGGAAATTACAGACGCATCTTGAAATCTTCGTAGCCAAAATGGCGGACAGTCTGCCAGCTGCCGTCTTTTTTGCTCGCGATGATGTCGGGCAGCGGCATGCCGTTGAAGGTGTTGTTCTTGACTATCGTGTAGATGGCCATATCGCCAAAGACAATGCGGCCGCCGACAGCGAGTTTTTCGTCAAACGAATACGTGCCAATCGTATCGCCGGCCAGACACGTCGGCCCCGCGAAGGTGTACGTATGGGCCTTTTCGTGCGGCCCGCCGCTGCCGATAACGGGCGGACGGTACGGCATCTCGATGACGTCAGGCATATGGCAGGCCGCCGAAGTATCGAGAATAGCAATGCCGTCGCTTTCCCTGCTCTTCTGGATGTCGAGCACTGTCGCGACGAGGAAACCGGCATTGAGCGCCACGGCCTCGCCGGGCTCAATGTAAATGGTAAGATTGTAGTTCTCCTGCATATGGCGGATGCATTTCTTGAGGAGCGCAATATCGTAGCCTTCCCGCGTGATGTGATGGCCGCCGCCAAAATTGAGCCACTTCATCTGCGGAAGGTATTTGCCGAATTTCTCTTCGACGGCCTCAAGCGTCACCGCGAGGGCATCGGCGCCCTGTTCGCAGAGTGTATGGAAGTGCAGGCCCTCGAGTCCTGCGAGCTTGTCTTCCTCAAAATCGCGCAGCCGCACGCCGAGCCTTGAGCCCTCGGCACACGGGTCGTAAATCGCGTGTTCCTGTGTCGAGCGTTCGGGATTGATGCGCAGACCGCACGAAACACCTTTGGCCACGGCCTCGGGGCCGAATTTTTCCCACTGGGCAAACGAATTGAAGAGGATATGGTCGCAGATTTTCACGAGCTCAGGAAAATCTTCCTCTTTATACGCCGGCGAGAACACATGATTCTCTTTGCCCATTTCCTCATGACCAAGTTTTGCCTCATAGAGGCCGCTGGCTGTCGTGCCCGAGAGATACTTCGCGATGAGCGGATAGTAATGGTACATCGAGAAGCATTTCTGCGCAAGCAGCACATGCGCGCCCGTGCTCTCCTCAATCTCGTGCAGGATAGCGAGGTTGTGCTCTAAGAGGTCTTCCGCGACGACATACGACGGCGTCGGCACTTCGAGGCATTCCGGACGGTAAAGCTCCTGTAACGTTTTCTGCGCGCCCATCAGTCGACGAGCTCCGGATGAAAGCTTTCCTTCCATGGCAGGCCCCATTTATTGAGGGCATCCATGAACGGGTCCGGGTCGAACTCTTCGATGTTCTTGACGCCGGGGCCCTTCCACGTACCGTTCATGATGAGCATCGCGCCAATCATCGCGGGCACGCCCGTCGTGTACGAAACGGCCTGCGAGCCGACTTCCTTATAGCATTCCTGATGGTCGCAGACGTTGTAGAGATAGTACGTCTTGTCCTTGCCGTCTTTCTTGCCGCGGAAGATGCAGCCGATATTCGTCTTGCCCTTTGTGCGCGGGCCGAGGCTCGCCGGGTCAGGCAGCACAGCCTTTAAAAACTGCAGCGGGACAATCTGCTTGCCCTCAAATTCAATCGGCTCAATCGACGTCATGCCGACATCTTCGAGGCATTTGAGGTGGTTGAGATAGCTTTCACCAAACGTCATAAAGAAGCGGATGCGCTTGATGCCCGGGATGTTGAGACCGAGGCTCTCGAGCTCTTCGTGGTGCAGCAGGTACATGTCCTTCGGTCCGACTTCGGGGAAATTGTAGACGCGCTTGATTTCCATCGGCTTCGTCTCGACCCAGTGGCCGTCCTCCCAGTAGCTGCCGTTGGCCGAGACTTCGCGGATGTTGATTTCCGGATTGAAGTTCGTCGCAAACGGATAGCCGTGGTCGCCGGCGTTGCAGTCGAGGATATCGATGTAGTTGATTTCGTCAAAATGATGCTTGAGCGCATAGGCCGCAAAGACGCCCGTGACGCCCGGGTCAAAGCCTGAGCCCAAAAGTGCCGTGATGCCGGCCTTCTCGTAGCGCTCACGATAAGCCCACTGCCATTTGTACTCGAACTTCGCCGTGTCCTCCGGCTCGTAGTTTGCCGTGTCGACGTAATTCGTCTTCGTCGCGAGGCAGGCATCCATGATGTGCAGGTCCTGATACGGCAAAGCGAGGTTTAAGACGACGTCAGGCTTAAATTCGTTAATCAGTGCGATGAGTGCGTCGACATTGTCGGCATCAATCTGAGCCGTCTGGATTTTCGTTTTCGTCGTGCCCTCGAGTTTTTCCTTCAGCGCGTCGCATTTCGACTTTGTACGCGAGGCAATCATGATCTCGCTGAACTCGTCCGAATTCTGGCAGCATTTGTGAATGGCGACACTCGCAACGCCGCCGCAGCCGATGATTAAAGCTTTTCCCATATTAAGGCCTCCTGATAATAATGTAGTTATGTATGTAAATCTTAAACGGACCCCTGATGTTTTTGCAGTCAGAGATACGGTTTTTCCAAACAGAGCAGCATTTCGCGCAGCAGCTTCAGGGCCGTGGCCGTCGACGCGCCGCTCGGGTCGAGTGGCGGTGAGAGCTCGACCATGTCGCAGCCGACGATATGGCAGCCGCGGATGACGCGCAGCGCCGCGGAAAGAAGGTCCGTAAAGCGCACGCCGCCCGCCTCCGGCGTCCCCGTGCCCGGGAAACACGAAGGGTCGAGCACGTCGAGGTCAATCGTGAGGTAGACGGGCCTGCCCTTGAGACTTGCAATCGTCTCGTCAAGTCCCGCAAAGCTGAACTTCTGGATATGCGTATGGCCTTCTGCCGACCAATACCATTCCGCACGTTCGCCGCTCCTGATGCCAAACTGATGGATGCGGCCATCGCCAAGAAACTCCCAGATGCGGCGGATGACCGTCGCGTGCGAGAGTCGGTTGCCGAGATATTCCTCGCGCAAATCGGTATGCGCGTCAAAATGAATCAGCGCAAGGTCGGGATATTTTTCGTAGACGGCGCGGACGGCCGGCAGAGACACGAGGTGCTCGCCGCCGATTAAAAATGGCAGCTTGCCATCCCCGACGATATCGCGCGCACAGGCTTCGATATCGCGCAGAGCCATTTCCGTATCGCCAAAGCAGAGCTCAAGGTCGCCGCCGTCAAAGACCTTCGCATCCTCGAGGTCGAGGTCCTGATACGGACTGTACGTCTCAAGGCCGTACGACTCCGCGCGCATCGTGCGGCTCGCAAAGCGCGTGCCCGGACGGTACGACGTCGTCGAGTCAAATGGCGCGCCGTACAGCACGATGCGGCTCTCTTCATAATCGTTCTCGCAGCCGAGGAACGTCTCGACATTACGCTTCCGGTTCAACATCTCTTAACATCTCCTCCACATAGTTCGGCAGGGCAAAAGCCCCGGCATGCAGCTGTGTGTTGTAATAGCGCGTCTTAAGGCCGAGAGCGTTCCAGCGCACCCAGTTGACGTCCCTGACCGGATGGCGTTTTTTCGAGGCAAAGCCAAACAGCCAGTGCCCCGAAGGATACGTCGGGATATGCGCCTGATAAACGCGGCTTATCGGGAACGAATCGACAATGCGTTTATGCGCGCGCTGCATCGCGTACGCATCCTGCTGATAAAACGGGCTCTCATGCTGATTGACCATGATGCCGTCCTCACGCAGGGCCTTATAGCAGTTGCCGTAAAACTCCTTCGTAAACAGCCCCTCGCCCGGCCCAAACGGGTCCGTCGAATCGACGATGATGAGGTCGTAGGCATTTTCCGCATGACGCACATACTTCAGCCCGTCCTCATAATGAATGCTGACACGCGGGTCGCCAAGACACCCTGCCGTCTGCGGCAGATACTTTTTGCAGACCTCGACGACGAGCTCATCGATTTCTACGAGATCGATATGGCGAATCGTCGGATAACGCAGCAGCTCGCGCACCGTCCCGCCATCCCCGCCGCCGATGACCAGCACCTCACGCGCGTCGGGATTGACGCACATCGGCACATGCGTGATCATCTCGTGGTAAATGAACTCATCCATCTCCGTCAGCATCATATACCCGTCAAGCGTCAAAAACCGCCCGAACTCCTTCGAATCAAAAATATCGATGCGCTGAAACTCACTGCGCCCCGAATAAAGCTGCCGGTCCACCTTAATCGAAAGCCGGACATTCGGCGTATGGTTCTCCGTAAACCAAAGTTCCATCTAAGCCCTCCTTTATCGCACGAACAGCGTCGTAACTTGAAAATAATATTGTTTCATAGAAGCACAGCCCTGAGGCATCAGGTGGTATCCATAAGCGCAGCTTCAGCCTGCTGCGCGAAGCGTTGGATACCATATGATGCCGCCTCAATTTGCAAAAGCATATGCGAGCCTGAGGCCATGGGGCACAGCCCTAAGTGGAGCTTTGGTCTTCTGCGTGAAGAACTTATTTTTGCCAACCAGAACCCTTGCGAAAGAGCGTCCGTCCAAACGAAGTGCGTTTAGCTCTTTCGTAAGGATGCCATAAAAGGCAAAAATAAGTTTAGCAGAAGACCACGCGGAGCGTTGGCTGTGCCCCAGTGGCCGCCTCGTTTCATCGAACTCTCCCTATTTCACCACATTGAGCCGTGCAATCGTCATGTCTTCGGGCCCCGTCATCTGGCACCCCTTTTTACGCGCATATTTTATATAGGTAAGGATCTCCTCCGTAATGCGCTCCCCCGGTGCGAGAATCGGGATCCCCGGCGGGTAGCACATGACGAACTCGCTGCAGACGCGTCCGACGGTTGCCTCAAGCGGCAAAGACTCCTTCTCCGCGTAAAACGCTTCCTGCGGCCCGTAGACGACCTCGGGCTCGATGTACTCGGCCTTCAGCATCTTCGACGAATCCTTGCGGTAATTGCGCCGGATCTCCGCGAGAGCCGCGACGAGGCGTTCAATATCCTTCGGCCTGTCGCCGACTGACACATAGGCCAAAAGATTTGCGATATCGCCAAACTCCGTCTGGATGTCGTACTCATCGCGCAGAATGTCGTAGACCTCGATGCCCGCGAGCCCCGTCGGCCGCGTGAAAATCGAGAGCTTCGTCGTATCGAAGTCGAAAATCGAATCGCCGTTGATGAACTCGCGGCCGTAGGCATAATAATCGCCAATCGCGTTGATTTCCTCGCGCGCGTATTCGACAAGCGAAATGACCTTGTCAAAAATCTCCTGTCCGTGCAGCGCGAGATTGCGCCGGCTGATATCGAGACTCGAAAGCAGAAGATACGAGCCCGACGTCGTCTGCGTGATGTTGATGACCTGATGCACATAGCCCGCGTTGACATGCGGCCCGCAGAGCAGCATCGAGCTCTGCGTCAGCGACCCGCCCGACTTATGCATGCTGATAGACGCCATATCGGCCCCCGCCGCCATCGCCGAGACCGGCAGCTTATCGTGAAAGTAAAAATGCGTGCCGTGCGCCTCGTCGGCAAGCACCATCATGCCGTGCTCATGTGCGACTTTGACAATTTCCCTGAGATTCGAGCAGATGCCGTAATACGTCGGATTATTGACGAGCACGGCCTTCGCGTCCGGATGACGCCTGATGGCATCCTTGACTTCTTCAACGCGCATGCCAAGCGAAATCCCGAGCGTATGGTCCATCTGCGGATTGACATAAACCGGAATCGCGCCGCAGAGAATCAAAGCATTAATGGCACTCCGATGCACATTGCGCGGCATGATGATCTTATCGCCGCGCTTCACCGCCGTCATCACCATCGCCTGCACCGCAGACGTCGTGCCCCCGACCATAAAAAACGCATGCGCCGCGCCAAACGCCTCGGCCGCGAGCTGTTCGGCATCACGGATGACCGACACCGGGTGACAGAGATTGTCGAGCATCTTCATCGAATTCACATCGACATCAAGACACTTCTCCCCGAGAAAATCCCGCAGCTCCGGATTCCCGCGCCCTCGCTTATGCCCCGGCACATCAAACGGCACCAGCCGCGCCCGCTTCATCCGCTCCAGCGCCTCCAAAATCGGCGCACTCTCCTGCGAAAGATAACCTTTCAACGTAACTTTCACTTCCTTTATATCTTTATTTCCCTAGCGAAAAACACCTTATCTACATACGAGAAATACCTGAGAAAAATGGCTGTTCCCATAAGCGAAGCTTCAGCCTGCTGCGCGGAGCGTTGACAGCTCACCATCTCCTGCCGCCTTGCCATCCTTGTTGCGGCAGCGTGCAGCGTGCAGCCTCAAGGCCGTAGTGGGTATCCATAAGCGAAGCTTCGGCCTGCCGCGCGTAGCGTTGGATACCCGCTACGGCCGCCTTCGTTCCTCGATGTCAGTACAGATTTTTCCCGCTGTATATCTCAATCATTTCGCGCCGCAGACTGTTGCTGATCGCGAGCCTGTCCTTCGGCGGAATCTCATAGATATCGGTGTTAAAGAGATAATTCTGCAGCTTCGGCTCCTTAATGAGCATGCGCGTGTGGAAAAGATTCGCCTGATAGAGATTGATATCGACCGCATCGTAACGGTCGAGCGTCTCCTGTTTGATGAACTCCTGAATCGACCGCATTTTCGAATCCATGAAGAGCTTGCGGCCGTCGACATCGCGCGTAAAACCGCGCACGCGGTAATCCATCGTGATGATATCCGAGTCGAACTGTGCAATCAGATAATCAAGCGTCTTTAAGGGCGAAATCTCACCGCACGTCGCCACATCGATATCGACGCGGAACGTCGCGATGCTCGTGCCCGGATGGAACTCGGGGTACGTATGCACCGTGACATGACTCTTGTCGAGGTGCGCGAGAATCGTATCGCCGAGGATGGCCGACTCGACGGGCTTTTTGCGCCCCGAAGCCACGGCCTCCTCTTCGGCAATCAGCATCGTCACACTCGCCCCCTGCGGGTCGTAATCCTGTTTCGCGATATTTAGGATGCGCGCGCCAATCATCTCCGTGACCGTCGAAAGAATTTTTGTCAGACGCTCCGAGTTGTACTGCTCATCGATGTACTTGATATAATCCTGCTGTTCCCGCTCCGATTTTGCGTAACAGATATCATAAATATTGAAGCTCAATGCCTTCGTCAGGTTATTGAAGCCGTACAGCTTCAGCTTTTCCTCCAATCCGCCAAAACCTGCCTTTCCCTTTGTCATTCGTTTCTGTTTTTACGTCTTTTATGAAAATAGGCCACGGCTCTCAGAAGCCATGGCCTATCTGCTAACTTTAGCTTTATTTTAGCAAATTTTACCTGCCTGAACAAGTAAATTCTATGTTACAGAATCCCTTATAAACCGCGCAGGAATTCTTTGTCTTTTTCGCTGAGTTCCTTTTTCTCAAGCAGGTCCGGACGCTTTTCTTTCGTCATGCGCAGGGACTCTTTACGGCGCCATTCGCGGATTTTCGCGTGGTCGCCGGAGAGCAGCACCTCAGGCACGGCCATGCCCTCAAATTCGCGCGGCCGCGTGTACTGGGGGAACTCCAAAAGGCCGTCGTAGAACGAGTCAGTCGGTGCGGAATCCTCATCGCCGAGAACGCCCGGCAGCATGCGCGAGACGGCGTCCGTGATGACCATGGCCGGCAGCTCGCCGCCCGTCAGCACGAAGTCGCCAATCGAGATGGCCTCGTCCGCAAGCGGATAAATCCGCGCGTCAAAGCCCTCGTAATGGCCGCAGATAAAGACGAGCTGGTCATACTTTGCAAGTTCCTTCGCCTTTTCCTGCGTGAAGACCGGCCCCGACGGGTCCATGATCAGCACGCGGCGGTTCCCCGTAAATTCCTCGGTCCTTGCCAGCACATCGCGCACAGCGCGGTACATCGGCTCGGGCTTTAAAACCATGCCGGCCCCGCCGCCAAACGGCGAGTCATCGACGTGTTTGTGCTTGTCAAAGGAAAAATCGCGGAAATTCGTGAAGTGGATGTCGAGGATGCCGTTTTCGACCGCGCGTTTCGTGATGCTGTCGCCAAAGGGGCCTGCAAACATCTCGGGGAAAAGCGTGACCATGTCAATGCGCATCGTCCGCCTCCTCCGGAATCGTTACGACCATAATACCGCCCTTGACATCGATTTTTTTGACCACGGCCTTGAGTGCCGGAATCAAAAGCTCGCTGCCGTCCGTGCGGCGTGCCTGATAGACGTCGTTGCTGCCCGTGCGCAGGACATTTTCGACCGTGCCGAGCTCTTCGCCGCTTTCATCGAGGACCTTCAGGCCGATGATGTCAAACGTGTAGAACTCGCCCTCTTCCAAGGGAGCAGCCTCGCTGCGGTCGACCGTCAGCAGCCGGCCCGTCAGGCGCATCGCGTCCTCGCGCACCGGATATTCGCGGAATTTCAGCAGGACGAACTGCTTGTGGTATTTGCAGCTCTCGATGTGCAGCAGCTCATCGCCGACCATGACTTCCTTCATGCCGGCAAAGCGGTCCGTAAAATCCGTCAGCGGGATGATGCGCATCTCGCCGTGGATGCCGTGGGCGGCACCGACTTTGCCAATCGTCACGCGGTTTTTCATGTCGATTTTCGGCTGCTGGCCCTTTTTCGAAGCTTTGAGGCCCCTGTTATTAGCCGCGGATGGCGATAATCTTGTCATCTTCCACCAGCACTTCCACGTTCATGAGCTCGCGCATGTCGTCGCCAACTTTGACCTCGACCTGACGCTCGAGCGTGCCCTGTACGATTTCCGAACCGATTTTGAGTTTTTCCGTCTTTTCCTTCTGGGCAAGAGCCTGCTCGCGGTACTCGGCGCGCTTCTGCTGCTCCTGACCGAAATGCTGCTGAATGGCACCTAAACGCTGGATTTCCTGCGGCGTCGGCTCGTCCGGATTAGCCGGGCCGTTCTCGTCGAGGACGCGTTTTTCCTGAATGCGGAGCTGCTGAATCTCGAGCTCGGCGCGCTGGATGCCCTCATCGAGGTCCTTGATCATTTTCTCTTTGAGCTTTTCCGTGACTTTTGCCTTGATCGTCACCGGCATCTTGAGCGAAATCGTGTTCATAATCTGCCTCTTTTCTGCTATATAAATAGGTAAGCATATAAAAAGCGGCAAAGCCCTCTTTCCTGTACTTATGTACAGCGGGGCGATGCCGCTTCTCTTTAAATAATCTCAACCGAGACTTTTTTGTTCTCCCGGGTGGCTGCGGCCTTGACAACTGTACGCATGGCTTTCGCGATGCGTCCCTGACGGCCGATGACCTTACCCATATCATCCTCAGCCACGTGGAGGTCAAGTTCGACCTCACGGCCCTGCTGTTTTTCTTCCACGCGAACATCTTCGGGATGATCTACCAAGGACTTTGCGATAACTTCAACAAGTTCTTTCATGCTGCAAGCCTCTCTTAGTTCTTAGCGTTCTTTGCTTCAGCGAACTTAGCCATAAGGCCCTGTTTGCTGAGGAGATTCTTAACGGTATCGGTCGGCTGAGCACCTTTGTTCATCCAATCGAGAACCTTATCCTCGTCAACGTTGACGACTGCCGGATTCTGGGACGGATCGTAGTTACCGAGAACCTCGATGAAACGACCATCACGCGGAGAGCGGGAGTCAGCGACAACAATGCGATAGAACGGATTCTTCTTTGCACCCATACGGTTCAGACGAATCTTTACTGCCATGTGAATTCACCACCTTTCAAATGGGATAAAAATTATAAATCAATGCATGAACGGCAGTTTCGGAAGACCGAGGCCGCCGAGATTCGGCATGCCTTTCTTGCCCTTCTGCATCTTTTTCATTTTCTTCATCATCTTTTTCATTTCGCCGAACTGCTTTAAAAGCTTGTTAACGTCCTGCACGCGCGTGCCGGAGCCCATCGCGATGCGTTTGCGGCGGCTGCCGTTGATGATGTTGATGTTGGCGCGCTCTTTCGGTGTCATCGACTTGATGATGGCCTCAATCTGGCGCATTTCCTTGCCGTCGAGGTCGATGTCCTGACCGGCAAGCTGCTTTTTGAGCCCGCCCATGCCCGGAATCAGGCCGAGGATGTTGTCGAGCGAGCCGAGTTTCTTGACCTGCTGCATCTGCGAGAGGAAGTCATCGAGCGTGAACTCGTCCTTGCGAAGCTTCTTCTCCATCTTCTTGGCTTCTTCCATGTCGAAAGTCGCCTGAGCCTTTTCGACGAGCGACAGGACATCGCCCATGCCGAGGATGCGCGAGGCCATGCGGTCTGGATGGAATGGCTCGAGCGGCTCGAGCTTCTCGCCAAGACCGATGAACTTAATCGGTACGCCGGTGACGGCTTTGACGGAAAGTGCGGCACCGCCGCGGGCATCGCCGTCGAGCTTCGTCATGACGACGCCGTCGAGGCCGAGCGTCTCGTTGAACGTCTGTGCGACATTGACGGATTCCTGACCGGTCATCGCGTCGACGACGAGCAGGATTTCATGCGGATGAACCTCGGACTTGATGTCCTTAAGCTCCTGCATGAGTTTTTCGTCAATCTGCAGGCGGCCGGCCGTATCGATGATGACGACATCGCAGGCATGCGACTGCGAGTAGTCAATCGAGCTTTTCGCAATCGTCACGGCATCCGTGCCCTGCTCCATCGAGAAGACGGGGATGTCTAATTGTTTGCCGAGGACCTGCAGCTGCGTGATGGCGGCCGGACGATAAATATCGGCGGCGACGAGCAGCGGACGCTTGCCCTGTTTCTTGAGGGCCAGGCCGAGCTTGCCGGCAGACGTCGTCTTGCCGGCGCCCTGCAGACCCACCATCATGATGATTGTCGGAGGCTTCGGGCTCATGTTGATGCGGCTCTGTGTGCCGCCCATGAGCTTCGTGAGCTCTTCATCGACAATCTTGATGACGACCTGTGCCGGCGTCAGCGTCTCGAGGACATCCTGACCAATCGCGCGTTCCTTGACGGTCTTGATGAACTGTTTGACTACTTTAAAGTTGACATCGGCTTCGAGCAGAGCCATGCGCACATCGCGCATCGCTTCATTGACATCGTCCTCCGTCAGCTTGCCATGGCCGCGAAGTTTCTTGAAAGTCGCCTGAAGCCTGTCCGATAAGCTTTCAAAAATCACAAATCATACCTCCTGGCCACTTCTGAAACTTACTGCTGGACTTTTGCGGCAGGAGAATCTCTCAATTCCCCTGCGACAGAGCGGTGCTGCTGCCGAGAAGCGGCACAAGGCGCGCGAGGACATCGTCAACCGTCTGGCTGTTTTTTTCCGTCCTGAGTCCTTGAATGCTCTTGCAGGCAGCGGCCAGCACGGCGCGTTCCCGCTGATACCGCGCGACCAGCCCGAGCTTCTCTTCGTAAGATTCCATGGCCTTTTCAGAGCGATGGATGTTGTCGTAGACGGCCTGACGGGATATCCCGAGTTCTTCGCCAATCTCCGACAGGGAAAAATCCTCAAAGAGATGCATCTTGAGGCATTCCTGCTGCTTCTCTGTCAAGAGCGCCCCGTAAAAGTCAAACAGCGCCGACAAATATAAAAGCTGCTCCATCCTGCCCCACCTTAATCATAATATCGTGCCAAGGCTTTTTGCTTGACATACGTTATTATAGCGGAGCCTGCAGGCTCTGTCAAGCATTTTTCCTTGTCACAATAAAAAAAGTCAAAAAAAGACTGCCGCGAAAGTCAGATTCGCAGCAGTCTCCGAAATTTTCTATGTATCGAGGTGCCCTTGGGACATAGCCAACGCTACGCGCAGCAGGCTGAAGCTTCGCTTATGGCTATACCCCAATGGCCTTACTTCTCAGCCACTCAGTTGCCTAGGTGCTTGGGCTATCAGATTTTCTGAATAAGAACCATATCAGGCTTCACCGATGATACGGACTTCCGGGTGCAGCATGACGCCGTGCTTGGCGTAGACGCGCTGCTGGACCTCGTGAATGAGGCCGCGGACGTCGGCTGCCGTGGCCTCGCCCGTCGCGTTGACGACAAAACCCGCGTGTTTCGTCGAGACCTGCGCGCCGCCGACCTGCAGGCCCTTGAGACCCGTTTCCTGAATCAGGGTGCCGGCAAAATAGCCTTTCGGGCGCTTGAACGTGCTGCCCGCACTCGGCATCTCGAGCGGCTGCTTGCTCTCGCGGCGCTCGGTGAAGTCGTCCATCTTCGCGCGGATGGCCTTCATGTCGCCCTCTTTTAAGAGCAGCTCGACTTCGACGATGGCCTCGCCGTTGTCCTGGAAGCGGCTGTGGCGGTAGCCGAGTTCGAGTTCATCGCGGCTGTACGTGTGGATCTTGCCCTCGCGGTCGACCGTGCGCACGACGTCGGCGACATTCTTCATCTCACCGTCATAGGCGCCGGCGTTCATGAAAATCGCACCGCCGATGCTGCCCGGAATGCCGCAGGCGAATTCGAGGCCCGTAAGGCCATTCTGGGCGGCAGCTTCCGAGACGTCCTTTAAAAGTGCGCCGGCACCCGCGATGATGCGGTTTCCTTCGTGGCGGATTTTGGCCATCGGGCGCGCAAATTTCACGACGACACCGCGGATGCCCTTGTCCTGTACGAGCACATTCGAGCCATTGCCGAGAATCGTCAGCGGCAGCTTGTACTCGTGCACGAGCGCAAGCACCTTCTCTGTTTCCTCAAGTGAAGCGGGGAAAATCAGGCAGTCCGCCGGGCCGCCAATCTTGAACGTCGTATGCAGCTTCATCGGCTCATCGAGACGAAAGCGGTTCGGCTCGACAAAGGCCCTGCATTTTTCTACAAAATTCTTATCGATCATCTATCGTCATCCTATCTTTTTCTGTAACAAAAGCCTTTTCCTTCTATTATAATAGCGTATCCCCGAGGAAAAGACTAGATATGAAGTCCCGGCCCCTCTTCTGCGAGGTTCGCGAAGTCGAGCTGGCGCATGGCCTCGTAGGCCACGACGGCCACGGAGTTCGAGAGGTTCAGCGAACGTGCCTGTGCAATCATCGGAATGCGCACGCAGCGGTCCCAGTTGGCCTTGAGAATGGTCTCGGGGATGCCCGCGGATTCCTTGCCAAAGACCAGCATGTCATTCATCGTATACGAGACTTCCGTATACGAACGCGGGGCCTTCGTCGAGAGATAATAAAAATTATGGCCGGCGTAAAGTTTCTGGACCTCTTCAAAATTATCATGGTAATGGACCTTCACGAGCGGCCAGTAGTCAAGGCCGGCGCGCTTTAAGTGCTTGTCATCCGTCGAAAAGCCGAGCGGCCTTACGAGATGGAGCTCGATGCCCGTGCCGGCACAGAGACGCGCGATATTGCCCGTGTTGCCAGGGATTTCCGGTTCAATCAGTACGATATGCAATGGTGTTACACCTCGAATTAATCTAATTTTTATAACCACATTATTATAGCGAATCCCGCCATAAATTACAAGACTGCTTCCATTGTTGTACTTTTTAGGCCCTGTTCATTTGCTGACCATAAAAGGTCCTCGAATGACCTTGCCGCGCGTTTCCGCTTCTGCTGTTTCTCTTGTTTCTGTCGTTTCTGCCGATTTTGCGGTTTTGCGCATGTCGGCCCACTCCCTGCGGGGAGAACGGCCCGCGCCGGCCTGCAGGAGTTCGCTCATATTGAACTTCTGCAGCTGGCTCTTCAAGGTGCCGGTTTTGCGGGCACGGCGAAGCTTCTCCGCGAGCAGCATAAGGGCCCTGTCTTCGATTTCTGAGAGATTCGCATTGTGCTGGCGGCCGAGGCCGAGCTCAGACGCGAGGCCGATCCTGCGCAGATAATCTCCGAGCACGCCGCGCGCAAAGGCAAAAGCCATGCGTTCATGAAGGCGGACTGCTGCACGTACCATGATTCCGTCCAACCGTCCATCGAAGTTTGCATGTTTCATCATAAACACTCCCCTTGATGAATCAGAATCATCTTTTTTGCAACGTTTTCCAATTTCTCTATTTCGTGCTGCAATGAAAAAAATCCTGCCGGAAATCTTTTTCTGACAGGATTTTTCTTATATTTATGCGGATTTCGTGCTTATTTCATTTTTGTGCGCAGTTCCACAAAGAAGGTCGTGCCCTTGCCGAGTTCGCTCTGAATCCAGATGCGTCCCTTGTGCAGGTGGACGATTTCCTGCGCGATGGCGAGGCCGAGGCCGTTGCCGCCCATTTCGCGCGAACGGGCCTTGTCGACGCGGTAGAAGCGGTCAAAGACGCGGGCCTGGTCTTCTTTGGCGATGCCGATGCCCGTATCGCTGACGGCAAAACGGACCTTGCCCTTTTCCGTGTTTTCATAGCGCACGCGTACCTTGCCGCCCTCCGGCGTGTACTTGACGGCGTTGTCGACGAGAATCAGCACGAGCTGACGGATTTTCTGCTCATCGGCCTGAATCTCGACCTTAGGCAGACGCGCGGCCTGCAGGTCAATCTTCTTCTGGTCGGCCAGAGGCTGCATGAGCCTTGCCGTCTGCTCGATGAGCGATGAGAGGTTGAATTTCTGCGGCTTGAGCTTCAGTGCCTTGTTGTCGCTGCGCGCCACGACTAAGAGGTCACTGACGAGCTTTGTCATCTTCTTGACCTCATCGCGCACGTCCTCAATGACCTGCTTTAAAAACGGCGACTGGATAGAGGGGTCGTTCTGCAAAAGGTCGGCCGAAGCCATGACAACAGCTAAAGGCGTCCTGAGCTCATGCGAGGCATCGGCCGCAAACTGCCGCTGCTTTTCGTAAGCCTGTTTTAAGGGAATCATGGCCTTGCCTGACAAAATGTGGCCGACGACCATCGCGATGAGCAGGGCGACGGCCCCGAGGAATGCCAGGGCATACGTCGCCTTTTCCATGCCGTTGTACATGGCCGTGACATCCTTGCCGACATAGACAGTCTGCGTGGCATTGCCCTCATCGTCGCGGACCTGCTGTGCCGTCATCATGATGCGCGCCTTGCGCGTGTTTTCCGTGCCCTGCTTGCTGTAGACCGTGACCTCGCCCGGCGTCACCTTGTTCTGCGCAATCGTGTCGAGGATAAAGGGCTCGATGCGAAACGATGCGCGGGCAAAGTTCAGGAGCCGCCCGTCCTCGTCAAAGACATAGAAAAACAGGCGGTCATTCGTGCTCTTGTAGGCAATCGTATCGTCGAGCACGATTTCCGGATGCTGGTTGAAATACTCCTGTGCCTCTGCGACATTGCTGGCCGTATCCTGAAGTTCGCGGGCCTGCTCCGACGTGATGGACCATTCCATCGTCTTATGCATCGCAAAAAGCAGGACCACGAGGAAAATGATCATGACGATCGAGTACAGGATAGTCAGTTTGCGCCGGCTGCTGCCGAAGATATTCTGCGCCATCAGCTCTTGGCCTCCAGTTTATAGCCGACGCCGCGCACCGTCTTGATGACCGTGCCGCCGTCGCCGAGGTCGAGCTTTTTGCGCAGGATCTTCATGTACGAATCGATGTTGTTCGAGCTGACATCCGACTCGAGGCCCCAGATACGGTCGAGGATGATGTCGCGCGGCACGACGATGCCGATATTCTGCGCGAGCAGGTCAAAAATCTGGAATTCGCGCGGCGAGAGCTGGATGACCTTGTCCTTCTTTTTCAGGACCTTGGCCGTGCGGTTCAGCGTGAATTCGCCGACTTCCACGACATCCTGCTGGATTTTCTGCGTGCTGCGGCGGCCGAGGGCGCGCAGGCGGGCCATGAGCTCCGCAAATTCAAACGGCTTGACGAGATAATCGTCGGCACCGGCGTCGAGTCCCGTCACGCGGTCCTCGACGGAATCGCGCGCCGTCAGCATCAGAATGGCCTTTTCGTAGCCGTTCTTGCGCAGGCGGCTGCAGGCCTCGACGCCCGTCTCGCCCGGCATCATCCAATCGAGAATCAGGATGTCGTAATCCGTGTACATCGCGTATTCGTAAATATCGCTGCCGTTCGTCACCCATTCGACCTGAATGCCATTCTGTTCCAACATATACTGGATAAGCTTTCCGAGACGCTTGTCGTCCTCTGCCAGCAAAACCCGCATCACAATCACTCCCCAAGATAATCATTCTTCTATTATATATACACGCCTTCTGTGAAAAAAGACTGAAGCCCTGAAAGCCATAGGGCCTTCAGGACTTCAAAATTTACATATTATATGCCGGCAGAAAGGGATTTTCCTGCCTGAGAAACATCGGCCGTGCCGTCTTGGAAGCGTTCGATGTATTCCGCAACGGGAATGGGCTGTGAGAAATAAAAGCCCTGAAAAATATCGCAGCCAATCGCCGTGAGGTCACGGACCTGCTGCTCCGTCTCCACGCCTTCGACGACTGTCGGCATGCCGAGCTCGCTGGCCAGCGCAATGACGGATTTTAAAATGATGCGGCTGCGCTCCTGATGCTCCGTCTTGTGCAGAAAGCCCATATCAATCTTTAAAATATCGGCCTGAATGTCCTTTAAAAAGCTCAGGCTCGAATAGCCGCTGCCAAAATCATCGATGGCGATGACAAAGCCGTATTCCTTGAGACGGCGTATCAGGGAAATCGCCTCTTTCGGCTTGTCCATGAAGACCGTCTCCGTGATTTCAAGCTCGAGTTTCTCAGGCGGAATCTCGTATTCCTCGACGAGGTCCGTGAAAATCCCATAAAGGTCCAGATAATACATATCCTTGACCGAGATATTGACGGAAATATAGCGGTCCGCCAGTTCCGTATGCTGCCAGGACTTCAAAAGGCGGCAGGCCTCGCGCCAGACATAGTAGTCGAGCTGCCAGATTTTGCCGTGTTCTTCGAGAATCGGCACGAAGAGATTCGGCGGAATGATGCGGCCGTCCCCGCGGAGCCAGCGCGACAGGGCCTCAGCCCCAAGCACGCGGTGCGTCTTCGCGTCGACCTGTGCCTGCAGGAAAATCTGCACCTCGTCGTTCTTCAATGCATCTTCAAAGCGGCTCAGGATGGCGCGGTCGCGAATCCTGTTCGACATCATATTCTCCGAATACCAGACATAGCCGTTGCTCTCCTGCCCCTTCAGCATACTCGCGGCGAGAAATGCCCGGTCGCAGAGCACGGAAATCGGCGTCAGCGCATCTTCAATCCGGCAGATGCCGATGGTAATCTGCAGGTCAAAGCGGATTTCCCGCTGGCCGTGCACGATATTTTCAATTTCCTTCAGGAAAGCATCGGGGTCAAAGAGTTTATCCGGCACCATCATGGCAAAGCGGTCCGCGCGGATGCGGCCGTACGCCGTGCGCGTGTCGCCTCCATAGTGCTTGCGCAGCATCGCGCCCACGCGCATCAAAAGCTCATTGCCCTTTGTCATGCCGTAAAGGCCGTTCAAGAGCTTGAAATCACCGAAATTCGAGCAGACCATCAGGTATTTTTCGTCCGGATACTGCTCGAGATTCTTGCGGGCCTGACGGTAGAAACCGTATTTGTTGTAAATGCCCATGAGTCCGTCGTGCATCGTGCCAAAATGCTCGAGGTCCATATTCTTCTGGTCCTGCGTGCAGTCGCTGATGAGAAAGTACGTGCCAATATCCTTTCCCTGGGCATCGTTGAGCGGATACCGGCAGATTTGAAAGACAGCGGCATCCGGCTTGCCGCCGTACTTTTGAATCCAGGTCGCCGCATCCGAAGAAGAAAACGTCCCCTGCTGGAACCATTCGCGCAGAATTTTGCCGAGCTTCTCCAAATCATCCTGCACGCCAAACAGGCGGAAGGCCTCGCTGTTCGCGTAAATGCACTCGTGCTCGAGATTAAACCAGATCATGCCGGTCGGCAGATTCTGCATCAAGGTGCGCAGGGCCTCGGCAAACGATTGGGCGTCAATGCCCTCATGCAGCACAGCATGGTGATTGTCCTTGGTCATGCCCTTTCCCTTCTCGATGCGCAGCATCTCGATGACACACGGAAAAACCGCGCCGTCCTCGCGCAGAATCTCAATGAGCCGCGAGATGATGTAGTAAAGGTCCCCGTCCTTAATTTCGGTCTTGCGAAGTTCCATGCCCGTCTTCAGGGCCCGAAGGCTCGTGCAGTTGCGGCAGCGGTTCGTGCTGCGCCAGACGGAGTAACAGTTCGGCCCGTAATGATACGAACGGTCTTTGCCGACCTGAAAGGTATGGCACTCCTCCGGATTCACCAGCCGGACTAAATCGTATTTTTTGCGCAAGGCTTCGAACTCTGCCTCGACATCGCGTTCATGAATCTGCCTGTTCATGGGCGTCTCCCCCGCTCTCTGTTCTTCCTGCTGATTCTCTGCTATGTTATCTATGTTATCTTTTGCCTCTGTTTTATCCATCTCATCCATGTTAACGCATCCCCAAACAGGCCATGCAGTCTCTTAAACATCCCCAAATAAAAGAAACCGTACCTCATGGCAAAGATTTCATTCTTTCATTATAAAATTCATATATATTACAATTCGTTCTTTCAATTCGTTCTTTCCTGCAGAAATCCTGCCTTTTATGCAAAAAAAGCAGGCCACCTTCAGCAATGGCCTGCTTTGTGCCGTTTCTATATTGATTTTAAATGCGCCGGAATGTCAGTGCGGCCATCAGGGCTTCGAGCAGGACAAGGCCGGCCAAAAGGCAGAACGCGGCCAAAAGGCTGGTCTGATGCGCGAAAAAGCCGATGACGGCAGGGCCTGCGAGGATGCCGAGGTAGCCGAGCGTGCTGACAGCCGGCACGGCGAGGTTAATCGGCATATCATGCTGACGGCCGAGCATCGTGTAGAAGACAGGCACGACATTGGCACTGCCGATGCCGATGCAGAAAAAGCCCGCAAAGAGCAAAAATGCATTCGGCGTGAGAATGACGAGCAGAAAGCCCAGAAACGCCAGCGCGCAGCCGCCGATGATGATGACTTTTTGGCCAAAACGCTGCACGAGACGGTCGCCGAACAGGCGCATGATGAGCATCGCCGCGGAAAAGACCGTAAAGGCCGTGCCCGCAAGCGACAGGTCAAAGCCGCGCACCGTCGTCAAAAAGACGCCGCCCCAGTCCATCATAGCGCCTTCGACGAGGAAAGCGATGCAGGCGATGATGCCGACAAAGACGACGATGCCGTGGGGCATGGCCAGCAGCTTGCCGCCCGGGTCGCCGCCAAAGTTGAGATGATGGCGCGCGGCGATGGCCGTCACGAGAATCATAATGCCCGAAGCGATGAGCGTCGAAGCCATCGGCGTGAGGCCTAGCATGCTGACCCAGACGCCGAAAAGTCCGGCCCCGACAAAGCCGCCGATGCTCCAGAGCGCGTGCATGCCGCTCATAAGGCGGCGTCCCGAAGCCTTCTCGACGATGACGGCCTGAATGTTGACCACGGAATCGATGCTGCCCATCACGGCGCCAAAAAACAGCAAGGCCGGCACCGCGCTCCAAAAAGAAGGCACAAGGCAGAGAATCGGCAGCATCAGGGCCATGAGAACCCCTGCTGTCGTCAGTACCCTGCGGCAGCCGAATTTTGCGGCCAAAGCGCCTGAAAGCGGCATCGTCAGCAGCGAACCGATGCCGATGCAGAGAAGCAGCAGGCCGAGTGTGTCCTCGGCAATGGCCAGGCGCTGCTTTAAAAGAGGCACGAGCGGTGCCCACGAGGCCGAGCCGAAGCCGCCGACAAAAAACAACGCCCTTGTCGACCACTGCTCGGGCACGCCGATTGTGCTTGTTTCAACTGTATGATTTTCCTTTGCTTCCATAAAAAGTTTCTCAAATACTCCTTTGCTTTCTATTTTTTATGCAGGTCGACGCGCACATCGTAGAACGTGCTGCCGTCGGCTTCGTCCGTCAGCCTCTGCGATGTCAGGACGTTGACGGAATGCTCCCCCTTGACGCGTTCCTGCCACCAGACGCCCTCGCTGACAACCTGCCCTTTGCTTGTGCACGTCGAGATTTTGGCCGTGAAGTCGGCACTGCCGCGCTCATTGGCAAGGGTTACGGTCTCGCCGTCATGGACATCAAAGCGGGCGGCGTCCTCGGGATGAATGAATAAGAGCATCGTCTGCCCTTTTGTGAGTTCATCGCGCTCGTTAAATGACGAATCGAGGATGCGCATATCGGGGGCATTGACGAAAGCCAGCTCGCCCTTGTCCTCCGCAAGAGGCAGGTAATCGGGCAGAGCCGGCGTCAGTTCGTCATTGCGAATTTCGATTTTGCCCGACTTCGTCGCAAACGACGTATTGTAGTCGGCAGGCAGGGTGAGCGGAGTCGGTCTGCCCGATTTTAAGAGTTCCCTGTCGACGGGCTCCGGCCAGACCGAGGTCGTCGCGATGAGTTTTTCGACGAGGTCTTTCGCCGACTGCCGGTAAAACGGGTCTTCGATGCCCATCGCGCGGGCCAGAGCACAGGCGACTTCCCAGTTTGAACGGCTCTCGCCGACGGGCGGAATGGCCTGAAAGCCGCACTGAATCGTGTAATTGCCGTAAGAATAATACGCATCGTCGTGTTCAAGCGAAGTCGTGGCCGGCAGGACGATGTCGGCATAGCGCGCCGTATCCGTCAAAAAACGCTCGTGTACGACCGTAAAGAGATTTTCGCGGCTAAGCCCTTTGATTACTTGATTCTGGTCGGGAGCCGTGCACGCGGGATTCGACGAATAGACATAGAGGCTGCGGATGCTGTCATCGCGCGTCAGGGCCTCGCCAATCCGGCACATATTGACGACGCGCCTGCCCGCCTGCCGCCACTCGGGATGACGGACAATGCTCTTGTCATAGGCCTTCGAAGCACTGGCCGAGGTCAAAAGGCCGCCGCCCTGTTTGCCCCAGGCCCCGACAACGGCGGGCAGGCAGGTGATGAGGCGCGAGGTCATAGCGCCGTTGCGGTAGCGCGACTGACCGCTGCCGAGCCTTATAAACGGGGCTTTTGCCTGGCCGTACATCCTCGCAAGCTCTATGACTGTCTCAGCCGGCACGCCCGTCAGCTCTTCCGTCTTCTCCGGCGTGTACTTCGGCAGAATTTCGCGGCGCAGCTCTTCCCAGCCAATGACATTTTGAGCAAGAAAAGACTCGTCCGTAAGATTTTCGCGTGCCAAGACGTGCATCAGGCCGAGGGCCAGCGCGCCATCCGTGCCGGGACGCACGGCGATAAAGCAGTCGGCCCATGCGGCTGTTTTATTTTTGTACGTGTCGATGCAGTAAATCTTCGCGCCATTTTGCCGCGCAGTCTTTAAATCATGCTGAAAATGAATATCCGTCGCCAGCATGTGGATGCTCCAAAGAATGATGAAGTCGCTTTTCTGTGCTTCCTGCGGCGCCGTCGGCAGCGTGCGTCCCATGACATCCTGAAAGCCCCTGCCCTTGGCCGGCGCGCAGATGGTCCGATCAAGCTCCGAGGCGCCGAGTTTATAGAAAAGACCGTGATAGGCATCGTGCTGGACAATGCCCATCGTGCCGGCATACGAATACGGCAGGATGGCCTCCGCGCCGTATTCTTTGATGATATGCCGCCACTTGTCCGCGATGATTTTCAAGGCCTCATCCCAGGAAAGCGGCGCAAACTCGCCGCTGCCCTTTTTCCCCACGCGGCGCAGGGGCGTCGTCAGGCGGCGCGGCGAATGGACCGTCCGTTCGTAATGGGCCATCTTCGGGCAGAGCGTGCCGCGCGTAAACGGATGGTCAGGGTCTCCTGCCACGCGGATGACGCGCCCATCCTCCACCGTCACCAAAAGACCGCAGGCATCCGGGCAGTCGTATGGGCAGACTGAGGTACAAATATGCATAATTATCACTCCAGAAATCTCGGATTTTCTCAAAATTCACTTCAGGCCTTCGTAAGCCAATACAAATCCATTTTACGTATTTTACGTTATGAGTGCCTTCATTATACCATAGAACACACATATCCTATAAGACTTCCATCACAAAAGGCTGTCCGCTGATGGAAGATTCATCCTCCCTGTCAGCAGACAGCCTACCTGTTTTGCAGTTTGATTTTATTTTTTCAACGTCTCGTGGTCGATTTCCGTACCATCGGGCAGATAGCAGGCAATCTCAGCTATGCTATTTTTGACGGCCAGCGTCAGGTAATTGTCCGTCTCCGGCTGCGGCGCGACGACTTTATCGAGAGCATGGTCGACCCAGAGCCCCGGATAGCGCACATTGCCGGCAACGCCCGTCAGGATGTAGAGAGGGCCACTCTCGTCGCGCTGGAAATTTTTGATATGCCCGCGGTTGCGGTACGTATGCAGGTGCGCGGAAAACACGATGTCAATGCCCGCTTCATCGAAAAGCGGCATCCACGCACGGCCCTCGTCGGAAAAGCCCTCCTGACGTTCCGGACGATTCGCAATGCGGTACTGCAGCGGGTCCTTGTGCATCAGCACGATTTTCCACTTCTTATCAGTCTTTTTGACATCTTCGCGGAACCATGCCTGCTGCGTCTCGAGAAGCCCCTGATGGAAGTCCGCAGCCTCGTCCGTCTGCGTGTCGAGCACGATGAAATGGGCCTCGCCGTAGTCAAACGAATAATAGCGGCGCGCAAATTCCTCGCTGCCATTTTGAGGCAGGGCAAATTCTTTGAGGTAAGCCACAGGCTCGCGGACTTTCCAGTCCTCGTTGTACGTCTCGTGGTTGCCCATGAGCGGCGCGACCGGAATGCGGTCAATGATGCCCGCGACGGCGTCAAACCACGCATCCCACTGGCGATGGTCCTCGCCGTTGTCGACAAGGTCGCCCATGTTGATGAAGAAATCCGCATCTTCATTGCGCTTTGCGGCGTTCTGTGCAAGGTTTTTCCAGTCCGAATAGTCATTTGACTGCGAATCGGGGAAAATCAGCGCGGAAAAATCCCCGCCGTCATCCGTCTGCAGGCTGTGCCAGTCGTCGGCCTCGCCATCGGCCTTGATGCGGTATTCGTATTTCTGACCGGCTTCAAGCCCGCAGAGGCCCGCCGTATAAAGCTCGACCGTCACGCCGTCATCGGTAAAAGTCTCCTGTTTTGCCTTGACAGACGAGACCTTTTCCCCGCCCTGCAGGCGGTATTCGACGGCCGGCTCACGCATGGCCGAGTCCGACTGCCACATGATCGTGCGCGCGTGCTCATTGTCCGCCGCGATGACCTGCCGCACATAGTCGATGGGCAGCTTGCCCTGTGCCGCACCCATGGCACGGCCTGCCAGACGGTTTGCAAGTTCGTTGCGCGAAAGCGCCCAGCCGCCGCCCGCCAGTACAATGGCCCCTGCGCAGATGGCGAGGAACTTCCGGCGCGACATTCTCGGCCCGCTTTTGCCTTTCTTTTCCTGCGTATCTTTATCCTGCTTCATAATCAATTCCCTTTCATGCAATAACTTGCGATCTTATTCCGATTCAACGGGCAGCACCGCAATTCTTATCATGCATCCTGCAGCACTGCCGCCCTTCTTTTCTTATCCTATTATATGGAAAGAAACTTCATATTGCCTGAAAATCCCTTCCTCATGCTTTCATTATACGCAGGAATCCCTTTTATGTGAAATGCCTATTGCACAGAGTGCATGATGCAGGATAAGCATAGTATGCACTCTGTTTCATCTTAGTTATTGACATATGTCGTAAATGAACTATAATAAAAGTAATAAATGACATATGTCAATAAAAATACTGCTAAAACCCCAAGAAAAAGGAAAGGAAGGATACGATGGCAAGACCCTGCAAGAAGCGCCGCATCTGCCAAAGGCCGCAGTTCCGTGCGTTTGGCCCCGAGCCGCCGACGGGCAGGCCGCCCGTCACATTGACGCTTGAGGAATACGAATGCCTGCGCCTGCTCGACTACGAAGGGCTGACACAGGAAGAATGCGCCGCGCAGATGCTCGTGGCCCGCACAACCGTACAGGCCCTCTACGCCTCGGCGCGCAAACGCCTGACCGCGGCCCTCGTCGAAGGGCGGCCCCTGCATTTCGCGGGCGGCAGCTACGCTTTCTGCCGGGAAATGCCCGACCTGTCCTGCCCCTTCCGCCAAAGCACAGCCTCCTGCCCTCATCATCTGCCCGATGATGCCAAGGGCCCTGCACAGGCTGCTTATCAAAGTATCCCGTATCAGAAAGGAGTCTTTCCCATGAAACTCGCCATCACCTACGACGAAAACACGCAGAATATCTTCCAGCACTTCGGCAAGACACAGGCCTTCAAAGTCTACACGATTGCCGATGAAGTCGGCCATAAAAAAATCATCTCTTCGGAGATTCTGCCCGCGGGCGAAGCCGGTCACAGCGCCCTCGCGACCCTGCTGCAGCAAAACGGCGTCGACACCCTGATCTGCGGCGGCATCGGCGCCGGCGCCCAGTCGGCCCTCAGCAGTGCCGGCATCACCCTCTACGGCGGCGCCTCGGGAAATGCCGACAAAGCCGCAGAAGACTTCCTCAAAGGCACCCTCAACTACGACCCCGCCGTCCACTGCAGCCACCACGAACATCATGAACATGGTCAGCACGGACACGGCTGCGGCCAGCATAATGGACAAGGTCAGCACGGACATGGCTGCGGCCAGCACAAATAACCAGCTCGCGCTGCTTTTTGGTCAGCTGCGCAAAAAACGAATAAAAACATAAAAAGAAAAGACACCCCTTCCTGCGCCATAATTTGGCTGAGAAGGAGTGTCTTTTTTACTTGTTCTAATTTTACTTGCGTGCAGCCACCAGCCGCGCCGTGCCAAAAAGCAGCAGGCCAATAACCGAGGTCCCGCAGACAACGAAGGCCATGCCGAGCATTTGGAAAGAACCTGTTATCTCCGCGTGCCAGAGCTGAAAACCGACATTGACCATCGAGGCCATGGCGAAAGAGAACGCCCAAAGCGACATCGAGAGACCAATGCGCAAAATCCACGTGATGAGCCGCAGCAGGAAAAAGAGATTGAGCAGACCGTAGCCGATGAGCCCTAAGACGACGGCATCGATTTGCCCGCCATTGCACGACAGATAAGCCGAACTGCCGACAAAAGCCGGTGCAAGCTGGATGCCCATAAGCGGCCGTTCCTTTGGCTGCATGGGCTCTGCCGTGCGCAGGCGAAAGAGGAACGCCGCTTCAAGACTCATCCAAGAGAGAAAACCCGCGCCAAAGAAGAGATAGCCCCATTCATTTTCGCCAAAAGCACCGAGCGCAATGGCCGAAGCAAAATTCGCGCCGACCGTCGGCATGTACATCGCCGGTGTCTCCATCGCAAGCGGCGTATTGCCGCGCCATTGGCTGCCGATATGATACGAGCTGAAGCCAAGCTGCCCCACAACGCCAATGACCAGCATGATTTTTGAAAAATCCGGCAGATACGGTGACAAAGCGACGCTTGCAAGCCCCGTCGTAATCGGCACAAGCGTAAAGAACGGATTCTCCAGCTGCAGAGAAAACTCCCGACCTGCCCCGTGCGGACTTCTCAGAATCTGCCCGGCATAATGCGCAAGCAAGAAGAGCCAGAGCACAAACGTGAACGCAAGAATTCCCTCGCCGATTTCCCGAGGCAGCCCCAAAATCAGCCCCGCCCGGCGCCAGGCAATGCCAAGGGCAAAAAGGCCGAGCGTCATGCTGATCGAACTCACCGCCGCATAAGGCCTTGGCTCCTGTTCCTCATCATCCAGTCCCTTCAGCCCATTATTTTGAGGTTCCCGAAGGGACTTCATCTGTTTTGCCATAAAGATACACACTTTCCAAAATCCCAAAACCTACCAATGAACTATATTATAACATACTGGGAGGACAAACAACAAAAGAAAACAGGCCATCGTTTCATCCCCTGCACAGGTTAAGAGATGAAACCATGACCTGTCCTTCATACCCATATATGCTCCATTGACGTAAATCAGGCTTCTTTCAGCTCCGGCAATGCACTCTCCTCAAGATTTTCGCTGCCCGCGCTGCTTTCCGTATTTTCCTCATGTTCTTCATAAGAACCCGGCGCCGTGCCGTTCAGAATGTCCTCGCGGAAACAGCAGAATGTATGCCAGAGCAGCATGACATGGCGGCCGCATATTGTCCGGCGCCCGTCGTAATAGACCACAATCGTCATGCCATGTTTATGTGCCCTGAGGACCTCCCCCACATCCGGACTTTGCTGCGTCCATTCATGGAAATCATCCGTAAGCCACGCAGCAAAGGCGGGAATATCCCGCAGACGGACGAGATTATACCACTTGCCGCGCGCCGCATCCTGCATCATCCTGCGCTGTGATTTCAGGCTGATGTCCTTGAAGCAGTGACAATGCATCGCTGGAAATGCGTTTTTCATTGAGGAGGCCCCCTCTAAAATAACCCTATTTACTTTCTACACTTTACATTATAGAGGATTTCAGACTCCAAAACATTATCAGCATGTTAACACCTTGTAAACACCATCAGACCTCCCCCGGCTCCATGATGCCGAGCTTGCGCTTCCAATAACGCGAATAAATCGCTCCGAGCGGATTATGCGCGAGCAGCCGGTCCTTCACCACGAGCGTCGTCACCGGCCCTTCGCAGCTCTTGTTGAAAAGGGCATCGTGCCCGACGCAGAGCCCGCACGAAATATACAGCTCCGTGCCCTTCTCCGCGAGGAACTTCGCCTGCATCTTCGGATTGCACATCGCCTCATGCGAAAGCTCCGGCTTCACCTGCTTGAGTCCGAGTTCCTTCTTTGCCACACTGCAGTTCTTGCAGCAGACACTGTAAAACGTGAACCCCTGCTGCTGATAAAACCGCGCGATATAACGCGCCTCTTCATTGAGCCCAATACAAAACGCCATGCCGAGCTTTTTATACCTCATCGCCTTCGCAAACTCCGCCGTCTCCTGCAGCCGCGTGATATTGCTGTAAAACGTCCCCTCGACATAAGCCGCGGCCTTCATGATCCTGCGCTCTTCTTCCGTATACTCCGTCAGCACCTCATCGGCAGGCACCCCCGTACAGTTCACGCCCTTCGTATAGCAGACATGCGTAGGGCAATTCGCGCAATCGCACTTCATCGCAATCTCTCCTTCTTCAATCTACTTTATATTATTATCGTATCATGACAATGACTGGAGAGCAAGGGCAGTAAGCTGACATAGGCTGACTGTAAGTGAAGCTTTGGTTGTTGGCGTGAAGAATTTATTTTTTGTCCGCCAGAACCCTTGCAAAAGAGCGTCCGTCCAAACGAAGTGCGTTTAGCTCTTTTGTAAGGATGCCATAAAAGACAAAAAATAAATTTAGTCAACAACCACGCGTAACGTCAGACAGCCTGTGTCAGCGCCTTTTTCATCGAACTAGTCCCGCGTACTAAAAAAAGAAGCAGCCAGTTTCCACTGACTGCTCCTTACATCCTTCGAAAGAGACTCAATTATATCATTTTTTTCCAGTCGAACCGCGCTTCGTCATCGGGATTCCCTGCTTGCAGAGCGGGCAGTCCTCCGGCTTGTACGTCTCAACATTGAGATGTAAGAGCGCCGTGCACGGCACATCGCCGAAATTGACCTTGCCGCCGCTGCGGTCCACGAGCATGCTCACGGCCACCGGCACGCCGCCATTGGCCTTGACGACATCGATGACTTCCTTAATGGAGCCGCCCGTCGTCACGATATCCTCGACAATCAGGCAACGCTCACCCGGATGCAGGTGGAAGCCGCGGCGGAACGTCATCTTGCCATTCACGCGCTCCGTGAAGATTGCGCGCGTGCCAAGAGCCTTGCCCGTCTCATGTGCGAGCAGGATGCCGCCCGTCATCGGACCGACAACCGTCTCGATATTCGCGTCCTTAAATTTTTCCGCCATCGCCTCGCAGAGCTGCTGCGTGTATTTCGGATGCTGTAGCACATTGAACTTCTCCACATAATGCGGGCTGTGCAGGCCCGACGTCAGCAGAAAATGGCCGTTCATGATGGCATTCGTCTTAATGAGGAGCTCTTTTACTTCTTCTTCCGTCATACCCATTATTTCACCGTCTCCATTTCTTTCAAGATTGCTTCGGCCGCGGCCTTCGGGTCCTCGGCGGCGCGGATCGGCCGGCCGATGACGAGGTGGCTCGCGCCGTTTTTGAGGGCTGCACTCGGCGTTGCAATGCGGCTCTGGTCGTTCACGGCCGAGCCTGCCGGACGCACGCCCGGCGTGACAATCAGAAAATCCTTGCCGCAGGCCTCGCGAATCAGCGCGGCCTCCTGCGGCGAAGCGACGACGCCGTCAAGCCCTGCGGACTTGGCGAGCTTCGCCAGCCGCACAACCGCGTCCTTAATCGGCAGCGTCTGCCCAACGCCGTCCCAATCCTCCTGATTGATGCTCGTGAGCACCGTGATCGCGATGAGCTTCGGACACGGAATGCCCTGTTTTTCAGCCTCCGCATGCAGGCGGTCGGCTGCCGTCTTCATCATCGTATAGCCGCCGCTCGCGTGCACATTGAGGATATCCGCGCCGAGATTCATCAGCGAGCAAAGGCCGCCCGCCACGGTATTCGGGATATCGTGGAGCTTGAGGTCTAAAAAGACATGCTTGCCCTCTTCGCGCAGATAGCGGACCACTTCGCCGCCGACGCTGTAGAAAAGCTCCATGCCGACCTTATAATACGAGACATTTTCACCAAGCGTTTCCACTAAGGCTTTGACATCTTCCATCGTGTGGAAATCAAGCGCCACAATTAAGCGGTCATCCGCTTTCATCGTCATTCTGCCTTCGCTCCTTCCCCTGAACCTGTCTTATTAAATCCGAGGAATCCCGGATTGGCTTTGCCGACAATTTCTTCGATGCTTGTAAAGCCCTGTTTCTTAAGATATTCCGTCAGCCCATCGCAGATTTTCATCGTGATTTCGGGGTCCGTGAAGTTCGCCGTGCCGACGGCGACGGCACTCGCACCGGCGAGGAAGAACTCGACGGCGTCCTCGGCACTCGCGATGCCGCCCATGCCGATAATCGGGATATGGACGGCCTGTGCGACCTGCCAGACCATGCGGACGGCGACCGGCTTCACGCACGGGCCCGAAAGCCCGCCCGTGATATTGCCGAGCACCGGACGATAGTGGTGAATGTCGATTTCCATGCCCAAAAGTGTATTAATGAGGGAAATCGCATCGGCACCGGCCTCTTCGACGGCTTTGGCCATCGCGACGATATCCGTCACATTCGGCGAAAGCTTGAGAATTACAGGCTTTTTCGTATGAGCCTTGGCCTCGCGCACGACGGCGGCCGCAGCCTGCGGGTCCGTGCCGAAGACGATGCCGCCTTCCTTGACATTTGGACACGAGACATTGAGCTCAATTGCGGCCACGCCGTCGACATCGAGGAGTCCGGCAAGCTCGCCGTATTCCTCGGCCGTGCTGCCCGAGATATTGACGATAACATTCATGCCGTACTGCTGAATGCGCGGCAAAGTCTCCTTCAGGAAGACCTCGACGCCCGGATTTTCAAGGCCGATGCAGTTCAGCATGCCCTTTGGCGTTTCCGTGATGCGCACGCCGTCGTTGCCGCGGCGCGGCTTCAGGGTCGTGCCCTTGACCATGACACCGCCGAGGCGGGCGAGGTCGACAAAGTCGGCAAATTCCTCGCCGAAGCCGAACGTGCCCGAGGCCGTCAGCACCGGCGTATTCATTTCGAGGCCGAGCAGGTTCGTATGGAGCATCTCATCTTCTTGATAAAGCTGTCTCATGCGAACACCTCCTCTGCGGGGAACACAGGGCCGTCTTTGCAGACTTTTTTGCGCTGGCCGTCCGTCGTGTCAATCGAGCACGACAGGCAGGCGCCGAGGCCGCAGGCCATGCGTTTTTCAAGCGATACTTCGCACGGCAGGCCGTGTTCTTTGGCAATTTTTGCCACGCCGCGCATCATGATTTCCGGACCGCACGTCACGACGACATCGTAGTCCCCTGTTTCGAGGATTTCCGGCAGGGCCGTGGTCGTGAAGCCCTTCGTGCCCATAGAGCCGTCATCCGTCGTCAGGAACATCTGCTGCGTGAGGTCGTCAAACAGCTTCGTCCAGAAGAGTTCATCGGCGGTCTTGCCACCCATGAGCACATCGGCTCTGCCCTTCATCGCGTCTGCATAGTAGAGCAGCGGCGAAAGGCCCATGCCGCCGCCGACAATCAGCGGCCGCTGGTACTTCATGGCAAAGCCGTGGCCCAGAGGTCCGAGGACATTGACCATTTCGCCGGGCATCAGGGCCGAGAGGGCCTTCGTGCCGCGTCCGACGACGCGGTAGATGAAGGCCACACTGCCCTTGCGCGGGTCGACCGCGGCCACGCCGACAGGACGGCGCAGCGTGAAGTCCCCCGACAGGATGCGCAGCTGGACAAACTGGCCGGCCTTGGCCTGACGCGCGATTTCCGGCGCCTCGACGACGAGGAAGAAAACATGCGAGGCAAGTTCCTGCTGAGCAAGGACTTTTGCGTCTCGTACAATCTTAGGCAAGGTCATCACCACCACCTACATAGTCCTGAATGGCCAGCGAGTAGACAAGACGGCGTTCGCGCATGAACGAGAGCACGCGCAGGACTTCCCAAGCCGTATCGAGGGACGTCAGGCAGGCGATGCCATGCTCGACCGTCGCGCGGCGAATCTTGAAACCATCCTTGGCGGAGTGTTTGCCCTGCGTCAGCGTGTTGATGACCATGTTGATCTTGCCGTTCTTGATCATCTGGATGATATCCGTGCTGCGTTCGTGGACTTTGCCGACAACTTCGGCGTCAATGCCCATCGACTGGATGGCCTTAGCCGTGCCTTCCGTCGCGGCGATTTCAAAGCCGAGCTCCGCAAAAGCCTTGGCGAGCTGTTTCATCTCTTCCTTATCCTTATCGGCAACCGTGAAGAGGATGCAGCCCTTCGTCGGGACATGGATGCCCGAGCCGATGATGGCCTTGTAGAGGGCACGTGCATAGTGATAGTCAATGCCCATGACCTCGCCCGTGGACTTCATCTCAGGTCCGAGCGCGATATCGACATCCGTCATTTTCGCGAACGAGAAGACCGGAGCCTTGACGGCGACATACGGTTTCGGCGGTACGAGGCCGGACTTGTAGCCGAGTTCCTTCAGCGTATGGCCCATGGCAATGCGCGTCGCGATGCCGACCATGTCGACATTCGTGACTTTCGAGAGGAACGGCACCGTACGCGACGAACGCGGGTTGACCTCGATGATGTAGACCTCGCCGTCGACGACAACGAACTGGATGTTCAGGAGGCCCTTGACATGCAGCGAAAGCGCGAGGCGTTTCGTGTAGTCGATAATCGTGTAAATGACTTTCGAAGACAGTGTCTGCGGCGGATAAACGGCAATCGAGTCGCCCGAATGGACACCGGCGCGCTCGACGTGTTCCATGATGCCCGGGATGACGACATCGACACCATCGGAAATGCCATCGACTTCGACTTCCGTGCCCTGCATGTAGCGGTCGACGAGAACCGGATGGTCCGGCGTGACCTTGACGGCACGGCTCATGTAGTCGCGCAGCTCATCTTCGTTGTAGACAATTTCCATCGCGCGGCCGCCGAGGACGTACGACGGGCGGACCATGACCGGATAGCCGATTTTCGCGGCACCCGTGACAGCTTCGTCGAGGTTCGTGACGCTGATGCCCTGCGGACGCGGAATATGCGTCTGCGTGAGGACTTCATCAAAGCGCTCGCGGTCCTCAGCGCGGTCGATGTCGTCAACGGAAGTACCGAAGACTTTGACGCCGGCCTTCTGCAGCGAAGCAGCGAGGTTGATGGCCGTCTGGCCGCCAAACTGGACGATGACGCCTTCCGGCTTCTCTTTGTCGATGATGTTGAGAACATCTTCGGCCGTCAGCGGCTCGAAGTAAAGTCGGTCGGAAATATCGAAGTCGGTCGAGACCGTCTCCGGGTTGTTGTTGATGATGATGGCTTCGATGCCCATCTCGCGCAGCGCCCAGACGGAATGAACCGAGCAGTAGTCGAACTCGACGCCCTGACCGATGCGGATGGGGCCGGAGCCGAGGACGATGACCTTGCGGGCATCTGTGACCTCGACTTCATCTTCCTGTGCCTGGAACGTCGAGTAGTAGTACGGCGTAGCGGCTTCGAACTCCGCAGCGCACGTATCGACCATCTTGTACTTTGGCAGGATGTGCATCGTCTTGCGCGTTGTGCGGACTTCGTCCATCGTCTTGCCCGTGATTTCCGCAATCGAGCGGTCGGCAAGGCCGATGTTCTTGGCTTCAAGCATCAGGCTCGGCGTCAGGGCCTCGCTCTTGAGCTTGTTTTCAAGGTCGGTGATGTTCTTGATTTTGTAGAGGAACCACTTGTCAATCTTCGTGATGTCGTGGATTTCGTCAATCGTGGCCACGCCGCGGCGCAGGGCTTCGGCGATGACAAAGATGCGTTCATCGTTGATGCGGGCAAGATTCTTCTTGACGCGGGCATCGTCCCATTCGTCCATCTTGTCCATGTGCAGGCGGTGTACGCCGATTTCCAGGGAACGGACAGCTTTGAGGAGAGCGCCTTCAAAGTGGCGGTCGATGCTCATGACCTCGCCCGTGGCCTTCATCTGCGTGCCGAGCGTATGGTCAGCGTAGACGAATTTATCAAACGGCCAGCGCGGGAATTTGACGACGCAGTAGTCGAGGGCCGGCTCGAAGCAGGCTTTCGTCTTCTGCGTGACAGCATTCGTGATTTCATCGAGCGTGTAGCCGATGGCGATTTTTGCGGAGACTTTCGCGATAGGATAGCCCGTAGCCTTCGAAGCGAGGGCCGACGAACGGCTGACACGCGGGTTGACTTCGATGACGTAGTAGCGGTTGCTGTTCGGGTCGAGGGCATACTGCGCGTTGCAGCCGCCTTCGATGCCGAGCTCGCGGATAATGCGAAGCGATGCACTGCGGAGCATCTGGTATTCATGGTCCGTCAGCGTCTGCGACGGCGCAACGACGATGGAATCGCCCGTATGGACGCCGACCGGGTCGAAGTTTTCCATGTTGCAGACGGTGATGCAGTTGTCATGGCCATCGCGCATGACTTCGTACTCGATTTCCTTCCAGCCGGCAACGCTGCGCTCGATGAGGACCTGGCCAATCATCGAGTACGTCAGGCCTTTGATGACGATTTCGACGAGTTCTTCCTCGTTGTCCGCAATACCGCCGCCGGTGCCGCCCATCGTGTAGGCCGGACGGACGATGACCGGATAGCCGATTTCATTGGCAAAAGCCACAGCCGACGGGACATCTTCGACAATCGTGCTTTCCGGGATTGGCTCGCCGAGCTTCTGCATCGTCTCTTTGAAGAGCTCGCGGTCCTCGGCTCTTTCGATGGCCTTGAGCGGCGTGCCGAGGAGTTCGACGTTGTATTTTTCAAGAACGCCCTTTTCCGAGAGCTGTACGGCGAGGTTCAGGCCGGCCTGACCGCCGAGGGTGGCGAGTAAGCCGTCCGGACGTTCCTTCGAGATGATTTCTTCGAGGAATTCGACCGTCAGCGGCTCGATGTAGACGCGGTCAGCGATATGCGTATCCGTCATGATCGTCGCCGGGTTCGAGTTGACGAGCACGACCTCGAGGCCTTCTTCCTTGAGGGCGCGGCAGGCCTGCGAGCCTGCGTAGTCAAATTCAGCGGCCTGACCGATGATGATGGGGCCAGAGCCGATGACCATTACTTTCTTGAGATTCGCTTTCTTTGGCACGAGTCATTCCCCTTTCTTCAGCATTGCCCAGAACTCGTCGAACAGATACATGTTATCGTTCGGTCCCGGCGCTGCTTCTGGATGATACTGCACGGAGAAAATCGGCAGCTCCTTGTGGCGCATGCCTTCAACCGTACCATCGTTGACATTGATATGCGTGACTTCCAGCGGCAGTCCCTTGAGGGATTTTTCGTCAACCGCGAAGCCGTGGTTCTGCGAGGAGATGTAGACATTGCCCGTGCGCAGGTCCTTGACCGGCTGGTTCGTGCCGCGATGGCCGAACTTGAGCTTGTACGTCTTGGCGCCCATGGCAAGGGCCAGGAGCTGATGGCCCAGGCAGATGCCGAAAATCGGCTTCTTGCCGATGAGCTTCTTGACCTCAGCGACGATTTCCGGTACATCGGCCGGGTCGCCAGGGCCGTTCGACAGGAACACGCCGTCCGGATTCATCGCGAGGACTTCTTCGGCCGTCGTATGAGCCGGTACGACCGTGACTTTAAAGCCGAGGTCATGCATCGACTTGATGATGTTCTGCTTGACGCCAAAATCCATGGCCACGACGAACGGAGCCTTCGACGGGTCATCAAGCGTGCTTTCGAGCGTGTACGTCTCCGGCGTCGTGACTTCCATGACAACGTCTTTCTTGATGGGGACGGCAAAGAGCTCGTCGATTTCCGTCTGGGCAGCGTCCTCGGGGACAATGATGCCCTTCATCGTGCCGGCGTTGCGGATTTTGCGCGTGACGGCACGCGTATCGACGTTGTAAAGGCACGGTACGCCCTGCTTCGTCAGGAAATCTGCGAGGCTCGTCTCATAGTGCCAGTTGCTGCCGTGGTCGCAGAGCTCGCCGATGACAAAGCCATTGACAAACGACTTGCGCGACTGCATGAAGATATCCGCGATGCCGTAGTTGCCGACCATCGGATACGTCAGCGTCAGAATCTGGCGGCAGTACGACGGGTCTGTCAGGCTTTCCTGATAGCCGACCATGCTCGTATTGAAGACAACCTCACCCGTTGCCTTGATATTATTCAAAAGTTCCCCGTGGAAGACGCTGCCGTCTTCGAGGATCAATTTTCCTTTCACTCAAAACACCTCACTAATCAGAGAACCTTGCCGTCCTTCATGACGACCTTGCCATCGACGATTGTCAGGACCGGCTTGCCCGTGAGCTCGCGGCCGACGAACGGCGAATGGCTGCCGCGCGTATAGAATTTCTTGGCATCGACCGTCCACGTGAGGTTCGGGTCAATGACCGTGACATCGGCATTGGCGCCGACATTCAGCGTGCCGGCATCGAGCTTGAACGCTTTGGCCGGGCCCCACGTCATTTTTTCAATGATGGTCGGGATATCGACCTTGCCTGTCTTGCAGAGGTCCGTAAAGAGGACACCAATGGACGTCTCAAGTCCCGGGAAACCGCTCGGAGCGTACATGTACTCGCGGTCTTTCTCTTCCTGTGCATGCGGCGAATGGTCCGTGACGATGGCATCAATCGTGCCGTCCTTGAGGCCTTCGACCATGGCATCGACATCTTTCTGCGTGCGCAGAGGCGGATTCGTCTTCGTCGAGCTGTCGTAGAGGTTGACGCATTCATCCGTCATCGTCAGATGATGCGGCGTGACTTCCGTCGTCACGCGGATGCCGTGGGCTTTCGCCTCGCGCACGAGCTGCACGGAACGGCCCGAGCTGATGTGGGCAACGTGTACGCGTGCACCGGCGTATTCGGCCAGCAGAATGTCGCGGGCCACGGCGATGTCCTCGGCGACCGTCGGACGGCCCTTCATGCCGAGCATTGCGCTGCGGTGGCCTTCGTTCATGACGCCTTCTTCGACGAGCGAAGGTTCTTCCTCGTGGTTGATGATGACTTTATCAAACGTGTGGAGATAATCATAAGCATTCAGAAGGACTTTTGCCGTCGGGTCGAAATGGCCGTCATCGGAGAATGCAACAGCACCGGCTTCGACCATGTCGCCGAGTTCAGCGAGCTCCTGCCCTTTCTGGCCTTTCGTCACCGCACCGATGATGCGGATATGGACCTTGGCAACGTCCTCGGCGCGTTTTTCGAGGCTGCGCACCATGGCTGCCGTATCGACGACCGGTTTCGTGTTCGGCATCGTCGCGACCGTCGTGTAGCCGCCGGCTGCTGCTGCCTTGGAGCCCGACTCAAAGTCTTCCTTGGCTTCCTGACCCGGCTCACGGAAATGCACGTGCATGTCGATGAGGCCCGGCGTGACAATCTTGCCCGTGGCATCGTAGACTTCCGCACCTTCCGCTGCGAGGTCCTTGCCGATGGCCTTGATTTTGCCATCTTCGATGAGGACATCAGCAATATCATCAAAATGCTCTGCCGGATTGATGACCCGGCCGTTTTTCAGGATCATTTTCATTCTTGTTTTCCTCCCGTCAGAACCAAGGTAAAGAGTGCCATGCGGACGGCTACGCCGTTCTGTACTTCTTCCTGAATGGCGGAATTGTCACCGTATGCGACGAACGGCGAAATTTCCCAACCTTTATTCATCGGGCCCGGATGCAGGACGAGCACATCGTCTTTCGCGAGTGCGAGGCGTTCGTTGTTGAGGCCGAAGATGCGGGCGTACTCACGCGTCGTCGGGAACAGGCCGCCCTTCATGCGCTCGAGCTGGATGCGCAGGACTTCGATGACATCGGCGTCCTTGATGGCATCTTCAATGCGCTCGTGCACGACGACGCCCGGCTCCTCGTAGAGGAAACGCGGCAGCAGCGTCTTCGGGCCGGCAATATGCACTTCCATGCCCATCTTGCGCATGCCGTAGATATCCGAACGGGCCACGCGGCTGTGCAGCACATCGCCGAGAATCGCAACCTTCAGGCCTTCGAGATGGCCTTTGTGCTGCTCAATCGTGAAGAGGTTCAAAAGGCCCTGCGACGGATGTGCATGGGCGCCATCGCCGGCGTTGATGATGACCGGGCTCACGACGCGCGAAGCGTACTCGGCTGCGCCTTCTGCCTTGTGGCGCATGACGATGGCATCGACGCCCATGGCCTCAATCGTGTAGAGCGTATCGCGCAGGCTCTCGCCTTTGACGATGCTCGAAGAGCCCGACGTGATGTTGACGACATCGGCGCCGAGGTACTTGCCGGCGAGCTCGAAGGACGTACGCGTACGCGTGCTCGGCTCGTAGAACAGCGTAACAATGGACTTGCCGCGCAGTGTCGGAACTTTCTTGATGTCGCGATGAATGATGTTCTTCATTTCCTTGGCCGTCTCAAGTACGAGACGGATTTCCTCAGCCGAAAAATCAGCGAGTCCGAGGACGTTCTTGCCCCGTAAGGATACATTTGTTTTCCCCAAGTCAATCACTCCTTAATACTTTGAAAAATCCGGTTAACATGGTCCATTGTCTTTTCAGCCTGAAAATTAGAAAAGGAGCTCCCCTATGCGTATGCATAAGAAAGCTCCTGGCTTTACGTAAGCTTATGACGTTACTTTATCTGGCTCCCTTTATGCGTATCGCAGTACGCATCTTAAAAAGGCAATGATTCTCTTGTTTGACTGTAGTCATTATATCGTATCTTCGCCATAAACGCAAGGCACACGCGCGTTTTTTATTCTGTCATAACTTTTTTTCATGAGGTTCGTGCATTTCCTGTATTTCTCCATATATAATAGGAAGGAAACCGCCGCGAATGCTAATATAATCTCATGGATTTTTCCTCTTTTGTCCCTCTGACAGCAGCTCTTTCTTCTGCCCTTTCAACAAGGTTTTGGCCCCTGCCTTCTTGTGGGCAAGCTCTGGCATAGCTGTGCTTTGATAGTCTGGAAGCAGGGATGCAGCCTTCTTTTTTAGATACTCTTCTGCAATAGTCTGCGTAATCCTGCCAGTTTGTTCAATGATTTTATCTTTTGTCTCCAAAAAATTCTTAGTCACTAGCTCCTGACGTTCCTGTATTTTCTGCAGCTGCGTCATGATGAACTGATTTTGGCGTTCGCGGTCATCCTTGATCTGTGAAGCAAAGATCTCGTATTCTGGTGAATCCTTCTCGTACTGCTGCAGCAAGTGTAAGAGCTGCGGCAGTTTTTTCGTCGTATATTCATCCCCCTTCGCCTGAATCCGATTACCTACTTCTTCATAAAAGGCTTCAATTTCGTGAATCATCGGCAGAGAGCCCTCTTCGATGATAACGATGCGGTTCTTAGCGACTTCCAGCATTTTCTCCTGCAATACGGCAAGCTGCTCCGCAAAGGCTTTCATATTCTTTGTACGCGCCTCGTCGATTGCGATCTGCGTCATGGCCTGTGCTCTCAGGAGTTCCAGCTGGGCATCGCGCATCAGTTCTACGCGCTCCCGTTCTTTATCGGCCATCTCCAGTTTCAGATTCCGCTCAATCTCCGCCACACGAACCTTATCTGGTTCATAATTGTAATTGCTGGTCGAACGGTTACCGCCCGAAGAAGAATTGCCGCTAAAAACACCTTTGATACTATCCCAAATACTGCCCAATACACTCATAAGATTTCCTCCCAAGACGTCTTCCACCTGCCGACTGCGATATCTGCCCAATGTGCAGACATTTGCAAAATGTTCGCAGTTGTTGAATACCAAATGGTAACCAGCATCCCCCAAACAGGCACGTGCATAGTTGACGATTCCCTCCACCGGATAAAGGTCAGAAAGTTCGTCTTCATTGTATACTTTGATTTCCACTGTACCGCCATCCAGGAATCTGGCCAAATCCGTACGAATAACATGAGCTTTCGACCAGTCCAAAACGCTGTCATCATCGTCGCCGGTAAAGTGGATGACTTCATCATCCGTTACATAAATGCCGTGATGATAGTAAAGTCCGTTAAGACGCGAGACGCGGATGTGGTCGCCGCGCTGCGGCTTTTGACTGACCCATACTTCCGGTGCTTCAATTGTCAGAAACTGTTCCGGCAGTGGCTGAGGGTCAGCCACAATAGGAATGCTCATTATGAATCCCTTCTCTTACTTCCGTCCTTCACTTTGTTTTGCAAATCTGTCCGCATGCGAAACAGTAAAGCATTGAAATCTTTATCGCGCTGCTGCAGGGCCTGACTATATGCCTGACTGTCAGCCAGATACGCTGTAAGATTCTGCCGTTTCAATGCAGTCAGCCGTTCCAAAGTTTCCCGGGAAACATCTGCCAGTTCTCCTTCCTGCAGGAAATCCTGAATATTGTCTATCTGTATCGTAAAAAACGGTTCGGCCCATTTCAGCAAAAACATGCGCTCTTCTGCATTTTGACGGGAGAAAATCATCTGCATCATCTGCTTTTGGAATTTTTCACTGATTTGATACAAAGCCAGCTCTGCTGCAATTTTATCCTGTAAGTCGCCGCCAGCTTGGAAAATATACTGCTGGTAGATTCCCTTGCGTTCATTTAAATAAAAATCATTGATGTCACTTTCGTAATCCCCCAAAAGGAATAAAATCTGCTCTGCTGCAGTATGGGTCTCTGAGGTATTTTCCAGCAAATGACCTTGCAGGGCAAACTCTACCAACGGCAGGAAACGCTGGCTGCTGGCAAAATAATTTTCCTGCCACTTCGCATACCACTGCCCATAGACATCGGCTTCTATCCCATCCTGCTGGCAAAGAGAAGCAAAATCGTCATGCATACTAGTCTTAAATAGCTTATAGTCATTCATTCTCGCGTTATATATGTCGATAATATTCGTCACAAAGCTGCGATGCTGCGTAAAGAAAGCAATCTTCTGCTGAACCTCTTTCATGATGCGCGCCATATTCTCTACTAAGAATACGAAACTCGCACGCTGCTCCTGTTCTAGTTCTGCCAATTCATGCATAGCATCTGAGCCGAAAGAAATTTCATTCAAACGCTGCTCCAAAGTCTGCGCCTGCTGACGAACGGCCAAGATCTGCGATTTGGCCGTGTCCATTCCCAGCTCCAGTCGGGAAGCCAATACTTGCTGCTGGTCAGCCAGCAATTGATTTTCCTGTTCCGTCAGATGTGGATGATCTGTATAGCGGCTGCTGAGCTGCAGGCCAATCTGGGCAAATGCTTCCATGGTCGCATGCTGTTCATTCTCATATTTCTGCAGGATACCAAGCATTTTTTCTGTGATAGAAAACACAGCCTGATAATACTGAATAACCGAGCTATTGATGGCTGAAATGTCATATCCCGAAAGTAAAGAGCGATAGTCAAAATTCGCTGTCAGCCCTATAGCTTGAGCACGCTGCTGGTTAAGTTCCAATTGCTGCAGCTGCTGCAAAAGCCGAGGTCTCTCAATATAGATTTGCTGATAAATGCGATTGGCTTCTTCATTCATACGGCCATCTTTATTTCGGAAAATCGGCACAAGTCCATTTTGGACGAATAAATTAAGTGTCATCTGGGCACGTTCATCTTCGGTATAAATCTGATTATTCTGAGAGACATTGGCAGCATACTCGTCATTGGTAAGCTGAGAATTGCAAACGATTAGAGTACCGCCTCCATTTTCCTTTGGATAGTTACAATCCGTCCATACGCTGGTAATTTTTCCATAGTTGTTGATGATGGTTGTATCCCATCCTGCAATTTGACGGCGGTCTCCCGTCCAAAAAGGTAATCCGCCTTCACGCGCTACATACTCAAATTCCGACATCGTAACGATATGCCAATCGGCATATCCGTCCAGGTTAAGGTTCTTGACAATGTCTTTTGCTTCTTCTAATGAATACGGTACATGACGATTGTTTATTTCTGCCTTAAAATACGAAAAATATTCCGGATTCTGCCATAGCAAACCGGTATTTTTATCCATCAGGATCCTCGGCTTGTTCTTAAAATAATACCAGCGCTGCGATTTAATAGCTTCCAGGATTTTGCGAGTGCCTGAACCCAGCGTATTGATTTTCTGTTCAATTGCATGCAGCGTTTCATCAATCGCTTTGATCTGAGCCTTCATGCTATTTTTCTGTGCGAGAAGCTGCTGCTGCTGAGTCCTTAGACTATTCATTTCTGCGGCATTGGCAGGATTTTCCAGCCCTTCCGCTTCAAACGTAATCTCATTCAGCCTCGCCATTATATTGTTATAGGAAAAAGCGTTCAACATATTTATCATCTCTGCTGCGCTTCCATTTCCGCCTGCGCTAAATTCAGTCATAAAGGACCACTCCCTTATCGTTATAACACATCTGCCATTGTAAGAAAAAGCCGCCCGAGGGGCGGCCATATTTCATTGCTGTGCAATATTCAGTTCCTGCTTCAAAGCCTTCTGCAGAGTCTGTGAGAAGTTGATGCCGCAGTTCTCGGCCTGAGCATTCAACCATGCCGGAATGCTCAGCGTCTTCTTGACAAAACGCTTGGCCATTTTCTCACGGATAGACGGCATGAATGCATCGACGAGGAAAAAAGTCTCATTTTCCTTTAGTTTATGGGCAGCTGCGAGCTCACGGATTGTCGAAGGAGCAGGCGGAATTTCCTCATCATCCTCTATACCCCATAAATGCAGGGCCAAAACATCGCGTGCTTCCTCGACAGCTTCTGCTTCCGTCGCACCATACGTTACACAGCCCGGCAAATCTGGAAACGTCACATGCACGCCATCCTTTTCATAATCGAGCAGCGCGATATAACGATAAAAATCTGGCTTTTCCTTTTTTTCCATATGCAACGCCTCTTTTCTCCGCAATAATAAGTGACAGGCAGAGCGAGCTCATTCAAAATGGAGCCCTGCCTGTTTCTCGATACTCTTCAAGTCGTTCAGGCTCAGGTCCTTGACTGGATGACGGACTGTGACACGTCCCTTCTTAGTCGGATGCTTGAATTGATGATGATCTCCGACACAAGCAACTTCGTACCAGCCGTCCTGTTTCAATATCTTAAGTATCTCTCTAGAAGAATAGCCTTTCATGCATGTTCTCCCTTCAAATATATTTTAATACGTATTTTATTACGTGTCAAGATATACACGTTTTCCTCAGTCTCAGATATTGAACGGCGTGAAGAGTTTGCGGATGTAGTTGCGGGCTTTGCTCATGACTTTGATGACGGGCTCCATCATCTTTGGCTGGCGCACGACGTAATGCATGACGCGGCGGCGCAGCTGGCGGTAGTCGGAGTCGAAGTCACGCAGGACGTCCTCCATCTCCTTCTCGACCGAAACGGCCGGGATATTCGACGGGACGATTTCCGACGCGCGGCCCGTGATTTTGGCGAGGTCGCCGCGGAACGGGATGTAGCACTCAAGGCCGAGTTCCTTCTGAATGCGGTTTTTCAGGGCTTCCTGCGCCGGCGCTTCGCCGTGAACGATAAAGACTTTTGCGGGCTTCGGGTCCGTGATATTCCCGAGCCAGTCCATGAGCTGATTGGCGTCGGCATGGGCCGAGAAGCCGTCGAGGCTCTTGATTTGCGCCTTGACGGCGATTTCCTCGCCGAGCACGCGCACGCGCGTGATGCCGTCGATGAGACGGCGGCCAAGGCACCCCTCTGCCTGATAGCCGACAAAGAGAATCGTCGACTCCGGGCGCCAGAGGTTGTGTTTGAGGTGATGCAGGATACGGCCGGCATCCGCCATGCCCGAAGCCGAAATGATAATGGCCGAGCCCTCGGAGCTGTTCAGAGCCCTTGACTCCGCCGCCGTCTCACAGATGCGGACCTGCGAGAAATTCGGCACCTTGCCGTCCTTGCCAAACGCCTTAATGGCGTCGTCGTCAAAATCCTGGAAATTCTTGAGGAACACGCGCGTCGCCGCGATGGCCAGCGGACTGTCGATGATGATCGGAATATCGGGGTCGAGCCTGCCTTCCTGATGCAGCCGGTAGAAATAATAAAGAAGCGTCTGCGTGCGGCCGACGGCGAACGACGGAATAATCAAATTGCCGCCGCGGTCCATCGTCTCATTGACAATCTCCGCAAGTGCCGTCTCCTTGTCGTAGAGCTGATGCAGCCGATCGCCGTACGTCGACTCCAGCAGCACAAAATCCGCGCCCTTGATAATCGTCGGGTCCTTGATAATCGGCTGATGCGGCTGTCCGAGGTCGCCCGAGAACACGAGTTTCGTCTCCTTGCCGTTTTCCTTGACATAGACCTCGAGAATCGCCGAGCCGAGGATATGCCCCGCATCGCGGAACACGACGCGCAGATTCTCCGACAGCCTGAGCTCCTGATTGTACGGCACCGGTGAAAAATGCTTCAACGCGTCCATCGCATCGTCAATGCCGTAGAGCGGCTGGACCGGAGCATCGCCGCGGCGCTGCCCCTTACGGTTCAAAAGCTCGGCGTCCGATTCCTGAATGTGTGCGGAGTCCGGCAGCATGATTTTTACGAGGTCGCACGTCGCCTTCGTCGCATAAACCGTGCCCTTGAACCCCTCGCGCACGAGCTTTGGAATCATGCCGCAATGGTCGACATGCGCGTGCGTCAGCAGCACGCCGTCGATATCGGCCGGATTGAACGAGAATTCCTCATAATTGTACTCGCGAATGCGTTTCGAGCCCTGAAACATGCCGCAGTCGACGAGATAACGGTCCTCGCCGGTCTCCAAAAGATAGCACGAGCCCGTGACCGTATGGGCAGCACCCAAGAATTCGAGTCTCATAAAAAGGCCTCCCTTATCATTGAATCCCTGAATCGTTGAAATCCGATACATTTCCTTCCTATTATATATAGTATATAACAGAACGAAGTATCTTTTTCTTGTTTTCTTTTTTCTACACCGTTTTCCACTTGCTTTATATTGGTAGTATTCGCACCCATACGTTCGGAATCCTCTTTTTGAACACAACTTTCACAAAGATTTTACAAACAAAAAACAAAAAAGACAGGGCCTCGAAAGGTCCTGCCTCATCGCGCGATGCAAAGCAAGTTTATTTCTTTTTGCTGTCTTCCTTCTGCTGCTCCGTAGCGGAACGCTCGAAGTGCTTATAGAACTGCTCCGACATATTCGTGTAAGTAGCTACCGTGTCGCCTTCGCTGCGGTTGGCCTGAATCTGGTACGTGTACAGCAGCTCATTTGTGCCGGCCTTGTAAACATCGAAGAAGAACGACGTGCGGCTGTCATTGGCGACCGTCAGGATGACATAAGCATCGGCGTAATTGCCGACATACTGCTTGAAATCCTTCGCAGCCGTGCGGCGGTCGAGTGCCTTGATGTCGATGTTCTGGTCCGTCTTGATGTTCTGCGCAATCGTGTCATACGAAATGACATAGCAGCGTGCCACGCGGCTCGAATCATAGACAATCTGCGTCAGCATATCCTTGTTCGGGGACTTCGGGTCCACCTGCATGTAAAGCGGCGAACCAATGGCCAGACGATGAATCGAAGTCAAATCCGCGCCCGGCTGCACCGTAACCTTATCGGCATTAGCAAAAGCAACCTGCGTGCTGAAAACCACCATGCAGACAATCAGCAGCATCTGGAAAATTTTCTTCATAAAAATATCTCCCTTGCACAAATTTTGCGAACTAGCATCGCATTGTTACTCCCATTTTACACTGCCGGGGAGTAATACGCAAGACTTGACTTTTGCAAAAAGGCTCCCCAGTCAGGGAGCCTTCTCATAGCCAAAATCAAAATGCCAAGCCATTCTCCCGTTCAATCAGGCAATATGGAGCGCCTCGCGAATGGCATTCTGCAAAAGATTCGACAAGTTCAGGTTATGTTCCTTTGCCAGCGTATTCATCCAGCTCGGGATGGAAACATTTTTGCGCACAGCACGCTTGTCATTCTGACGTGCATAAGCCGTCGTATCGGCGCGAATCAATGCGACCGTCCCGCCTTCCGGCACCTTGATATCCTCAAGTGCCGATGGCGCAGGAATCGTTTCGCCATTCTTCTCCATACTCCAAAGCGTGAGATTCAGAGCGTCCTCGGCATAATCAAACGCCTCATTCATATCAGCACCATCCGTAAAACATCCCTCCAGATCAGGAAAATCAACAAGAATGTTATCGCTCTCTTTATCTTTCGAAAAAATAGCCGGATATATGTATTTCATAAGGCAGCTCCTTTCATATGAAAAGAAACGGAGCCAGTAGGAGCCTCGCAAGCAAAGCTGCGTCCTCTTTTACTGGTCATCCGTTTTCCATCTCTAGTCTACCGCAAATGTTTGGAATTAGCAATGATCAAAATGCCAGGCCGTTGTCCTTGTCGAACATCTCTTTATTTCATCTGCAAACGGAAATCAGGGTATGCTTGATTCCACTCTTCTATACTAAGCACCTGCACAGAGTCGATCATTTTCTCCGGCATATCGATCTGCTGCTGTAAAAGGAATGGCAATCTTGCTGTCAGCAAAGTTCGGACACGTTTTCTCAGTACGATATCACCATTCACACACTCCAGAATATAAATGTAGCGTTTTATCTTATGCATGTGATGCTGCATGGATTGTAAAAACTGCAGGCTGTCAAAATATTTACGTGCAACCGTATTCAGCTTTTTATCATCAAGTGGCTTAAAGGCCTCAGGATGGACAGCTTGCGGCAGATTCGCATTTTTATATTCGACGAATAGTATTTCCTGCTCTGTCTCCGCTATAAAATCCACATCGCACAGGATACTGAGCTTTGCCTGATGAAATATGTCATGCAGGTTGTCTGTCGCCCATAAGGCTGCAGAAAAGTCGATTTCACAAGAATTATTCTCATCACAGAAAATTCGCGGCATCCTACTCACCTACCTGCAAGCCGTACACTTCATCCATCAGTTTATCAAAAGCATCCATAATGGCATTATGCTGTAAATCTGCAAAGCATTCCCTGCTCTCACATTGGACGCTGCCGCTTTCCGTTAAATACAGGGAATGGTACCGCACGGCATCGTCTTTCTTTTTCCGCACGTCAAAGTACTTAGCTAGCAAGTAATTGTGCGTGCTGATGAAGATCTGCACGCCATGACGTGAGAGTTCGAGCAGGCACTCCACGAGCACGGGCAGAAATTCGGGGTTCAGGTTTGCCTCCGGCTCATCCCACAGCAGCAGGGTATTCTCTGCGATGCTCTCGTTCATCAGCAGCTGCCAAAGCAACCCGATCTTTTTAAACCCCTCCGCCTCTACGGCAAAATTGACCATGCGCCCATCGTGCTTGCGAATATAGAATTCTTCATTCTCTATGACAACCTGCCCATCCATGAGCTTCTCAAGATGAGGCAGGATATTCACGGCCAAAGGCGGCACTTCGCGCAATTTCCACTGATTCGCCCTGCGAATGATATCCATAAGTGTCTGGTCAAAGGGAAAATCCCGATATTTTTCCGCCATTGCCAGCAGGCCCTTGGCATTCGTCAGCATATCCTTGACCGGGATGTACACCGCCGGCGGCAAATCGAGGGAATACAAGAATTGATAGCGCGCATCAAAACCAGAACCGCCAATCATGACAGACTTGTGGCTCTCTTCATCTGTATCGAGCTGTATCCTGCTGTCTGGCTTCTGCGGATCGCGCAGCAGACTGTCATAATGGTCCGATAGACCAAAGCACGGAAAGAAACCTGCCTTCCCGTCCCGTACAATATCAGAACCCACATACAACAATTTCAAAAGCTGCGTCTTGCCCGTACCATTCTTACCTATGACTACATTGACTCCCGCAGACGTCTGCATCCATATATCCTGAAAGACTGTAAAATTCTTTATATGAATTTTTTTAACGGCCGACATACAATCCCGCCCTTCTTCATGTAGTTTTCTTCCATTATTATACCGTAGCGGCATGGACACGACAAGACGCGATATACAAAGACGCCCTGCAGCAAACCAGTCTGCAGGGCGTCTCTCGTCTATGCTGTTATCTCAGTCCCAGCGCTCTCATGCTTCCTTCGCGAATTCCGCCGCCGTGCGCTCAAGTGCGCTTTTGATGACGTCGTCCATGTCGTAGTACTTGTACTCGGCGAGGCGGCCGCCGAAGATGGTGTTTTCTTCCCGGGCGGCGAGGGCTGCGTACTTCCTGTAGAGCCCCTGATTGCGCTCGTTGTTGACCGGATAGTAGGCTTCCTCGCCCCTGTGCCAGTCGGCCGGGTACTCGCGCGTGATGTAAGTGACGGGCTGCGTGCCGAACTCGAAATGCTTGTGCTCGATGATGCGCGTGTACGGGACCTCGCGCTCCGTGTAATTGACGACGGCCACGCCCTGATGATTCTCCTCTTCGAGGCGTTCCGTCTCAAAATGCAAGCCGCGGTACTCGAGCTCGCCGAGCTGATAATCAAAATACTCATCAATCGAGCCCGTGTAGACGACTTTCTTCGCCACGCCCGCATACGCCGCGCGCTCCTTCAGGTAATCCACGCCCGTGCGCACCTCAACGCCCGCAAGCAGCGCCTCGATGAGCTTATTGTAGCCGCCCACCGGGATCCCCTGATACCGGTCATTAAAGTAATTGTTGTCAAACGTATAGCGGACCGGCAGCCTCTTGATGATGAACGCCGGCAGCTCCGTGCAGCTCCGGCCCCACTGCTTCTCCGTGTACCCCTTGATGAGCTTCGTATAAATATCCGTGCCAACAAGCGAAATCGCCTGCTCCTCAAGATTCGCGGGCTCCCCCTTGATGGCCTGACGCTGCTCGGCGATGATCGCCTTCGCCTGCGCCGGCGTCACAATGTCCCAGAGCTCGCGGAACGTGTTCATATTGAACGGCAGATTGTAGAGATGCCCCTTGTAGTTTGCCACCGGCGAATTGACGAAATTATTGAACTCGACAAAGCGGTTGACATACTCCCAGACATCTTTATAGCTCGTATGAAAAATATGCGCGCCGTACTTGTGAATGTTGATGCCGTCCTTCTGCTCGCAGTACACATTGCCCCCGACATGCCCGCGCCTTTCAAGCACCAGCACCGACTTCCCCGCCTGCTTCGCCTCATGCGCAAAAACCGCACCGAAAAGACCGCCGCCAATGATTAGATAGTCAAACATGAAAATTTCTCCCCCGTTATAGTAAATTCATACATCCATTATACCGCAGCAGCGCGAAATACACCATCGAATCGTGACTCCTTTCACGATTCATTTTCCTGATTAAAGATATCAAATGCCCGAAAAGAAACCTGAATTTGACGATACTTTTGCCACGGAATTCGTTTAAACATTTCTCGAGCATCGTTAAATGCACGATCCGGCCATGCTGCGCCGAAGAATACTCCTAATGGTGCTTTTATCTGCATTCTTCTACCTCTCAAAAAGTCTGGGTTCCATTCATCACTAGACAAATGTTCCTTCTTTTTTATAAGATCCGCAACGAATCTTTTCGATTCCTGCGATAAGAATGAATTTCCCGGCTCACGTTCCAGCGCATTTAAAAGAAACGTCTCTAACGCTCCCTCGCCTGTTAACGGGACAGATAAAAATAAGCATTCCAGAGATGAAGACTCATCGAACGCCAGCGGCTGTTCAAGCTTCAGCCATTGATTTTCCTCAATCTGAAATGCACAATTACAGGTTTTCGAAATGACTTCCTCTATACCTTGCCATCGCTGCTGAATCTCTTCATCACTATCATGATCACTGATGACAGCCATATGCGTATATGAAGTGTCTGTATTCAGCTGATTTACCATTAAAACCTTTCGTACATACTCGGAAAAATTATTGCCGGAAACATACACGATATCCAGCTGGTCCTCTCTATGAGTATAATGGCATCCTGCATTCCCAAAAAGATTATTCTTTGACTTGCGTGAAAATCGAAAGCCATACAGATTGCAAAAATATTCACTGAGTACAATCTGGTCTGTCTCACCTTCACATAAGATAATACCGTTCATACTCTCAACTCCAAGCCATCATCCATTGCTGCCAAAGCATCTTTACCAGTCAGGGTACGTGCCTTCACAACACCTTTCACATTGCGCAGGGTTATGACTCGTATGTCATCCATCAAAAGTGCGTCACCGGCTTCGTCATGTATTCCCTGTAAAAATGAATACAAAAACTCACCGCTATGCGATGTCGCAAAAACCTGATTTTGAAATTTTTTCGCATATCGATACAATTGGATGCCCAAAGACCCTTGTGCCTTATGATGGAAATTTACGTCAATCTCTTCAATACAATGAATAGATTTTTTGTAAGCGGCCATATTGCCAATAATATTAAACCAACGCCGTACGCCATCTCCCAGCATATACATTGGTACCATTCTCTTATTTTTAAAACGGCAGCTGAGGGATGCCTCTGTACCGTCAGGATACGGGATATTCTCGATATTTTCCAAATCAAGTCCGGAAAATGAACGGTTCATTTCTTCAATCACCTGCTCAAGCAAGCGGGACCGCAGGAGTATCGAGTAGATTTTTTTATTCTCAATCTCATTTTGATGAGTAAGGATATCATCCATTTTTGCCATAATCAGTGGTTTGGCCGAAGGATTCACATTTCGAAAATCTGGATAATCCATCTCCACCGTGAACTCTGGATCATTCGTGGTCGACACCTTCCACTTTCCCAATGAAACTTTGGGGATAGGTATGGACATCCCTTGTATTTCCACCTTTATATTGGACGGTTTTGAAATCGGTTCTGTCGCTTCGAAATTTCCCATTTCATTAGGAATAAAGCCAGAAAAAATCTGTCCCGGCATAAACTGATGCCGAACCTTCACATCTTTATCATCAATTTTTCCCGAGAAGGAACACTTCATGATATCTTCTTCCGCAATATCATGAAAAACATTCAGGATTAATTCTGCTGCTTTATATGGCCCATTCATTGTAAAAGTGTTATTTTCCTGGATGCGATGAGGAAGAATATAATTAAAAAATGGATGTATATTCGCCCCACATGCATACGCAAAAAGTGCTTCCAGCATCGAGGTCTTGCCGACATTATTCACACCAAAAAAAAGGTTTATTTGGGAAAGGCTATTTATTTTTATATTAGAAAATTTTCTAAAATTATTAATTTCAAATTCTGTTAGCATATTATCCCTCCCTTATTGCTCCATTTTATTATACCGTAACAACATGCATAGGACAAGCAGGTCTAAGCCCCGCAAAAATATGATGCATTGCCACGAAGCTGCATGAACAGCGGCAGGCGGCGCCGCAATCCAGTCAAGATGATGCACGAGGAAGATCAGCAGCGTATGGATGCCGACAAAAAGCGTAGGACGCCGCATCATGCACATTCCCCTGCCACCACGAAGCGATAATAGAAATCACCGAAACAATCAGGCACGGCAGAATCAAATGTTTGCAGCCTTTCTTTAAACGCCGGATAAACATATCGCGGTCATTGGCCAGACGATATGTATATCCCGACAACAGGAAAAAGAGCGGCATATGAAACGAAAAAATGACATTGCGCGTGCCGCTGCCAAACTTCACCGTATGGCCGATAATGACCAGGATAATTGCCACGGCTTTCGCAATATCGACCCATTCAATGCGCCCCTGCGGAACGGCAAATAGGCCTTCTGTCTGTCTGTCTGTCTGTCTGTCTGTCTGTCTGTCTGTCTGTCTGTCTGTCTGTCTGAGCAAGCATATATTCCCCTCTCTGCTTTGTCAATAGTTTCCCCGAAAGTATGACATTTGCCTGATGGCAAGATGATATCACCATTATAACGCATATCGCATTGCCTCACAACAGTCATTCTCACCAGCCCCGACTTATCCACACCCCTGTGGATATCGTCACTTTTTTCTGTGAATTTATGTGGATAAATCTGGGTACCCGCCCATTTTAGGCCCGTTTTGGTGTCATTCTGACTGTCAGGCCGTGCGTCATATTGACCTTGTGGATAGCCGCCAGGCCTTATGCGGCGCGGGTTGCGGGAGCTGTTAAGATATATACTAAGCGAAGATAAAAAAATCATATAGTAGTGGGGCCGCTCTCTTCTCCCTGTCGGATGATGGGCCCGGCCCTCTCTCTCCCCCCTCTCTAAAAATTTTTCGAGTTTTTTCTTATTTTTTCCCCGCTGCTGTCACGATTTGCAACGATATGCAGCACTTTGCATCATTTTACACTATTTAGCGCCATTTTGCAGGGGTCTTGCATTATCCAGATGCATACTGTATACTAAGACACGTCAGCAAGATGCTGGACACCACAATTTGGCACGACTCACAAACAAGAACTCAATTCAGAGTTTGCTTGTCTCTCATGACAGATCACGGCTCTGAACAAGTTCGGACTGGATCTCTCGGAGACAGGCAGGCTCTTTTCTTGTCTCTCCTCTGATCGCTTCAGTTTTACTTTTTTGCTGAATTGTCGCGCTATTGTATGTTTTATATGTATTTTGGTTTATCAGAGAAGGGAGTAATTTTATGAAAAAAGCAAGAAATGTCAAGAAGATCACGGCGTCCCAGACGGTCGTCACGAAGTTCTCTGCAAAGTGGTCCAAAAACCGTGTTTGTCACTGCGCAACGGCAGGAGACGACTATCCGGCTTTTGTCTCCTGCCGTAAATTTGCTGCCATCTCTGGTATCGGTGAGCGCAACATCCGCAAGTTCATCCAATTCACCGATTTCCCCTGGATGCAGGTAAACGACTGCACCCTGATTCCTGTCGAAGAGGCCCTGAAATGGCTTGTCGAGAAATGCTGCGAACACCATTCGTTCCCCTTCAACGCAGATGATGAAAAGGAGTAACATACTATGTACATCGAACCCGTCACCGGCATTATCGCCGAGTTCCGCCATTTCTACCAGATGATGCCCGTCCGCCCGCTGTCAGCACGTGCGCAGGCCTTCTGGATGTTTCTTTTGTACCGTGCGAATGCGGCTTACTGGCAGTTCCCGCTGCAGATCCAGCTCAACGAGATTGCCGGAGCCCTGCGCCTGTCGCGTTCTTCCGTGCAGCGCGCCCGCGATGAGCTCACGCGTCAGGGCTATCTGCTCTACGAAACCGACCCGGGTCATCGCACGGTCAAATACTACCTCATCAGCAACGTCCGTCCTCACAGTATGATGACGGCCGAAAGCATGCTGGCTGGCACCAAGAACTACAAGGCTCTTGGCGGCCACAAGAATGGCCAGCCAGCCCCTATGCCCATGCTCCCTAAGAAAAAAAGTCGTAAAAAAGGAAAGGAGGAAGACAAACATGATGATGACCAGTAAAGCTCTCAAGCTTTATTTGGCCATTGAGCATCTTGGCGCAGGTCAGCTCGCAGAGCGCAGCCTGCGCGATGCTGCAAGGCTCTCCCACGGCTCATTTATTGCAGCCAGAAAAGAGCTCCGCCAGATGAAGCTGCTCGATATCGAGCAAATCCACCGCAAGCCACATTATTCTTTGCTGAACCCGGAGCTTGCAGCCAAAGCCATCGCCGAAACTGCGGCAATGGACAACAAAGACCATGCCTGATTTTACCCTCTGTCAAATGAAAGGAGACTTTTTATGAACATTTTGCTGAATCCAGGCCACTCCCTCGGCGGCAGTCCGGACCCCGGTGCCGTCAACAATGACTACGGCATCACGGAAGCCGACATCAACGCCCTGATTGCCGAAAACTGCGCCATCGCGCTCGAGCATTACGGCTTCAACGTCACCGTGCTGCAGAGCCACAATCTGCGCGGCGAAGCGCCGGAATTCCCGAATGTCACGGGCATGGCCAACAACTGGCCGGCCGACCTCTTTATCTCCATCCATGCCAATGCCGGCGGCGGCCGCGGCTGCGAGACCTACTGCTACGACGGTGCATCGTGGGGCAATTTCTTCGCCCACTATGTGCAGGATGCCCTGCACCGCGATGTCAGCCGCGTCGACAAGACCTTCCCGAACCGCGGCGTCAAACTAGGCCCCGAGCTCGCCGTCCTGCGCTGCACGGCCATGCCCGCCATCCTCGTCGAGACCGCCTTCCTCGACCAGGATGACGACGTCCGCCTGCTGCAGAGCTTTCCCGCCATCTTTGGCCACGGCATCGCCTATGGCACGTATCAGTTCATCAACGACTTCATGAATCCCGACCGCTTCCATGAGGAAGACCTCGCCTATGACCTCAGTGAACCGATGAAGTACGTCCCAGCCAAAGTCTAAAATCTCAAAATCCCCAAAAACAATACAAAAGCAAAGTTGACTGTCAAAAGTTTTCGAAAATTACATCTTGCAATTGACACTCACCTACTGCATAATGAAATCAAGGCAAGGGCAAACGCCTAAGCCACGGCCCAAGCAGCCGGCCTCAACGCTTGGGCCCGAGGCCAAACATCCCTATACCATCTGTCCGGGACCAACATCCCGCAAACGAAAGGAGCATGCATATGCCAGCACATCGCATCAATGTCACCACTGCCCTCAAAATCAAGGTCGAAAACGGCACGACGGACACGGGTCTCGTCAAGTACGCAACGCGCTCGTACAACTCCATAAACCCGGAGATCACGGACGACGACCTCTACACGATCGGCCAGGGCCTTGCAGCCATGCAGACGCACGAAGTCGGCGACATCCAGCGCACCGAAACGGCGACGCTTTCCGCTGACTGACCCTTCCAATCCCTTCCACCTCTGCTGAGGCGCCAGCAACGCGCCTCACTCCCAAAAGCTTTTGCCGCCTCTATATAATGAAAGGAGCTACACGCCATGAAACGTACCTTACAGATCACCTTCGTCCTCGACAATGCGAAGACGAAAACGCTCTCCCTCGTAGACCCCAAAGAAGACCTCGCCAAAGACACGGTTGAAGCCTGGGCCCAGAACGTCATCGCCAAGAAAGCCATGCTGCTTGACGGTGCCCTGCCCGTCGCTTTCAAGGAAGCATCCTTCCGCAAAGTCGACGTCGAGCTGCTTGTCTGAGCCTGACCAAAAGACAAAGGCAAGTGAGACACATGGAACAAAACCTGCTCACGGCCATCTCCAGCGTAGGCTTCCCCATCGTCGTCACGCTCTACCTCCTGACCAGCTTCCAGCGCTCCATGGACCGCTTCACGGATGAGCTGGGGCAGCTGGTCAAAGAGCTGCATGAACAACAGCGGGCCTGCTGAGAATCGGCCAGACGTAACAACATATTCCTCCATCGCACAGAGTCCCCACAGCGAAATGAACGCTGTGGGGACTCTTCGTATACTGATATAATGAAATGAATCACGATTCATTTTCCTGATCAAAATGCCAAGCCATTATCCCGCGCAAGTTTCTGTACCTCTTTCAAAGAAAGCTGCGTAGTTTCCGCGATAAAGTCTACCGGCATTCCCTTTCGCAATAGGGACAAGGCAATTCCTAAGATCGCACGTCTTTTATCTGCCCGCCCTTCAGCAAGGCCTTCCTCGCGGCCCTCAGCACGGCCTTCCGCACGGCCTTTTGCAACGCCATCTTCTTCAGCGATTTCAAGAGCGCGTTTCTGATCCCATTTGAAGTTCACCATGTCGAACACCTCTTTCTCATTTTCTGCAAAATAATCCGCCATGAGGTCGTGGGTCCTGCAATAAGCAATGGCCCGACGGATCGCCTGTGTCAGATTCTGACTCTCTGCATAATAATCGCGGGTCTTCTGCACAAAAATACTGTAACAGCGGCAGGCATAGCCGGTCTCTTCTCTCCCAGAATCACGGCTACCTGGTCCGGAGCCGCTCCTGCCAGCGGTCGCAGAGTGGGAACCGTCTTGTGACAAGCGAATGTTGTTTTTAATAGGAATCCTATCATCCTGTCTATATATGCAAATATGTAAAAATATTTGCAACAACATAAAATGTCTATTTCTCTGATAGCAACTGAATAACCTGATCCCAGTTGAGTAAGTCTTTTTCACGAGCAGCAAATATATCATCTTGTAACTGTTTCTTTTCATCAGCATCAGTAGAAAGGTTTTTCTTTCGCTCTAAAAAATTTTTAAAATCATCATCTGGCGAATAAGAAAAATTTATATTTATTGGATTATATTTTATGGGATTTGTGTGCCTGATAGATTCATTCAATACCTTACAGGCTTTACATATGTTTTCAAATGTCATTTCAGTCTTTTGATGATTTGATAAATCTACACGTTTTCTTATGTCTTTGACACGTTGATCTATTCGTAAAAGAATGTAAGAATATCTTTCTTTCTTATCATCTTTCCATATACTTATATCATAATATGAACGTTCAAGATATCCTAATCGTACACACGCTCTAATAAACACAGACATAAAATCAGTAAAATAATCTTCTGAAAGGAAATTTCCCACAACTTTAAGATTTGCAATTTGCCTCATGACTAAAGAAAATACTTTATCCTTTTGCAGACTTGCATAACGTACAACCCTAAAATAGTCCCATGTCAACAGATTCTTTTCACGTCGTTTCTCATTAAAAAGATTTAGTAATTTACATTCTTCATCTGGTGTGAAAGGAACAAGATGAGAGGCATCTAAAACATCCTCAAAATATGAGTGACCAAAATAATTAATCGTTGTATATCCATCTATGCGTTCATTCAAATAGAACGATTTCCCCAATATTTCTTCCCAGGCTTGATATTGTTCCTCTATCAAATCCTTAGTAAGAACTTCTCTCTTTATTTTTTTTATGATTGTCTCTCTATTTGTCTCCGGATGATTTCCTGCTGAAATAATATTATGATAAATACGATCCAATTTTAAATTATATTCTTCATTTTTTTGCTCAATCAAATGCTTTTTCATTTCAGAGCAATTATTAGGGAATATTATTATTTGTTGATATCCTAAGAAGTCGAGTATGGACATTATTTTCCTATTCTCTCCGTATGAAAGAAATTCATTCCTATCTTGTTCAAAATTTTGTTCTTTAATTATATCACTTAAATAATATTTATTTAAACAGTTGCTTTTGCTATATTTCAATTCATTATAAATTCTAAACAAGGAAGAAATTTTTATATAGCAATCTGGCAATATGTGTTTTAAATATAACAAACGTATCAATAGCTTTTTATTATCTGAATTCTTATAAAAATCGTATCCAGAAATCATTGATATAATTTCTTCTATCCAAAGCCGAATATTTCTCGGAGTATAACTTACTTCCTCTAACATCTTACTCATTGGCGATTCATGAAAATAAGATTGTTCCATTTGTATTTTCTCTAACAAATCTTGATTTTGGCTAGACGAAATTTTTAGATCATCAGCAGATAAAATGTGCGTATCTACTTTTAGTTCACATAATACCATAACCACAATCTCGAGAAAATCCAATTCCGTTAATTTCATTGAATATGGAATATACTTTTCTAGATAATTTATATCTATCCCTAGGCTAGCCATTCTGCTATAATCATATTGATAAATGATTTTAATATGAGAATTGCTAAGCCGTTCGTTAATCGCTAGTATCTGCTTTATTATTTTATCATCATCAATACGATCAAGATCTTCATAGATGATAATTAAATCTTTTCTCATATTTCCAAGCTGTATTTTAAATTTTTTTAGGCTTTCTGCTGCTCCTTCATTTTTATCCAGAAAAAAATTAATAATACTACGGAAATCTTTTTGGCTATCAAATAATGCATTCACCGATTCTGACTGCAAAGATAAGATACCATCCTTCTTTAATACCTTATCTAATTCATGAAACAATACTGGTATTAATTGGTCCACTTTACAGGTCAAAACACTTATTTCTATAATATAATAATTTTGGGATATGTCTTCTTCGTTTTGTAATTGTGATAAGAGAAAAGTTTTACCCATTCCCCATTTTCCATCGAGTCCAATAATGTTTGCTGTCTCCAGAAATTTTTTCAATCGCTGCAGATCACGATGTCGTTTTGGAAAAAGTTCTGGTTTAAACGGTAGATTTTTCTTTCGTAGATTTCTTTTTGATAGACACGACCCAATTGAAAGACAAACTCGGATACAAAAGAAAATAATCCATAAAGCAATAGCATCAGATTCAATTTTATTGATAATGAACCAGCCATTACTATACGAAACAGAAATTATTATAGCTAATATTCCGATCAATACTATAGTGGTTTTTCCGCTTCGTACAGGATCATAAGAGATAAGTAAATATATCGAGAAAAGATATACTATAAAAAATATCATCATATCACTCATCCCTTATGACTTATGTTTTTGTATGATATTATAAGACAAATTACAATAATCGATGCGATGAACAAAAGAAGATAGCCATATGAGATATCTACATTGAATATCTGTATTAATGATAACAATAAGAATACAAACCCGATAAATAGTCCTACATATATACAGATAATAAGCTGCTTCAATATCTCATCATATGCATCTGACCTTTTCGAATAAACAAGATTATCAAAATCCCCATTATTAACACCAGCATTTATTCTTGGTAATTGTGAAATCAAATCTACATAATATGCATCCAGTGATAGGTAATGAATGCCATATGATATCAAAGATAAAAACAATGTCAGAATGAAGATACTAAGTGAAATAATGATATATCTGCTAGTATCTTGAGAAATCAAATTAGATTGCTCGAGATATAAGAGATATATAACAGCTATACATAAGGTTAAAAAAGTACTGGTCCCACTAACAAGTAAAGTTGTTTTAAAGGTTTTCGTTCCCGCTTGTATCAAACTTCTAAAAGCTATCTCTTTTATCTCTGTACATATTTCTTAATTTGGCAGAATACTCTATTTTCCGCATTTCTTCTGTTATGTCTTTTTTATTCGCATCCATTACGAATATCCCCTTCGTATCATTCGCAAAAACACTCTCAGTTTTAATAGAATAGTATTATTGTCTATAATGTTAAAGAGATTTATATGCAGGTTTTTCCCTCGCAATCTTTCTGGTGAAATATCTCATCACCAAATCAACTTAAATCTTATTTTTCATCCGACTATCATAATAAACGTCTTTCCACATGGATACGGTCTAAATTGTATAGATATCATCTCATATATCTGCATAATTATAATCTAGTATGCCGTAAACAACGCATATATACGAATAATATATACAAACAAGATGCATATTTACAGAGAAAAGTTGGTCAGGCATAACAACATGTCCAGTCCAGCCACAATCCCACGCATTGAAACCAAACGCTGCGGGAGATCTTCGTGTGTCTGTATAGTTCATCGGCAGCGGGCAAATTTCGGCAAAGGTGTGAGCAACGGCAGGCATCGCCGGTTTCTTCTCTGCCGGGATCACGGTTTCCTGGTCCGAAGCCGCTCCTGCCAGCGGTCGCAGAGCGGGAACAGTCTTGTGATAAGCGGACGTTCCAAGAGCACGATTCTCAAATAATCGATGACTGCCCCACAAAAGAAGACGAGCAACACCGCCGAGATGGCATGTACGGGCAGCCATGCCGATGTATAGAGGTGGCATTATGGAATACGTGATGCCAGAGATACGTGCGGAGCAAGTCGCTGTCATGCAGCAGATAGATGCCAAAGGTCGTGCTGGCGAGCAGATTGACTGACCAGCTTCCACAACTTCTTCAGCTTGAATGACGACGTGATCATGAAATAGCCCGTGATCATGACGAAAATGTCAACGCCAATTTTGCCGCCGCAGGAAAAGAGCTGCAGAAACAGCTTGTTCCCGCTCATCTCCGGCGTGAACGCCCAGCCGCCGTGCACAGCATAATGATGCATGACGATCATCATCATTGCGACAATGCGCAAAAGCTCAATGTTGCTCTTTCTTTTCTTTACTGTCTGTCCGACTCTTATCGTCATCCATATTAAAACTGCACCTTGCATTATTCGCATTGCTTGCTATAATCTTCTCTTTTTTATGGAACTTCTTTTCATAAATATCATAGAAGAAATCTGGTATTAATTTTGCAGATTCTCTATTTTCTTTAATTTCGTTCTGTAAATCAGCTAGTTCTCTGATTTCATTTTTTATATTTTTATTCTCGATTTGCTTAATGATTATATCGATTTTTGCTTTCATCCTTGTCAGTCGTTGACAATCTTTATGTAAATCATATATATCTTTTTTTATTTTATCAAAAATTGGTATTGCACAAACAACAGCGAGTGCTATATCTGAGATAAAACTATTTACTGCTAGAATCAAATATATAAAACCAATAATAATCAGGATTGTTATATAATTTCTGCGCAACTTATAATCCCAACGAATATTTTCTCGCTGACAATAATAAACTTGTTGAACCGGTGTTAATTTTGAATAATCCTCGTACCAATTTTTCATTTTTTTATATTCGTCATGCTTGCATTCATATTCACTTAACAAATCATTGATCGTATTAGCAGAGTAAACATATCCCCAATCTTCAAAACTTGTTTCAGTTACTTTTGAATAGAGATTTATATCGATATATTGTTGTAAATCTGCTGCAGCCTTCTTCTTTTCTTTTATCTTATTTGACAAAATAAAAATGAATCCAGATAAAATAGCTGGCACAATAAATTTTATTTCAAAATCAAAATTATATATTTTGCAGATAACACTTTGATATATGATAAGAACAATAATTAAAAATACTATTTTTCCATTTAAGCATTTAGCTTTAGAATATATCTTTCTTTGAGTTGCTAAACACTTTAAATAGATATCTTCATTTTGCATATCATAAATGCTCTTAGCCATAGGTAGGAAAATCGCTCCCCATTATTTCTCTCCATTTATTTATTGATTTTTCCATATCTCTTTGAGTTTCATATTCGCCAGCTTCAACGGCTTTATCATAGTCACGTTTTGCAACGTCATATATTGCAGATTTTTCCTCATAAGTTAATGTATTGATATCTCCCTGTATTTCTTTCAAATCATCTACAGAAGAATATATTTTTTCATAAAGATATTTTAGGAAGTACTTAAATCTCCAATCAATATACTCAGATAATTTTATTTCCGATTCCGCATATCTTACTACCATCGTTTCCAGCAAGTACGACGGCATTGTTGGGGCATTCTTTACGGTATTCCACTTTTTTGACAACCGAATAAGTTCTAATAATCTTCCCTCTTTACTCTGATTAATTCTTGTTACATAATCTCTATCACGACTAGGATCTGTCTTTTTCCAATTACCATTTCCGTTTGGAATCAAATAATATGAACGATTGTTAATATCCTTTACTGTATGATAGCAGGGTACAATGTCATATGACCAGTCTTGGGATTTTAGATTTAAGACAATTGCCTCTTGAGAGCGTTTTATGTCAGATCGTGAATAGTTTGCCAAGGATTTTAACTTTGCCCTGAACTTATTCAGCACCTGAGTACTATTTAACGTTCCATCCTCTCTCCTGCAATCCTTCTGGCCACGAACTGTAGAACTGACATTTATTCTGATATCATCCCAACTATATTCTGTATACGTCCCTCCATCTGCAGATAAACCTATCATCAAGTCAATGTCATCTAATGGTCTAATTTTAGTCCGGCGTGCAAAAGAACCGAATTGTATATTAAAATCTTCACATAGATGGAAAAATTCTTCATCATCATTAAATGATTTTATGTTATTTAGAAGATTATCTTTACTGTTTCTTGCATTCTTCGTATCCTCAGAATCCAAGTTGACATGATTCTTCATAAAGTCTGCAAAAGAAGCATTAACCGTAGTTGACATTATATTTCTCCCTCACGATATCGCCAAAGATACAATTTGACTACTCTGTATCCTTTCATATTGCCTTCCTTGCAATTTATAAAATAGCAAATTCCTAATCTGTCTGCAAGTTTCAGCCAGCAGTTTCCGGCAAAGGATGAGCAGCGGCAAGCAGCGCCGGTTTCTTTTCCGATATGATATATCACATATGCCCCGTATAGAAAGAACGGTGCACTGGTTTCGAAAGATGATGTTGCTCTAAAAAATCATTTACCTTATTTAAGAAGCACTCATTTCCCCATGGCGATATGTAAATTTCGCCTATTAAATGCTCAAGAATGCAATTTATATATTTGAATTCAGTATGCCCTACCTTATCGATATCTGATGCGATGAATTTATCATATGTACTGAAATCATGCTTACTGGCATCTTTATAATCGTCATCAACTACTAAAAGGCGCAACTCATGTTCCCATTCAAATTTTCTCTTATCCTTTAGCATTGTATAACTAAATGGATCTGAGTATTGACGACTATCTATCCAATGATCAATATAACGAACTCGACCAATATAAATATCATCTTTTGTCTTGGAAAAAGATTCTTTCAGTTGACCTACTGTTGTTTTTATTGCAATGCCATGAGGTTCGTGTGCATATACATCCCATTTTCTTTTTACTTCTCGCTTATCTATCCCCCAGCAATTGACCACTAAAAATTTCTCTACAAAGTCTACCGCTTTTTTTCTTCCTTCCGGAGTAGCTTGTACATTATCTATAAGGAAATATGTATTACCAATGGTACGCTGCGTATAAGGAGGCATAGCGCCTTCAAGGGGATCACCCTTTCTATAATTGATTACACTATAAAAGAACAAAGTTTCCTTTTCAACTAAGTCCTTAAACTTATCATAACTCATATAACGCCATATGATGGTATCATCGAAAGGAGTTTTGAATAAATTACTGTTCTTATAAGGCATATGCAGTTACCTCAGATATTAATCTGAACAAAGATGACTTCAGAAATCTTAATGATTTCAATACAACCGTCCCCACTGTCGTCACGCTCTACTTCCTGACCAATTTCCAATGCTCCATAGACCGCTTCACGGAAGGACTTAGACAAAGCTGAGCAAAAAGCTACATGAACAGCGACGGGCCCGCTAAGAGCCGGCCAGACATAACGAAACACGAAAGAAGCCCCGCCCCAGCCTCCGCAGTGAAACCGAACGCTACGGGGGACTTCTTGTACATAAATAGCAAGCAGCTCATATTGAGTTATTAAATTAAAACACGTCACACGGAACTTATCATAAGCAACAAAATAGAAAAATAGTAATCATCTATAAAATTTTTTATAAATATAACTTCCCTTTGGAAAAAGTCTTTTAACTAATTCTCTTCTTCCAGTTTTTTTAGGAAGCATTTTATCGACAAATTTATGTACTAACATATTTAATGATAGATGTGCATCATGACGCGCAATTAGATGATTATGTATAACCTCGCTTAACGTACCTTTATTCACAATATCCCAATATAGCAAATAAAATTCTGGTGATTTATAAATGTACCAGGGTGAATCTTCATGATAAGTACTGATATATTTATTTTTTTTTGCCTTTTGATACTCTTTTACTAGATTATAAGGTGCTTCTTTTACATAAAATTCTGTTCCCTGTGTGGTATTATACAACCAATTATATTCATGCGGCAAAAATTGAATATTTTCTTGGTAAATCGAATTAAAAATTTCGATCGATCGTGGACTTCTTGGCAAATTTGTATTTTTTATCGGCAGTTTAGCTATCAGCATTTTTAATGAGGTTTCTCTTAATTTTTCTAAATTGATCATGAATACAGTATCACTAACATAATCATATATATTATGAATCTTAAAAAAAGATTCATTGTAGACTTTGTCTTCAGTATAAAATGTATTTAAAATACCTTGATAATATACGGACTTAACAGCTGCAATAGGCTTCTCAATTAATTCTAAATCAAAAATACTATCTATATTTTTTTCAATCAATGTATTCCATCTAAGATAAAGGCATGAATCGAAATTAGGTAAAATCCACGGCAAAAAAGAATTAGCAAAATAGGAGAACTTACCATATTCTTCTGTTAAGGCATCCAAGAAAGAAGATGTTTCTTTAAAATGAACATGCACATTAGTATAAGGAGAGCAGAGTTGTTGGTAATAATTTTTGTAGAAAGAATCTATTGTATTAGCCATAATCACGAGGTCATATTCTTTATTACTAGAGAGATTATTGATTAATGTATATACCGATGGATACAATAAAAACAATGGTACTTTGTCGGCATCAATCACAATTTTTTTTGAATCAGGTGTTGCCGGCATCACATTAGATATCGGATCTGTTTTATCAAAGTAAAGCATTTGGCATTCTTTTACTTTGATTGACGGGGTAGTTTTTTTCAAGTAATATATATATGAGCTAAATAAGATTTCTCCCATGAACCCATATATTCTGGAAAGCTGCTGATTATAGTGAGATAAATCAACCACTTTCTCCAAACGATTTAATACATCAAATTCAAAGGCACACATTTTTTTGAATAAATCTGCACGTAATACAAAAGTATTAAATCCGTAAAAATATTTTCCGTCAAGGTATTCACGCATATTTTTATAAATATCCGGATAATATTCTTCTACGATTGCAAACATTTTTTTTAAATCATCAACATTAATTAGTGCCTTATCGTGTGCTAACCAATGTTCAAGTGTTGTTTTTTTAGGGCCAAATGGTGTATTTACTTTACTTAAATCCTGTGCTTCTCCTACCAGAATATCATTGTTTTGTATTGTCTCTTCAATTACACTTTTATCTAACAATCCATACTTTTTCTCTGTAAAAGGATTTAATACTCTTACCAATACTTGTTTACGATTATCTGGTGTGAAATTCTGGAATCTTTCTTTTGTGAAATTCAAATATCTTCTATAATGGCATAATCCGATATAATCTGCATCAGAATGTTTCCATGCCCAGTACTGTGCAGTCATTTCGCAATATTGAGGATTCTTTTCAGAAATATTGTCACCTGCATCGTCTCGTTGTATATTAAGTTCCTTATTAGATAATTTTGCACCTACATGAATTGGAATAAATAACTCATTTTTGGGCAATTCGGATGGCTTATGACAAGCTACATATATCTCAATTTTTTTATTTTTCATTTATACTTCCCCCTAATTATTCTTATATTCTTCGCAAACTCGCTCTTTTTCACCAAAATCTTTCATTTTCCCATGATCTAACCATAAAACTTTATTACATAAATTCTCTATCATCCTTATATCATGAGAAACCAGAATAATAGTGACATTATCTTTTATCATTTCTTGTATTCTATCTTCACACTTTTGTTGGAACTTATAATCACCAACTGATAAAACTTCATCTACTATTAAGATGTCTGGTTTTACCATTGTTGCTATTGCAAATCCCAAACGTGCATACATACCGCTTGAAAAATTTTTCACAGGTACATTTATAAAATCCTTTAATTCCGCGAAATCAACAATCTGCTCATATTTATCTTCTAAAAATGCCTTCGTATAGCCTAGGATTGCACCATTTAAAAATATATTTTCTTTTGCTGTAAGTTCTGGATCGAAACCAGCGCCTACTTCAATTAACGGCGCAATAGAACCACTAACCTTTACGCTACCACTAGTGGGCTGCAACACGCCAGCCAATATTTTTAACATAGTACTTTTTCCGGCGCCATTGAAGCCAACTATTCCTAATATATCGCCTTCTTGAACTTTAAATGATACATCATCGAGTGCAATAAAATCATTATATAACAATTTCCCTTTTAATAATTTAACTACATATTCTTTTATACTATCAATACGCTCTTCCATTAAGTTGAAATGCATCGATACGTGATCAACACTTATTACTGTTTTTTTCATATACATTCTCTCTCATAATTATAATAATAAAATTTAGATATATAATATGAACTTATTATGGTATTTTTTAAAAACTATACTTCCTATAAAAATAGCAGCAAATGATAACACTAAGCATATTCCCAATAGGGATATATCAGGAAATACGCCATCATATATGGATTGCCTAAATGCCTTTAAATAATAATATATTGGATTAAGTTTGAACAAAAACATATATTTTTCTGGAACTATACTTTCTGGATAAAAAACTGGAGTAGCATATCCTAAAACCGTTAAAAATACACCATATAAATGAAATATATCTCTAAAATAAACTGCAACAGTAGATAAAATAAGCCCTACTCCTAAACAGAAAACTAACAACAAAAATAATGGAATTACAAAGCTAAACGTTCCTATCGGAAATGACCATTTCGTAATTATCAGTATAAGAAATAATGCTGGTAATGTGAATAATAAATTAATATTGCTAGAAATTACTCGAGACAGAGGAAATAAATATTTCGGTATATATACTTTTTTTATCAACGATGAATTTTCTATAATTGAACTCATAGCAAAGGTAGTACTTTCATTATAGAACGAAATTATTATTTGCCCACACAATAAATACAGTGGAAAATTTTGAATATCAAATCGGAATAACGTTGAAAAAATCATTGCGGTTATCACCATCATTAATAATGGATTTAACAAACTCCATAATACACCCAAAAAAGATCTTCTGTATTTTTTTTTGATATCTCGAATGACCAATTCATGAATTAAATACTTATATTTATATAACTCTTTTACTAAACTCATCATCATATTATCCTCATATATTGTTTCCAAAAATCTTTCGTCTTTAGCCTTATACGGCGGAAATCATTGTATTCATTTTTTTTGTATTGATAGTCTATAATTAAACACATGAATTCTTTAAATAAACGCATTACATCACCTTGGAGTGATGTTGCCTTTACGATTTCTTGCCTTATTAATTCCATCTTTTTATCCAGTGGCACCTGGGTCATATAGTAAAACCCTCTTCTATAATCTCTCACAGCAAGGTAAAAAGAATGAAAAGCACCATTTTCCCCAGATATAATTCTTTTAAATCCTCTTCCTATTATAGATACCAAGAGCGTAAGTAGCCCTGTATTTTTAGCATAGTTATTTATGATAAAGCTATTTCTATCAGAAAAATAATTTACCATATTACTTTGTTTCTTTGCAAAAGACTGATGCCAGACGGCAATGCCATTCATGCTGAGGACAGGACGGTCGTTGCGGATGCCGTACTCCATGTCATCTCCCTTGAGGAAGACGGGCAATGGATAGCCAATGGCACGGATGCGGTGCACGGGGATGCAGCAGAACCACCAGGCCCCGTATTGATTGGGATATGATCCAAGTGACTCATTCCGGACACAGGTCTCAATGTTGTCCATCACAAAGCCTTTGCCAAGGCCGTGCAGACGAATCTTGCCCCAATAGGCTGTATTCTCGTATTGGACGGTGGGATGCTCAAGGGAGAGCATGGCTCCGCTCAAAAAACTGTCCTGATATTCTTCTTTGAGGCAGGACAGCAGAGAATGAGCACGCTCGATGACAGATGGCTCCAAGACGATATCATCATCCATGAGCAGGACGTAATCGACTTTCCCCTGCTCTACGTATTCAATCAAGGCGCGCGTAAAACCGCCGCTGCCGCCGTAATTGCGGTTGTGGATAATGCGCAGGGCCGGTGTTTCTTTGCAGGGCAGCGTGCTGCCATTGTCGACGACAAGCACGGAAAGCCAGGAATGTTCTTGCTGGAAGTCTTCGAGTACCTGCATCGTGCGTTTGACGTATTCCTCGCGCTTAAACGTGCAGATGCCTGCGCCCATATCGCATTTATGCCAGTTCACAGCATCTCCATAATAAGCTCCCTTTAGGAATTGGGCATCCTCCTGCAGGGCTTCCAGACGAAAGCCTAGGATATCTCCTGTAAGCTCTTGTAGGGCAAAGGTATGCTCATAAAGCCCGCCTTTGGTCTGTGCTTCCAGTACAGACCGTTCGCCATCTGCCGAGAAGGTCAGAAAACACAGTTTGAATGGTCCTTTGAGCTCCAGCTTTACGGTAAGTGTCTGCAGTGTCGTATACTGCTTCCATTTACGCAGGCTGAAGGAGTTAAAATATGTAGCAAAATCCAGCAGTCGGCTGGATTTCTTTATGTAAAGGTCTTGTTTTTCCCTTTCCTTTGTGTCGGTAAGTGCATAGAGTTTTTCCACGTCTGACTCAATACGCTCCTTTTCTTGAAATAACAACGGCAAAGGTCTTAAACAGATACATGAGGTCAACCCAAAGTGACCAGTTGCGCACATACCAGGTATCCATGGCCACGCGCTCTTCGTAGGTGACGTCGCTGCGGCCGCTGGCCTGCCACATGCCGGTGATGCCGGGCAGGACCATGCTGTATTCGCGGAAGTAGTCGCCGTAGCGTTCAATCTCTTCCGTGATGATGGGTCTTGGGCCAACCAGACTCATATCTCCCTTGATGACGTTCCAGAGCTGCGGGATCTCGTCGAGACTCGTTTTTCTCAGGAAAGCCCCAAGCTTGGTGACGCGGGGGTCGTGTTCAAGCTTGAAGTTGGCTTCCCATTCCGCCCGCGCCGCCGGATTTTTCTTGAGGTATTTCTCAAGGGCTTCCTGCGCGTTTGGGACCATGGTCTGGAATTTATAGCACGGGAACATGACGCCATTCTTCCCCACACGCTGGTGCGCGAAGATGATATGTCCCTTGTTGTTGATGCCCACAATGATAACGAGGGCGATAATCAACGGCGAAAAAAGGATGCTGCCGAGAATCGTGCAGACGATATCGAAAACACGCTTGACAAAGCGGTTCCAGCGGCTTGCAAGGTTGTTCTTCATCGTGAGCATGAGGATTTCTTCGCTGAACAGGACCTGTGCTTCGACACCGGCCATAGGCGTGCCGATCAGGTCTGGTACGCAGGAGATATTGCGCACATATGGCTGGATTTTCTCGATGAGGTCCTGCAGGGCCTCCTTTTTTAGTCCTGGCGCCGTGATGATGACATTCTGGATGCCGGAATCCCGCACAATGCTTTCTGCCTCTTCGAAACTTCCATAGAGCAGAAATTTATTCGAAATCTGCTTGGAAATGGGATGATCATCGATGATGCCCGTAACGTCATAGCGATAGCCCAAATCATTTTTGAAGAAACGCAGCACATGCTCGGCTGTGCGCCCCGCCCCTATAAGGATGACAGGGTCATAGAAGAGATGTGCCTTTTTCATGAGCCAGCGGACGAAAAAGCGTGCAACAAAGATATTTATCAGGACAAAGATGCAGAACAGGCCGGCAAAGATACGGGACAGTGCAATACTTTCCTTAAATAGGAACAGCAGCAGGATGCAGCTGACCATGCCGTAGACCACGGCATAGAAAACCTTGCGCGTTGAATCCAGTATGGGCTGCATTTTAGTATAGACCTGCGTCTGTGCAAAAAAGACGAAAAAAACCAACGGAACCCAGATGTAGATATAGTTCCAGGGAATTGTGTAATGGACATTGAGGTTCCGGAGCCAGAGGGCCATTTTTTCGGCAGTCACGACAGCCAGATAGTCGGTCATCACGAAGATAAGGGAACAGAGGAAATGACGATACCTTTGGGTCAATGAACTTCCTCCTTATCCATAACGTCTGCCTTGAAACTTACGCATAACAAAAGAACTGCCTTTTTTCAGCCAGTTCTGATGTTCCAAAAATGATATGTTCTGCTCGTGATAGGGAACATGGTTTTTCTCCAGCCAAACATCGAGCAGACGCTCGGCCACGAAGCCGTAGATGCGTGACTCGTAGGTGTTCCAGCCCGTGATGTCGACGCGTTTTTCGAGCTCGCTGAGGATGGCGAAGAGCCAGCTGCAGTAGGCGTCGAAGAGGTCGCGGCGCATGACGAACATGTTGAACATATGGGCCCAGGTACGGTTCATGACGGTCTTAAAGGCCTCGTCGTACTCGGGACACTGTTCGTGGATGATGGTCTCGGCGAGGTCGAGGCCGTCCGTGTGATGGGCATGGTTGTAGTGGGAGCGGTTTGTCTCGATGTAGTAGCGGCGTTTGCCCGGCACGATGACAGGAGCCTGCTGCAGAAGCTGCTCAAAGTCAGCCTGCGTCAGGACCTGTGCCTTGCGTTTCTCGACATGATGCACTTCATGGCGCGTAAAATAGCGGCGATAGTGCACAAGGCCGAGGTACTCGACGTCTTTGGGCATGTTTTTCCACGCCCAGTAAAGGCCCGTGAGCTCGCAGTAGTGCGGGTTCTTCGCGCTGATGTTGTCGCCGGTGTCGTCGCCCTGAAAGCCAAGGTCGGCCTTCCCCTTATGGCCGACATGAAGCGGAAGATAGCAGTCATCCGCCGGCATCCAGTAGGGCTTGTGCACCGCTACAAGAATCCTGATATTCAAAAGACAATTCCCCCTATGTCCCTGTTTTTCTTGTATGTCAAATATATACCATTATATAGCTATTTGCGAGAATTGACAAGGACATCCGACACACTTATCCCCCTCAGCTGAACAGGGCGATCTGGTCGCTTTCGCTCATGCCGTCAAGGCAGCCGTGGTTTCTTAGGATTTCGACGTTGGTTTTGGAGATGCCGGAGCGGCGGCGGAGGTCTTCAATGGAGGTGAAGGAGCCTTCTTTGCGGGCTTCGACGATGCCCTGCGCGGCTTTCTGGCCCATGCCGGCAAGGGAGGCAATCGGCGGCAGCAGGGCGTTGCCGTCGATGATGAATTTGGTCGAGTCGGAGCGGTAGAGGTCGACGTATTCGCAGGTGAAGCCGCGGAGGAACATTTCCCAGGCGAGCTGCAGGACGATGAGCGTCGCATTCTGCTTGGCGTCGAGTTTCTTTTCTTTCGACAGGGCCTCGAGGCCTTTCATCTGCGCTTCGACGTAGTCCTTGCCGCGCGCGATGACGTTGGCGTCGAATTCGGCGGCGCGGATGGAGAAATACGCGGCGTAGTACGCGAGCGGATAATGGACTTTGCAGTAGGCAATGCGGTAGGCCATCATGACGTAGGCCGTCGCGTGGGCGCGCGGGAAGAGATATTTTATCTTCTGACACGACTCGATGAACCATTCGGGGATGCCGCCCTTGCGGAGGATTTCGACGACCTCCGGCGCGATGCCCTTGCCCTTGCGGACTTTTTCCATCGTCTTGAAGGAAAGCAGCGGGTCGATGCCGTTGTGGATCAGGTACATCATGATGTCGTCGCGCGCGGAAATGGCGTTCTTGATGGTGCACTGGCCGCTGCGGATGAGGTCCTGCGCGTTGCCGAGCCAGACGTCCGTGCCGTGCGAGAATCCTGAGATGCGCACGAGGTCGGAGAATACGTCCGGCTGCGTGTCGTCAATCATCTGGCGCGTGAACGGCGTGCGGAACTCCGGGATGCCGAAGGTGCCGCTCGTCGCGCCGAGCTCTTCGGGCGTGACACCGAGGGCGCGCGTGGAATTGAAAATCGACATCGTCGCGACGTCGTCAAACGGAATCGTCTTCGGGTCGCGGTGCGTGAGGTCTTCGAGCATCTTGATGACGGTCGGGTCATCGTGGCCGAGGATGTCGAGCTTGACGAGTCGGCTGCTGATGGAGTGATAATCGAAGTGGGTCGTGATGGTGCCGCAGTTCATGTCGTTGGCCGGGTGCTGAATCGGCGTGAAGAAGTGGACGTCCATGTTGCGCGGCACGACCATGATGCCGGCCGGATGCTGGCCCGTCGTCGATTTGACGCCCATGCAGCCATGGGCCATTTTATCAATGTAGGAAATGTGCTTCTTGACGCCCTTTTCCTCGAAGAATTTCTTGACGTAGCCAAACGCCGTCTTGTCGGCGACGGTCTGGATGGAGCCTGCTCTATAGACGTTGTCCTTGCCAAAGAGGATTTCCGTGTATTTGTGGGCAACTGGCTGATAGGCACCCGAGAAGTTCAGGTCGATATCCGGGACTTTGTCGCCGTCGAAGCCGAGGAAGACGGCAAACGGGATGTCGTGGCCGTCTTTGATAAGAGGTTCGCCGCAGACTGGGCATACTTTGTCGGGAAGGTCGTAGCCGCAGCCGTAGGAGCCGTCCGTGATGAATTTGCTGTACTGGCATTTCGGGCAGCGCCAGTGCGGCGGCAGCGGGTTGACCTCGGTGATGCCCGTCATCGTCGCGATGAAGGACGAGCCGACGGAACCACGCGAGCCAACGAGGTAGCCGTCGTCGTTGGATTTCTTGACGAGGCGCTGCGCGATGAGGTACAGCACGGAGAAGCCATGTGCGATGATCGGCTTTAATTCCTGCTTGAGGCGGTCTTCGACGATTTTCGGCAGGTTTTCGCCGTACATCTCGCGGGCTTTTTTGTAGGACATCTCGCGGATCTCGTCGTCGGCGCCCGGAATCTGCGGCGAGTAAAGGTCGTCCGGAATCGGCTTGAAGCGCTCGATCTGGTCGGCGATTTTGCGCGGGTTCGTCACGACGGCCTCGTAGGCCGCTTCTTCGCCGAGATACGAGAATTCTGCCAGCATCTCGTCCGTCGTGCGCAGATAAAGCGGCGGCTGTTTCTCGGCGTCGTCAAAACCCTTGCCTTTCATGAGAATTGCGCGGTAGATGCTGTCCTCCGGGTTCAGAAAGTGCACGTCGCAGGTCGCGACGAGGGGCTTGCCGAGTTTTTTCGCGATTTCGGCGACTTTGAGGTTGATGTTGATGAGGTCTTCGTCGGTCTGGATGTCCGGGTATTTGTCGCTGCGTTTTAAAAAGTCGTTGTTGTGAATCGGCTGGATTTCGAGGTAGTCGTAGAACGAGGCGATTTTTAAGAGGTCCTCGTCAGGGCGCTGTTCCTCGATGGCGCGGATGAGTTCGCCGGCTTCGCAGGCCGAGCCGATGAGCAGGCCTTCGCGGTATTCCTCGATGATGTGCTTCGGCAGTCTTGGCTGACGGTGGAAGTACTTGAGGTGCGCAAGGGAGACGAGCTGGTAGAGGTTGCGAAGGCCGTTTGGCGTCTTCGCGAGCATGATGATGTGGTTCGCGCGTTTCTGCAGCGGGTCGCTCTGGACGAGGTAGCCCTCCATGCCGTAGATGACCTTGAGGTCCGTCTTGCAGTCCTTGAGGGCCTTGGCGGCGTCCGGGAAAGCCTGCACGACGCCGTGGTCCGTGACGGCCACAGCGGGCCAGCCCCAGCGGTCGGCGGTCTTGATGAGGTTTTTGACGGAGACGACGGCGTCCATGCTGCTCATCGTCGTGTGGGCGTGGAGCTCGACGCGCTTAACTTCGGCGTGGTCTTCGCGCGGCTTGACTTCTTTTTTCGTCATGCTGTCGATGAAGAGGACGTATTCGTTCATATACGTATCAAAGCGGACGTCGCCGTGGGCGCACACGCGCATGCCCTCTTTGAGCTGCCCCATGATGGTGTCGTAGTCTTCCTGAACGGCGCCTCTGCCGCGTCTTTTCATGAAGAATTTCTTGCAGGCGATGCCGTTCGTGTCGTCGGAGATACAGAACGTCAGGAGCTTCGTGCCCGTCTTGAACTCGATGGTCCTGAGGCCCGAGCCCGGACCCTCGCCGATTGTGCCCTCGATGATGACGTTCTTCGTCTCGCCCGAGAGCTCGTCGATCTTGTGGAATTTGCCGGACATGCCCTTGCCGAAAATGAGGTCGCCGTGATTCGGCACAATGATCGGGCCGTTTTCGGGCAGCTTCGACTTTTTGGCTGTTTTCTTGGGCTTGCTGGCCTTTGTCTGCGGGGCTTTGGCGGCGTTTGCGGCCTTCGGAGCCGGCGCGTTTTGAGCAGTTTCCTTCCTATTATATACAGGCGCAGGCACGCCTTCCATTTCGTCCGGCGTGATGGCCGAGTAGTCTTCCTCGGCAGCCTCTTCTTTTTCGCGCTGCTTCTTGACGCGGCGCAGGGCTTCGCAGTAGTCGGGGTCGCTGAAGGATTCGTCGACTTCGAGATTCTGCAGGACTTCCTCGCTGGCCTCGCATTCGACGCGGCAGCGGTAGCCGAGTTTCTGTTCGATAAGGCCGCTCATGACCTGCGTGACCGAGTGCGCGCGCATGATTTCGCCGCCGAGCTCGCCCGGCACGTCGATGACAATGTGCGCGCCGTCGACCGTGTATTTTGAGCGCTTTAAAAGCTCATAGACGGTCGGATTGCCCTCTGAGGTCTCGTAGACAAGGCGGTTCCAGATTTTGCCGAGGGCGTCTTCGACGTTCACGACGTCCTGATAGAAGACACACGAAGAGAGCTGGCACTTCTCTGCAATCTGGTCCGCGGCGTTTTTGAGGAGTTCCTCGGGGATATACGTCTGCGTCATCAGCGCGATTTCCCAGCTGTTCGTGTGCGTGCAGACCTCCACATGGCGGATCGTCGCGGCCTTCAAGAGGGCTTTCTCCCCCTCTTCAAGGCGCATCCCCTGCACCAGCTGCCAGAACATATTCTTCTGACTCGGAATAATCCGGAACTTCTGCATCTGCGGCCATCCTTTCTAAGTGTCTTCGTGTCATAGTATAGAGAAAACCGGCACTGCGGTGCCGGCATAAAATTCATTGCTACTCTATTATATTGGAAAAGGCATTTGACTGCAATAGCCAAATGCCTTTTCTACAGGTGTTGTTTGTCACTTCATCTGCAAATGGCTGGACAGGGACTAACTGACAGCCAACCCGCGGAACGTGTCGCCCTGCTATAAAGGCAAAATGACATAGAAAGCCCCCAGAATGGCCGTTCTGGGGGCTTTCGTGCGTCGCATGGACGACTTATATCCTTTTGTCGACTTTATTATATCACATCTGCCGATTTTCGGCAATCTTATTCGACTTTGACCTGCAGCCAAAGCTTGGTATAGAGCTTGTCGACAGCCTCGCCAAGGTACTGATACGTCTCCTGTCCCGTATACGTTTCCTCATCCGGGAAGGCGATTTCGCGTTCTTCTTCGTCCATGTCGTCGGCTTCAATTTCTTCGACGGCAATGTTCGGCGTGGAGTAGCCGAGGGCTTCGAAGTTTTTGGCGGCGATGTCGGGGCGGCAGAGGAAGTCGATGAAGCGGTGGGCGTTTTCGACGTGTTTGGCGTTTTTCGGAATAACCCAGCCGTCCATCCAGAGGTTCGTGCCTTCCTTCGGCGCGGCGCAGAACGCGAGGTCCGGATTGGCCTTTATGAGGTTGATGGCCTCGCCCGAGTAGATGACGCCGAGCGCGGCTTCGCCCGAGGCGAGTTTGTCGCGGATATCATCGACGCCGTAGGCCTGCACGAGGGGCTTCTGGGCAATCAGCATGTCGCGGGCTTTTGCAAGCGTCGCGGAGTCTTTTGTGTTCATCGACTCGCCCATCAGGCGCAGCGGAATCATAAAGGCATCGCGCGCGGAATCCTGCATGAGGATTTCGTCTTTGTACTTCGGGTCAAACAGCACGGACCAGCTGTCGACGTCTCCATCGACCATTTTCGTGTTGTACATGATGCCGACCGTGCCCCAGCAGTACGGGATGGAATAGCGGTTGCCCGGGTCGTACGACTCGGCCTGCGCGAGGAAGGCCTTGCCGATGTATTTTTTCGCGTTGGGCAGCTTCGCGTAGTCGAGCGGCTGCAGCAGGTCGTTTTCGGCCATTTTCTGAATCATATAGTCGGACGGGCAGATGAGATCGTAGCTCGTCGCGCCCTCTTTGACACGCGGGTACATGCTCTCGTTCGTGTCGTATTCGTCGAGCACAACGTGGATGCCCGTCTCCTCCTCGAACTGCGTGATGACCTCGGGGTCGAGGTAGTCGCCCCAGCTGTAGATGTAGAGCGTGTCCTCGCCCTCCGACTCTTCGCTGTCCTCGCTCAGGGCGTCGCAGCCGGCAAAAAGCAGGGTGCTGAGCATGGCCACGACGAGCACGAGGTATTTCCATTTATAAAACTTAGTCATGTTAGTCATCGAGCAGCCCCTTTCTCTGATGGCGGCGCAGGAGTTTCCAGTTGACCATCAGCAGAGCGACAAAGGCGATGACGCCGACGAAAAACAGGGTCGACAGCGCATACATCTCGGGATGGATGCCGAGCTTGAGCTGCGCGTAAATCGCGGTCGTCAGCGTGTCGATGCCCGCGCCCTTTGTAAAGTACGTGACGATAAAGTCATCGGCCGACATGGCAAAGGACAGCAGAAACGCCGCGGCGATGCCGGGCCGCAGCTCCGGCAGAATGACCTTGCGGAAGGCCTGAAACGGCGTCGCGCCGAGGTCGAGGGCCGCTTCGTAGCAGACATTGTTGAGTCCGAGCACCTGCGGCAGGATGCAGAGCATCGCGTACGGCAGGTTGATGACGATATGGGCCATGAGAATCGTGTCGTAGCCGAGGCGCAGGCCAAAGCCGAGGAATAAGAGCATCAGGGAAATGCCCGTGACGATGTCGGCGTTTAAGAGCGGGATGTTCGCGAGCCCGCGGAACGCAAGCTGACTTTTCTTCGAAAAACGGCGCATGGCAAGGGCCGTGATGAGGCCGAGGAGCGTCGCGAAAAAGGCCGCGGTCAGGCCAATCGTCAGGGTATTTAAGAAGGCATCGATGATTTCTTCGCTTTCAAAAAGCTTCGTGTACCACTCAAGCGTGAAGCCCGTCCAATGGCCGCGGTAGCGGCTCGCGTTGAACGACTGCGCAATGAGTACGAGAATCGGCGCGTAGAGGAACAGGATAATCAGGCCGAGATAAAGTTTCTTCAAATGTTTCATCTGGCTCCGGCCTCCTTTTTCTTCGCGCCGCGGTCGGCAAAGGCCTCAAGGACGATGTTCAGGATAATGAAGACCATGAGAATCATCGAGAGAGCGCTGCCGAGCTGCCAGTCGTAGGCCGCCGTGAACTCCTGCTCGATGATGTTGCCGATGAGCAGGATTTTGTTGCCGCCCAAGAGCGCGCTGATGACGAAGGTCGTGAGGGCCGGAATGAAGACCATCGTGCAGCCGCTGATGACGCCGGGCACGGACAGCGGAAAAATGATGCGGCGGAACGTCTGCCATTTGCCCGCGCCGAGGTCATGTGCGGCCTCAATGATGCTTTTGTCAATATGCGAAAGCGAAACGTATAAGGGCAGTACCATATAAGGAAGGAAGTTGTAGACCATGCCGATGACGATGGCGAGCGGCGTATTAATAAGGGCCATCGTCGGGAGCCCGAGAGCCTGCAAAGCCATGTTGATAATGCCGTTTTTCTCGAGAATCGTCTGCCAGGCCATGGTCGTCAAGAGCGAATTCATCCAGAGCGGCAGCAGGAACAGCAGGAAAATCAGCAGCATCCTGCCCTTTTTGATTTCCTGCAGGATGAGGCAGAGCGGATACGCGAGCACGAGGCAGACGAACGTGCTGATGAGTGCGAGCTCGACGGAAAGGCCGAGGGCCTTAAGGTACTCGGGCTGCACGGCTTCGATGATGTTCGCGAGCGTAAAGGCCCCTTCCCCATCCGTCAGGCCGTGCCAGAGCACGAAAAACAGGGGCAGCACGATGAAAATCGCGGCCCAGATGGCAAACGGCGCGGCAAAAAGGCGCGCGGCCGTCTTGTTATTTTGCATCATGCGCGGCCTCCTCATCCTCGGACGCCGGCTTCGCCATAATCTGGATGTTCGACGGCGCGAGCTTCAGGCCGACTTCGCGGCCCTGCTCGTGCCCCGTAATCGTCTGCACGAGCCACGAGAAGCCGCCCGCCTCAATCGTGATGTCGTAAACCGTGCCCTTAAAGACGACGGAACGGATGACGCCGCGGAACTGGCCGTCCTCCGGCGCACAAATTTGGATATCCTCTGGACGAATCTGCACGTCGACCGGCACATTCTCGCCAAAGCCCGTGTTGATGCACGGAATGTCCTTGCCGAGAAGATGCACGAGCTTGTCGCGAATCATGATGCCGTCGATGATGTTGCTGTCGCCGATGAAATCCGCGACAAACGCGTTCTCCGGCTCGTTATACACGCTCTCCGGCGTGCCAATCTGCTGAATCCAGCCCTGATTCATGACGACGACCGTATCCGACATCGACAGGGCTTCTTCCTGGTCGTGCGTGACAAAGACGAACGTGATGCCGAGCTCGCGCTTGATTTTGACGAGCTCGCGCTGCATGCTCTGACGCAGCTTGAGGTCGAGAGCCGACAGAGGTTCATCGAGCAAAAGAACCTTCGGCTCATTGACGACCGCGCGCGCAATCGCGATGCGCTGCTGCTGCCCGCCCGAAAGCGCCGTGACGTCGGCATGCTCATAGCCGTCGAGATTCACGAGTTTCAGCGCATATTTGATTTTATCCTTGATGTAGGCCTTCGGCTTGCCCTTGATGCGCAGCCCGAACGCAATATTCTCGGCCACATCCATATTCGAGAACAGCGAATACTTCTGAAAAACCGTATTGACCTGCCTCTTCTCCGGCGGCAGCTTCGTGATGTCCTCGCCGTCAAACAGAATCCGCCCGCGGTCCGGCAGCTCAAATCCCCCGATCAGCCGCAGCGTCGTCGTCTTCCCGCACCCCGACGGCCCCAAAAGCGTCAAAAACTCATTCTCATGAATGACAAGATTCAAATCCTCCAGAATCTTCCTGCCATCATACGACTTATCAATATGCTCCAAACGTAAAAGTTCCTTTGCCAAATTTCACCCTCCAATACACAATATTTTCCCCTGCATCCATTCATAATAAATGCCCCTCTATTGTAGCATAGAAGGGCATTTGTATTCAATTAATTGTGCGTGTTTTATCCACAATTTTAACAATAAAGCAGTAACGTTTACGATTTCGTCCCCGCAAGCTCCTCTTCAGCATCTTCCATGTCGCCCGTGTAGTCGATGGCTTCGCCTTTTTTCTCGAAGGCGACGACGTGTTCCTGGTAGTCGAAGCATTCTTTGGCGATGTCTTTATTGAGCCAGAGCAGGCAGATGAGGTTCGGGATGATCATGAGGCCGTTCATCGTGTCGGAGAAGTTCCAGACGACTTCGAGGGTCGTCGTGGCGCCGACGAAGGTAATCAGCGAGAAGATGACGCGGTAGCCCATGATGACGGGGCGTTTCTTGATGAGGTATTCGAGGGCCTTTTCGCCGTAGTACTCCCAGCCGAGGATGGTCGAGAAGGCGAAAAGCGCGATGGAAACGGAGACGATGAGTTTGGCATAGGAGCCAAAGACCGTCGAGAACGCGAGAATCGTGAGCTGAACGCCCGAGACGAGCTTGCCGGTGCTTGGGTCGACCGTGCCGAGCACGCCCGAGGAGGCGATGACGAGGCCAGTGAGCATGCAGATGATCATCGTGTCGAAGAACGTGCCCGTCATGTTGACGTAGCCCTGACGCGAAGCGTGGTCCGTGCGGGCCGCAGCGGCGGCAATTGGCGCGGAGCCGAGGCCAGCCTCATTCGAGAAGACGCCGCGGGCAACGCCCCAGCGCATGGACGTCAGCATCGAAGCGACAATCGAGCCGCCGATGCCGCCGGCGACGGAATCAACGGAAAAAGCCATGCGGAACATCTCGGCGATGCCAGCCGGCACAGCGTCAAAGTTCACACAGATGACGACGATGGAAACAAGGAAGTAGAAAGCGGCCATGGTCGGCACGATGATGCTCGAGACAAAGCCGATGCTGCGGATGCCGCGCACGAGTACACTCAAGGAAAGTGCGGCGATGATGGCGCCGATGACCCAGGTCGGTACAGCGTAGCTGCTCGAAATCGCCGCAGCGATGGAATTGGCCTGCGTCATGTTGCCGATGCCGAACGACGCGAGTACGACAAAGACGGAAAACAGGAACGCGAGCGTGCGGCCGACGTATTTATTCTTGATGCCGTTTTTCATCGCGTACATCGGGCCGCCGGCCATCTCGCCGACGCTGTTCGTCTCGCGGTATTTGACTGCAAGGACCGATTCGCCGTATTTCGTCGAAAGGCCGAAAGCCGCGCTGATCCACATCCAGACGAGCGCGCCCGGGCCGCCAAGGACCATGGCCGTCGCGACGCCGACGATATTGCCCGTGCCGATGGTCGCCGAAAGGGCTGTCATGAGCGACTGGAACGGCGAGATATCGCCCGCGTGTTTATCGCGCTTTGAAAAAACCATGTGAATCGCGTAGCCGAGGTTGCGCCACGGCAGGAATTTCAGCCTTACCGTCAGGAAAATGCCGGTGCCGACAAGCAGCACGAGCATCACAGGCCCCCAGACAAAATTGTTGACGTCTGCTAATAGCTTCGATACGTCCATACGATCAAACCCTTTCGCTTATAAAATATAATACCCTGTAAAAAACAAAAGCAATGCTGCTGATGACTCGCACCGTCCAAGCAACATTGCTTTGAGCTATATTATATAATTTTAATATATCGTTGTCAATAAAAATCCATCATGTATACACATATGTACATAACAGATGGCTTACTGCAGGCGTCTTTGCGCGTATCCGCTCATTTCTCCCTTATTTTTTGGCGGACTTTGGCGCTTCTGCACCCTCGGCTTCTTTGGCAGCCGCGTACTTCAGGACGATATGCGCGCTCTTGCGGTTTGTCGCGAGCGGCACGTCGTGAACATCGCAGAGGCGCAGCAGGGCGTTGATGTCCGGCTCATGCGGCTGCGAGGTCAGCGGGTCGCGCAGGAAGATGACGTAATCGACATCGCCCGTCGCAACGCGCGCGCCGATCTGCTGGTCGCCGCCCATCGGGCCGGAAAGCATTGTCTCGACATGCAGGCCGAAGGTCTCGTTGATGAGCGTCCCCGTCGTACGCGTGGCAATGAGGTGAAACTTCGTTAAGAGTTCTTTGTGATGGCCGACGAACTCGAGCATCTCGCTCTTTTTCTTATCATGGGCAATCAGGGCAATCGTTTTCATGTAAAACATCCTTTCTCTACTCAGGTATCTCCTTATTATTTCGCCCCAAAACGCCAAAAATCCTGCCGACATCCAAAGATGCCAGCAGGATTTGATTTGAACGCCGACTGACGCCAACCTAACGTGACGCTATGCCCAGCGCCACGCGCCAACCATAGGGAGTCAGGAGTTCAAAGGTGAGGTCGAAATCAGAGTGCCGTGCGCGTCTCTTTTCTGCGCTGGCCGTACTGCTTGAGCACGGCAGCAATGATGAAATTGAGCACGAAGCAGGCGGCGAAGAAATAAAGCGAAGCCGTGTAGCCGCCGGTCTGTGCATGAAAGTACGAGACAATCGACGGGCCGGCGACGCCGGCGAGCCCCCAGGCCGTCAGGATGCGGCCGTGGATGGCGCTAAGCTGACGCGTGCCGAAGATATCGGAAAGATACGCCGGCATACACGAGAAGCCGCCGCCATAGCAGCTGATGATTAAGAGGACGAGAGCTTCAAACAGGAACGCTTCTTTCGTCTGGCCGAGCTGCCAGAACGCGAGGACTTCCAGCAGGAAGAACAGCATGTAGACACGGCCGCGGCCAAGATAATCCGAAATCGTCGACCAGACGATGCGGCCGCCGCCATTGAAGACGCCGATGATGCCGACCATCGAGGCCGCTGCGGCAGCGTCCATGCCGATGACTTCCTGTGCCATCGGCGAAGCGACGGCGAGCAGGCCGATGCCGCACGTAATGTTGACGAAGAAAATCCACCAGAGCGAAGCGAACTGCCACGTCTTGAGGGCCTCATTGGCCGTGGCGCCGTGCAGGACCTTCGTGACCTTGCCCGAGGCGTCCTTGAGGACCGGCGGTTTGAGGTACAGCGACGATGCGCCCATGATGAGCATGTAGACGCAGCCGAGAATCAGGAAGTTATTGACGAGGCCGACCGTCGCCGTCAGATACTGCATGACAGGACCCGCGATGAGTGCGGCAAAGCCAAAGCCCATGATGGCGAGCCCCGTCGCAAAGCCGCGGTGGTCCGGGAAATACTTGACGAGCGTCGAGACCGGCGTGATGTAGCCGACGCCAAGGCCAATGCCGCCGATGCAGCCGTAAAAGAGATACAGGAGCATCAGGCTGTGCACGGAAAGTGCGTAGGCCGTGCCGAGCATGCCCGTGCCGAAGAACAGCATGGCCAGCAGGCCGCTGCGCTTCGGTCCGATTTTTTCGACAAAGCTGCCGAGAAAACCGGCCGAAAAACCGAGGAACAGGATGGCCAGCGAGAACGTCCAGGTCGTCTGCGTGAGCGAAAAGCCCATTTCCGCCATGATGGGACGCGTCAAAACGCTCCATGCATAGACACTGCCAATCGAGATGTGGATGCCCACGGCGCTCAGCGCGATAAGCCAGCGATTTCTCATGTGATCTACCTCCAGAAATGCATTGGGTATCCATTTAGGAAGGCTGCTTGTAGCAAAAAGACCCTCCGGAACAGATACCCTGCCCAGACGGTCGGCTGATCATAACCGTGCAGGACACGTGGTCAGTTCCACTCATCCGTCAGCCCTGCAAGGCTTTGTTTACTTTTTACACTTTTATTATATGAACTGCGCGCGCCTGCGTCAAGAGAGAAATCTCACACGCGGCAGAAAAATTTTTGACGCCTGCCGCCCTTCTCCTTTGGACATTTGCGGGACTTTCCTGTAAAATAGAAGGAACTGACAAAAGCGCCGCCAAAAAGTACAGGCAGCGAAGAGATGAAAAAAAGAAGAAGAGCACGGACAGATAAACGAAGAATATCGGGAGGAACTACCATGACAGAACAGATGACCCCAGAACAGCGCCAGACAGGCCTCGCCCTTTCGAGACTGCAAAAGCGCATTGCGAAAATGCACGCCCTGCGCGACAAGATGAACGCCGGTCTCGCCCGCGTAACAGAAAACAATCTCGACCTCGCGCTGACGCAGAAAAAGAACCTCAAAGAACTCAGCCGCGAATACGACGCGCTCACAAACGAAGTCAACTGCCTGCCCCCGCTCGATGCCGCGTCCGTGCTTGAGGATGAGTACAACTACATCCTGACCATCGGCAACATCATCGAGACGACGCGCGAGCTCAAGAAAAAGAGCAAAATCGACAAGGACGTGCGCGAAAGCATCACGAGCGGGCTCGTGCAGTTCTATGAAGGGCTGCGGAATGAACTTGCGGCGGATCAGGCACAGAAGGAAATGCAGGCGAAAAAGATGGCTGCAGAGATAAAAAAATAATGTGTTGAAAATGCGCGCAAAAAAGGAAGTTCCTACAGTGAAGTAAGAACTTCCTTTTTTGATTTCCGTTGTTCTGGTGCTGACAGGTGAGAAACAGATTGTCGTGGGAAGGGGCCGCCTATTTCGGCTTCGTCGCTCCGTTAAATGGGCCTCATGGTTTTTGGCGGGGCAATGTTTTTTCGCCGCCTGCCGCGGCGTTCTTACATTTAGCAGCCCTGCCAATTTTTCCTTGAGGCCCACCCTGCGGGGATCACTGCGCTCCTGCAGGCGAAATAGGCGGCCCCTTCCCCAGTCAGATCTCAAAAGCCTGACTTCTTAGTGCCTGCTTTCAAAGAGCAGCTTGGAGCGTGTGCAGCCTGTTGGCTGTACACGCTAAGTACGCATGGAACTCGCACAACTGGTTGGTACGAACTCTGGGCGGGGGCATATGTTTCGCCTGCAGGGGGCGCAGCGCTTGGCCCGCAGGGCTGAGGGACAAACGTCAGATACTTCGCTGCGCGATGTCGGAACGCCGCGGCAGGCGGCGAACCGGCAAAAGAAGGACAACATGGCATGTCCCTCATTCAGCGGAGTCCCCGAAGCCGAAACATATGCCCCCGCCCCTTGCCGTCATCCCCTCAACTTCACGAACTCAGACTCCACGTATTATTAAAGGTCCGGACGAATCCCGGTCTTGCCGGTAAATTTATGGTAGCTTGCCCCTTTGCGGCGGCCCATGAGTTCGGCGAAGAGTTCCTCCGGCGAGATGTTGTGGTAGGCGAGCAGGACGAGGCAGTGGTACCAGAGGTCGCCCATTTCGTAGAGGATTTCTTTGCGGACATTGTTTTTCGAGGCGATGATGGTCTCGACGGCTTCCTCGCCGACTTTCTTGAGAATTTTATCCTGTCCTTTGTCGAACAGGTAATTCGTGTAGGAGCCTTCGACCGGATTGACACGGCGGTCCTGAATGACGTTGTAGAGCTCATAGAGGACCGTGGCGAGGTTGGCCTTTTTCTCCTCGGGGATGACGGCGACGCCCTTCTCCTCGCCGCCCATGAGTTTGCGGCCGCTGAAGCAGGTGTACGTGCCCGTATGGCAGGCGACGCCGGTCTGGTGTACGATGACGAGCAGGGTATCGCCGTCGCAGTCATAGGAGATTTCCTTGACTTTCTGGACGTTGCCGCTCGTTTCGCCCTTCTGCCAGAGTTTCTGGCGGCTGCGGCTGAAGAACCACGTGTAGCCCGTCTCGAGCGTCTTTTTCAGGGATTCTTCGTTCATATAGGCCAGCATGAGCACCTGACCGTTTTCTTCCTGCACGACGGCCGGCACGAGGCCTTTTTCGTCAAATTTTACCATTGAAATATCAACATTTTGATTTTCCATCAGAATCTTACCTCCACTCCGCGGGATTTCAAGTATTCCTTGACCTGACGTACGGTGAACTGGCCGTAGTGGAAGACGGACGCCGCGAGTACGGCATCGGCGTGGCCGAGGGTCAGGACATCGTAAAAGTGTTCGAGCTTGCCGGCGCCGCCCGAGGCGATGACCGGCACATTGACGGCATCGGAGACCGCGCGCGTGAGCTCGATGTCGTAGCCGTCCTTCGTGCCGTCGGCATCCATGCTCGTTAAGAGAATCTCGCCCGCGCCTAGACCTACGGCCTTCTTAACCCATTCGAGGCAGTCAAGGCCAGTCGGCGTGCGGCCGCCGTTGACATAGACTTCCCAGCGTCCTTCGCCGCAGCGGCGCGCATCGACGGCGAGCACCATGCACTGGCGGCCGAATTTTTCCGCGCCTTCTTTCAAAAGCTCCGGATTCTTGACGGCAGCCGTGTTCAGCGAGGTCTTGTCGGCACCGGCCTTGAGCATGCGGCGCATGTCTTCGACCGTGCGGATGCCGCCGCCGACGGTGAACGGGATGAACACCTTCGAGGCGCAGTCCTGCGCGACTTTGACCATCGTCTGGCGGTTGTCGCTCGACGCGGTGATATCGAGGAACACGAGTTCGTCAGCGCGTTCTTCGTCGTAGCGGGCCGCGAGCTCAACAGGGTCGCCGGCATCGCGCAGGCCGACGAAGTTCGTGCCCTTGACGACGCGCCCGTCTTTGACATCAAGACAAGGGATAATACGTTTCGTATACATATATTTTAGTCCTCCTTCGAGGCGATTGCAATGGCCTCGGCAAGGTCGAGCGTGCCCATGTAGATGGATTTGCCGACGATGACGCCCTCGATGCCGTCTTTTTCATAGGGCTTGAGGGCCTTGATGTCGTCGATGGACTTGACGCCGCCCGAGGCAACAATATTGACGCCGCTCTCGCGCGCGAGCTTGGCTGTGGCCTCGACGTTGACGCCGGCGAGCGTGCCGTCGCGCGAGATGTCCGTGTAGATAATCGTCTTGACACCGGCTTTTTTCATCTCTTTGGCGAGCACCGTGGCCTCGACATCGCCCGAGACGCCCCAGCCATCGACGGCGACGATGCCGTCCTTCGCGTCAATGCCGACGACGATGCGGTCGCCGTATTTTGCGCAGGCTTCTTTGACAAGCTCGGGGTTCCTTACAGCAACAGAGCCAAGGATTACGCGGCGTACACCGAGTTTCAGCACATCGTCGATGTTTTCCATCGTGCGGATGCCGCCGCCGAGTTCGACGGGGATATCGACGGCCGCGAGGATTTTCTCGACGGTCGCGAGGTTCTGCGACTTGCCTTTGAGCGCGCCGTCAAGGTCGACGAGGTGCAGGAATTCTGCGCCCTGTGCCTGCCATTTTTTCGCCATTTCCTCGGGCTGATCGGAAAAGACCGTTTCTTTATCGAAATCGCCCTTCAACAGGCGCACGCATTTGCCGCCGCGGATGTCAATGGCTGGGAATATAAGCATAGGATTTCCTCCTGTATCTTTTCTTGCAGAAACGAGGACCTCAGCCCTCGATGAAGTTTTTGAGAATAGCGAGGCCTACGTCGCCGGATTTTTCCGGATGGAACTGTGTGGCCTGAATGTTGCCGAGGGCCACGGACGCCGTCAGCGTCTCGCCGTATTCCGTTGTCGAAGTGATGACGCTCTTGTCGTCCGGCACGGCGTGGTAGCTGTGCACGAAATAGACGTACGGCTTTTCGGAAAGTCCCTTGAAGAGGTCGATGGGCTCTCTCTTTTCGCGGACCTTGATGGAATTCCAGCCCATGTGCGGCACCTTGAGGCCCGGCGCGTTGATTTTCTTCACCATGCCGTGGATGAGGCCGAGGCCTTTGGCCCCGGGGCTCTCCTCGCTGCCGTCAAAGAGAATCTGCAGACCGACGCAGATGCCTAAGAGCGGTTTGCCGGCGGCAATCGACTCCTTGAGCACGGGAATCAGGCCGCTTTCCTCGAGATTTTTCATGCAGTCGCCAAAGGCACCGACGCCCGGCAGCACGATTTTTTCCGCCTGACGGATGATGTTTTCGTCGTTCGTGACACGGGCATCGGCGCCGAGGGCTGCAAAGGCCTTCTCGACACTGAAGAGGTTGCCGACGCCGTAATCAATGATTGCAATCATGAATATGCCCCCTTATAAAGAGCCCTTCGTCGACGGGATGCCGTCGACACGCGGGTCTTTTTCACAGGCAATGCGCAGCGCGTGGCCAAGGGCCTTGAAGATGGCCTCGACCTTGTGGTGCGAGTTCTTGCCGTAAAGTACCTTGACGTGCAGCGTGATGCCGGCGTTGACGGCGAAGGCGCGCAGGAATTCCTCCGTGAGCTCCGTGTCAAAGCCGCCGATCATCGGGGCCATCTCGCCGCCGTCGTAGACGAGGAACGGACGGCCGCTGATATCGAGCGAGACAAAGGCCAATGCTTCGTCCATCGGCAGGTAGAATGTGCCGTAGCGGCGGATGCCCTTTTTGTCGCCAATGGCCTGCTTGAAGGCCTGACCGAGCGTAATGCCGATGTCTTCGACGCTGTGGTGGCCGTCGACGTCAATGTCGCCGTCGCAGGCCAGCGTCAAATCGAGAAGACCATGAGCCGTCATAAGGTTCAGCATATGGTCAAAAAAGCCGATGCCCGAGTCAATGACGCCGTGGCCGTTGCCGTCGAGATTCAGGATGAGCTTGACGTTCGTTTCGGCCGTCTTGCGCTCTACCGTTGCTGTGCGCATGCTCAGGCCCTCCCTTCCGTGAATGCCTTGAAGTAGCTGTACCACGTGTCGTTCTCCTCGCGGCGGCCCATGGAAATGCGCAGGCAGTTCTTGAGGCCCGGTGCACTGCCGAAATGACGCACGCCGATGCCCTTCGACTCAAAGAGTTCGTTGAGTTCCTTGGCCTTGTCGTATTTGACGAGGATGAAATTCGTCTCGGACGGGTAAACCTTAACACCCGGCAGCTTCTTGAGCTCTTCCTGCATGCGTTTGCGCTCCGAAATCATGATCTGGATGTGCGGCACGAATTCCTGGCGCATCTGGTAGCAGATGTCGGCCGTGACGAGCGAGAGGACGTTCATGTGGTACGGCATGTAGGATTTGTCAATCATCGTGACGATTTTCTCGTCGGCCAGCATGTAGCCGACACGGCACGAGGCAAGGCCGTAGGCCTTCGAGAACGTGCGCGCGATAATCATGTTCGGGTATTTCTTGAGGAGGCCCATGGCCGACTTGCCGTAGAATTCCATATAGGCTTCATCGACGAGGAACGCGCAGTCAGCCGGCAAATTCTTCGCGATGTATTCAATCTGCTCCACCGTGAAGGCATTGCCCGTCGGGTTGTTCGGGTTGCAGATGACGGCGAGTCTTGCCTTTTCATCGACGGCGGTCTTGATGAACTTGTCGAGGTCGAGGGAATAATCATCCTCAGAAAGGGCTACAGGCACGCCCGTGGCCTCGGCGGCCTTCGAGTAAATCGGATACATCGAGAACGACGGCCACGGATAGACGATTTTGGCCTCCGGCGAACCGCCGAAGCAGTAGAACAGCTTCTCGATGATTTCCGACGAGCCGCTGCCAATCAGCACGTTTTCGCGCTGCATGCCGAAGTTGCGGGCAATCTGGTCGCGCAGGTCGTCGTATTCTTCATTCGGGTAGCGGTTGAACGCAACGCGCGACAGGCGCGTCATCACGCGCTCCTCGACGAGCGGCGGCAGGCTCAGGTTGCATTCGTTGGCATTGACTTTAATGTCCCACGGGCGTTCGACCACATCGTAGGACGGCATATCGGCAAGGCCGTTTCTATAGTTCAGCATAAGGCAGTTTCCTTCCTATTATATATTAGATGGGCTTGATTGAGATTGATGCAGTACACCCCCTCAGTCAGCTGCGCTGACAGCTCCCCCTGAGGTGGAGCCTTTTTACGAGTTGAACTGCTTGTCCGCCTCTTGCAAAGCAGAGTACCGAAAAGATTCAGCGGCGGATGCGGATGGCGTTGGCGTGAGCCTGCAGGCCTTCCGTCTCGGCGAGGCGGATGATGTCGTCACTGACATCGGCGAGGGCCGGCTGCGTGTACGAGATAATGCTCGTGCGCTTCATGAACGTCTCGACATTCAGCACCGAATAGTAGCGGGCCGTGCCGCCCGTCGGCAGGACGTGGTTCGGACCGGCGAAATAATCGCCGAGTGGCTCCGGCGAATAAGCGCCGAGGAAGACGGCGCCGGCATGGCGCACGTACGGCAGCAGCTGGAACGGCTGGGCCGTCAGAAGCTCCATGTGCTCTGGGGCCGAGACATTGGCAAAGCGCATGGCCTGCATCATGTCGTCGGCGACGACAATCAGGCCGTTGCGGTCAAGCGAGGCCTGCGCGATTTCCTTGCGCGGGAGTTTCGCCAGCTGTTTTTCGGCTTCGGCCGCGACTTTTTCGGCGAGCTCGGCGTCGTCCGTGATGACGATGCTCGAAGCAAGGGGGTCGTGCTCGGCCTGGCTCAGCATATCGGCGGCCGTGTAAACCGGGTCTGCCGTTTTGTCGGCGACGATGAGAATCTCGCTCGGGCCCGCGAGCATATCGATATCGACATGGCCGTAGACTTCTTTTTTGGCGAGCGTGACGAAGATGTTGCCCGGGCCCGTGATTTTATCGACGCGCGGAATCGTCTCCGTGCCAAACGCCATGGCCGCGATGGCCTGTGCGCCGCCGATTTTGTAGATTTTCTTAACGCCGGCTGCGCGGGCCGCAATGAGGACGTACGGATTGATCTTGCCGTTTTTCGGCGGCACCATCATGATGATCTCGCCGACGCCTGCGACAGACGCCGGTACGGCGTTCATGATGACCGAGGAAGGATAAGCGGCCGTGCCGCCCGGCACGTAAATGCCGACGCGGTCAAGCGGGATGATGGCCTGTCCGAGAATCGAGCCCTTCTCGCGGTACGTCATCCACGAATTCGGTTTCTGCTCCTGATGGTAGCGGCGGACGTTGGCGGCGGCTTTGCGCAGCGACTCGACGACGGCGGGGTCAGCGGCTTCTTCTGCGGCCTTGTACTCCTCTTCCGTCACGAGGAAGTCCTCGGGCTTGTAATCGACCTTGTCGATGAGCTTCGTGTAGCGGATGACGGCGGCGTCGCCCTCGCGGCGCACATCGCCGACAATCTGGCGCACGAGCTCGGCAGCCGTCATATCGCGGCCAAACGTCTTTTTATTGGCCTCGCGGATTTTCGGATTCAGCTCGACTTCATCAAATGCCGCTTTCGTCAGCATTTTCTCTATGGCATATTCCCCAACTTCACTGGCTTTGACAATCTTCATGATTTACTTCCTCGCTTTCTCATGCCTTTTGGCTCTTGCTATGGTTACGATTTTACCGGTTATTTCTTTTCCGCTTCTTTAGGCTTCTTTTTTCGCCTGCTCCTCAAGCTCGAGGATTTTGCGCAGCTCCTCGGTGAGCTGGTGGATGCGGTCGAACTTCAATTTAAAGCTCACGCGGTTGACGATCAGGCGGGCCGTCGCGTCGAGGATGTAGGCGATTTCCTCGAGGTCGTTTTCACGGAGCGTCGTACCCGTCTCGACGATATCGACGATGCTCTCGGAGAGACCGACAATCGGGCCGAGCTCGATGGAGCCGTTGAGTTTGATGTATTCCATCTGCATGCCGTGCTTGTTGAAGAACTGTTCGGCAATGTGCGGGAACTTCGTCGCGACGCGCGTATGGTCGTAATCAATGAGTTTTCCACGTTTCTCCGCCTTTGGTACAGCCATCATAAGGTGGCAGCGGCCAAAGCCGAGGTCGAGGAGCTCGTAGACGTCTTTGCCGGACTCAAGCAGCACGTCCTTGCCGATGACGCCGATATCGGCGGCGCCGTATTCGACGTAGGTCGGCACATCGGCCGTCTTGGAGACGATAAAGCGGATTTTCTTTTCTTCGTTCGTGATGACCAGCTTGCGCGACTTGTCCGAAAGTCCCTCTGCCGTATAGCCTGCCTTGGCAAGAAGCTCTGCTGAAAGCCAGAAGAGCTTGCCTTTCGGCAGTGCGATGGTCAAATAATCCATGTTGTTCTTCATATTCCCTCTCCTATTCGGATCTCTGGATTTTTATTCTTTATCTAGCTAAAGGATTTCGATGAACCTTATGTTAACACCGAAATCGCGATTCGTCAAGAAATTTGCTAAAAATGTTTGGCTGTGCATGTGAAGAAGACAAACATTGCTCTAAAAAAGAGGTTTCTGCCGCAAAACTTAGTTCTGTTCGTCGGCAGCGCGCAGGATTTTGAGAACCTCACTGTCGCCTGCCTGCTCTTTTTCGTGATGATGCGCGATGACGGCCGCTTCTTCTTCAAGGCCGATGGCCTTGAGCTTCTCTGCGCCGATGGCCGGATGATGGCGGTAGACGTAAAGGGCATGGCCGATGGGGTCCTGCTTTTTTTGCCACGCTGCGGAGAGCCTTGGCAGATAATGCGTCATAAGCACGGCCATGACCTTGCCCATGATGTTGAGGTCGCCCTTGACGCGGCCGACATCGTGCAGCAGGGCGCAGCGCAGCAAAAACTCTTTCTGCTCCGCCGCAAGCCCCCGCTCCTCTGCCATCTTCAGCGCTGTAAACGCGACATTTCGCACATGGACCTGATCGGCCGGATGCATGGCAAAGAAAAGCGGCAGGGCCTTTTCCGGCAGATGATGACGGACAAAATCATAATCCTCACTCGTCATCCTCTGCGTGACGGCGCGCACAAACTGCCGGACGCGCTTATAGGCACTCATGCGAGGTAGATGAGGCTTTCATAGCCCTTGGCACTCTGCTGGGCCCCGGCCTCCTCTTTCTCCTGTGCGGAAAGTGCGAGCTCGACGACCTTGCCCTCGGCGCGCAGTTCCTGTGCCTTGACGATGGCATCGTGTTCGCGGCCCGGCGCGTACGAAAGGAAAATGTCCTTCGGCTTGTCCGGCTTTTCGAGGCCCTGACGCGTCAGGGCGAGCAGGATGCGCTCAATGCCGATGGCAAAGCCCGTCGCAGGGCAGGCACTGCCGAAATCCGAGAGCAGATGGTCGTAGCGGCCGCCGCCCGCAAGCGGGAAGCCGAGTTCCGGCGTGTAGGCCTCGAAGACCATGCCCGTGTAGTAGCTGAAATCGCGGATGATGCCGAGGTCGAAACGCACGTATTTTTCGACGCCGTAGTCCTTCAGCAGACGGTAAATCTCGCCGAGGTTGTCGAGGGCGCGGCGGCTCTGTTCGTTGAGGGCCAGTGCATAGCTCTTTTTGAGCAGCTCCGCGCCGCCGCTCAATACCGGCAGCTGGTTCAGGGCTTCTTTTGACTTGTCCGGCAGGTCGAGGGCTGCGACGACATTGCGGTACGTCACGAGGTCGTGTTTTTCAAGCGCCGTCTGCAGCTTGCCCTTGACCTCATCACTCAGGTGGAACTGGTTCATGATGCCCGAAGCGAACTCGACCTGGCCGAGGCAGATCGTGAAGTCGCTGAGACCCGCGCGCAGAAGGCCCTGAATGGCAAGGGCGATGACCTCGGCATCGGCAAAGGCCGTCGCACTGCCCATGAGCTCGACGCCGGCCTGATGGAACTCGCACTGACGGCCGGCCTGCGTCTGCTCATAGCGGAAGACGCTGCTGACATAGGAGAGCTTCAGAGGCTGCGGATAATCGCGCAGGCGGCTCGCGGCGAGGCGCGCAATCGGCGTCGTCATCTCGTGGCGCAGCGCGAGCGTGCGGTTGTCCTTGTCAAAGAGCTTGAAAAGATGCGGCTCTAAGGCGTGGCTCGAGCCGAGCGTCAGATTGTCGAGGTATTCGATGGTCGGCGTCACGACTTCATCGTAGCCCCACTCGGCAAACAGCGTCGCGAGCTCCGTCTCAATCGCGCGCTTCTCGGCAGCCTCCACCGGCAGAAAATCGCGCATGCCATACGGGATCTCAAGGGTCAGTCTTTCTTTGTCCATTTCTTTGTCTCCTATCTCAGCTTACTCAGCTTATCTTTTTTATCATCTTTTATTTGCTGTCAGGCCTGCCTTCGTCGGGTGCCAGCCGGTCGAGCACGATGTGGTAGCCGTCGGCGCCGTAATTAAGGCAGCGCTTGACGCGGCTTATGGTAGCCGTGCTCGCCCCCGTGCGCGCGACAATATCGTCATACGTATGCCCCGCCCGGAGCATGCGCGCGACCTCAAGCCGCTGGCTCATGGCCTTGAGCTCGCTGACCGTGCAGAGGTCTTCAAAGAACTGATAGCACTCATCGACCGTCTGCAGGGACAGCATCGCCTCGCATAGCTGGTCATTGAGCTCATCCTTGAGTTTTGGGTTTACCATACCCATATTCCCTCCTTGTACTATAAAATCATAAAAATCGCAAACTTGCTTTCAATCTTTAATCCTTTAGTTCGTGAAAATTTATTGTCATTATAACACAGGCGTAGCAAAAAGAAAAGCGCAAAATAAAAAAATGTTACATCTTTAACGAAGATGTAACATTTTAGGTATTCAGCTGTAATGTGAATATTCGCTGCTATTTCGGCAAAATCACCCATTCATCGCAAATTTCACGACAGCCCGCATGCCCGGCTTCAAGTCAAAGCCCAGCCCTGATGGGATAGAAATGCGGATGATGAGAATGTCCGGGTCTTCTTTTTCATCTTCGACCGCCGTCGTGGTCTTCGGGTCCTGATTGCCCGAGCCTGCCGGCACGAGCTGGCCGTTTTGGCCGTCCTGACTGCCCGCAGCATTCTGGTCCGTAGGATTGCCGCTCGCGTCGTTTGTATTGACGGCCGGCTGGCCGTTGGCGCCGCCTGCATCATTTGCATTCGCGCCATTCGTGCCAGCCTGTGCATTCACGCCGCTGCCATTTGCATTGCTGCTGTCGCTGCTGTCATCCTTTTTGGACGGCTGCTGGATATCCTGCACGGAGCCCTGCAGCTTGTGGCCGTCGATTTCATAGGAAACGAACTGGCCGAGGCGGATTTTCGGAGCTTTTTCGCTGCTGACGCGCGCTTCGACCCAGATATCATCGGCGTTGCCGACACTGGCAATCGTCTGACCGGCCTTGACGTCCGTGCCTTCGTCGATGCCATCGGCGTAGTAGACCGTGCCGGCTACCGGCGCGACGATATCGGTCTCGGCAGCATCCTGCTTGGCATTATCGAGGGCTGCCTGTGCCTGCTTGAGCTGAAGCTCGGCAGTCTGTACGGCCTTCGGGTCAGCCGGCTGGGTCGTCGTCTTATACGTGACGGCCGGTGCCGAAGATGCAGAGGACGCAGCCGGAGCCGAAGGTGCGGACGAAGCGGAGCTGGCCGAGTTGTAGGCCGCTACGGCAGCGTCGCGTTCGCGCGCGCTGACCGCGCCCATCTCATAGAGCTCCTGCATGCGATGCATGCGCGACTCGGCGGCAGCTGCACTCTGCGAAGAACCGCTGCTGCGTGCCGGCGCACTGGCGGCCGGCGCCGGCGCAGGGCCCGGCACAGCGACCGTCACGGTCTGGCCCTTCTTGATTTCATCGAGATTGCGCTGCGAAAGAGCCACGGTCTGCTCGAGGTTGGCGAGGTCATCATCCGTGATCTTGCTCTGCACGTGCGCGATGATGTCGCCGGCCTCGACGTGCTCGCCATCAGCCACGACTTTTTCCGTGACCGTCGCGTTGCCGTGGACCTTCGTCGCGACGAGTGAGCTGGCAACCTGTGCATCGTAGACATTGAAGTACTTGTGCTGATGCTGGTAGTAGTAAATGCCGCTCGCGGCGGCGACGGCGATGAGAATCAGGCCGACAAGGCCGTACTTCATGAAATATTGTACTTTTTTTGTGATATCGACTTCCAAGGTTGAACCTCCATCATCTTATATCATCTTAATCTTGTCGTATCAGCCATAAAACCTCCCTCAAAAGTGAGGGAGGTTCTTGTTGATACTATAAGGCTTAAAGGCTCAGCCGAGCTGTGCTTCGATGACAGCCATGGCCTTGTCAAAAGCCTGCGGCACGGCTTCGGCGTTCTTGCCGCCGGCCTGTGCCATGTCCGGACGTCCGCCGCCGCCGCCACCGACGACTGCTGCGGCTTCCTTGATAATCTTGCCCGCATGGATGCCGCGCTTGACGGCATCCTTCGAAGCCTTGACGACGAGGTTGACCTTGCCGTCATTGACGCAGGCGAGTACGACGACGCCGTTTTCGAGCTTGCTGAGCGTGATGTCTGCAACATCGCGCAGAGCGTCCATGTTCTCGACATTGGCCTTGCCCGTAACGACCGAGACGCCCTTGACGTCCTTGACACCGGCGATGAGCTGCTGAGCATCGGCTTTTTCCTGCATCGCAGCGACTTCGGCGAGCTTGGCAGCCTGCTCCTTATTCTCAGCCTGCAGTTTTTCAACCGCTGCCGGCACGTCCTCTTCCTTCGTCTTTAAGAGGGCTGCTGCCTTCTTGAGCACAGTAAACTTGCCGTTTGCATAGTCGAGAGCGGCTTTGCCCGTGATGGCTTCGATGCGGCGCACGCCCGAGGCGACGCCCGTCTCGCCGACAATCTTGAACATGCCGATCTGGCCAACGTTCTTGACGTGCGAGCCGGCGCAGAGCTCCATCGAGAAGCCCGGCACGCGGACGACGCGGACGACGTCGCCGTATTTCTCGGAGAACAGTGCCATGGCGCCTGCCTTCTTGGCTTCGTCAAGGCTCATATGCGAAATCTCGACATCCTGACCTTTGAGGATGACCTTGTTGACGAGTTCTTCGACGTCTGCGAGCTGCTGGGCCGTGACCGGCTCGAAGTTCGTGAAGTCAAAGCGCAGACGGTCCGGCGTGACGGACGAACCGGCCTGGTTGACCTGGTCGCCGACAACGCGCTTCAGGGCAGCCTGCAGCAGATGCGTAGCCGTGTGGTTGCGGGCCGAAGCGAGCTTCTTCTCCTGGTCGACTTCGATCTTGACCGTCTCGCCGACCTTGAGTTGGCCTTCTTCGACGTAGGAGACATGGTAAACCGTGCCGTCCGGCAGTTTCTTGGCGTTCGTCGCCTTGATGCGGCCGAATTCGCCAAGGAGCATGCCCTCGTCGCCGACCTGTCCGCCGCCTTCGGCGTAGAACGGGGTCTTGTCGAGGATGATGCCGGCCTCTTCGCCGTCCGTGATTTCGTCGACGAGCTTGCCGTCCTTCCAGATGGCAACGACTTTGGCCTCTTTGGCCTCCGGGTCAACCTTGAGTTTCGAGACATCGATGCCCGAAAGGTCCGGTACAGCGACGCGCTGGTTCTCGGCGCGGGCATTTCTTGCGCGTTCGCGCTGCTCGTTCATGGCCTTGTCAAAGCCCTCTTTGTCGAGGTCGAGGCCATTCTCGTGCAGGATTTCTTCCGTGAGCTCCCACGGGAAACCGAACGTATCGTAAAGACGGAAACCAATCTCGCCCGGCAGTTCTTTCTTGCCGTCCTTCGTGAGTTCCTTGATTTCGTCGTCAAGCAGTTCCATGCCCTGATTGAGCGTAGCAGCGAAGCGGTCTTCCTCGATGCTGATGACTTTCTTGATGTAGTCCTGCTTGGCAATGAGCTCGCCGAAATCGCTGGCATCGCGGTAGATGTCAACCACAGCATCGACGGCGCCCTCAAGGAATTTGCCCTTGATGCCGAGCATGCGGCCGTGGCGGATGGCACGGCGCAGGATGCGGCGCAGCACGTAGCCGCGGCCTTCGTTCGACGGCAGGATGCCGTCCATGATCATGACGGCCATGGAACGGGCATGGTCAGCGATGACCTTCAGCGAGATATCCGTCTTTTCGTCCTTGCCGTACTCAACGCCTGCTACCTTAGCGGCGTACTCGATAATCGGGTACAGCAGGTCCGTCTCGAAGTTCGTCTTCTTGTTCTGGACAACCGAAGCCAGACGCTCGAGGCCGCAGCCCGTATCGATGTTCTTATGGGCGAGGTTCTTGTACGAGCCGTCTTCCTGACGGTCGTACTGCGTGAAGACGAGGTTCCAGATTTCAAGATAACGGTCGCAGTCACAGCCGACAGCGCACGTCGGTTTGCCGCAGCCGCGCTCTTCGCCGAGGTCGATGTAAATCTCGGAGTCCGGACCGCACGGGCCAGGGCCGATTTCCCAGAAATTGTCTTCCATCTTGACGATGTGGTCCTGCGGGAAGCCCGGCTGGGACTTCCAGATTTCAATGGCTTCCGTATCATCCGGATAAACCGTGACCCAGAGCTTGTCTTTCGGCAGCTCGATGACCTGCGTCAGGAACTCCCAGGCCCAGGGAATGGCCTCGCCCTTGAAATAATCGCCGAACGAGAAGTTGCCGAGCATTTCAAAGAACGTCTGGTGACGCGCCGTGCGGCCGACGTTCTCGATATCGCCCGTGCGGACGCAGCGCTGGCTCGTCGTCACGCGCGTGCGGGGCGGCTTCATCTTGCCCGTGAAGAACGGCTTCAGCGGAGCCATGCCCGCACCAATCAGAAGCAGCGTCGGGTCATCCTGCGGAATCAGCGAGAAACTCGGCAGGCGCAGATGGCCTTTCTTTTCTGCGAAGAACTGCAGATAAGCTTCACGCAGTTCATTACCACTCATGTACTTCAAAAAAATCTACCCCCATAAGAGAAATCTACCGCTGTGCGGAAAAATCTCAGGATTTGTGCGTTAAGTTTTACATAACTATTTTCAAGTATACCACAAGGCCCGCGTATTTTTCCAGTAGTTTCACGAGTTTCGCATAAAGTTTTGCCGCTGCAGCACAAAAAAAGAGCTCCCGCAGCACAAAACATGAGGCGGAAGCTCCTGCTTCTATTATATTATGATATTCTTCGTTACGATTCGCCCATCGCGGCTTCGACGGCGGCCATGGCCTGTTCGGAGCCCATGAGGATTTCGCGCGGCTTGCTGCCGATGTTCGGGCCGACAATCTTGAGGTCCTCCATCTCATCAATGAGGCGCGCGGCACGCGTGTAGCCGACGCGGAACCGCCGCTGTAGGGAAGACGCCGAGGCCTGCCCCGTCGACATGACGAGGTTCACGGCGTCGGGCAGCAGCTCGTCGAGTTTCGGCTGACGGCCGCCCTTGCCCTCTTCTTTTGCTTCTTCTTCCTTCATGGCGTTTTCCGTGAACGAGATGATTTCCTCGTTGGCCTCCATCTCCTGCCCCTGCGCGCGGATGAAATCGAGGAGTTTCTCGACTTCTTCGTCGCTGATGAACGCACCCTGCACGCGCATGGGCTTGGCGGCGCCGACCGGATAAAACAGCATGTCGCCGCGGCCTAAGAGTTTTTCCGCGCCGCTGCGGTCGAGAATCGTGCGCGAGTCAATCTGACTCGACACGGCAAACGAAATGCGCGACGGGATGTTGGCCTTGATGATGCCCGTGATGACATCGACGGACGGACGCTGCGTCGCGAGCACCATGTGGATGCCGGCGGCGCGGGCCTTCTGCGCGAGACGGCAGATGGCGTCCTCGACATCGTGCGGCGCGACCATCATGAGGTCGGCGAGCTCGTCGATGATGATGACAATGGCCGGCATCTTGTCGTCAGGGAATTTATTATTGTAGGTTTCCATGTTGCGCACGTTGTGCTCGGCGAATTTCGCATAGCGTTTTTCCATTTCCTGCACGGACCAGTTGAGCACAGACGCGGCCTTCTTGGCCTCCGTGACAACCGGCACCATGAGGTGCGGAATGCCGTTGTAATTCGACAGCTCGACCATCTTCGGGTCGACGAGGATGAATTTGACTTCATCGGGCTTCGCCTTGAAGAGGATGCTCGTAATCAGCGTGTTGATGCAGACGGATTTACCGGAACCCGTGGCACCGGCGACTAAGAGATGCGGCATCTTCGCGAGGTCCGCAAAAATCGCCTGACCGCCGATGTCCATGCCGAGGCCGACCGTGAGTTTCGACTTGGCCTTGGCAAAACGCTCATTTTCAAGCACTTCGCGCAGGGCGACGCCTTCAAGCTCCTTGTTCGGCACCTCGATGCCAATCGCGGCCTTGCCCGGAATCGGCTCGATGCGCACGGACGTCGCCGCGAGGCTCAGCGCGAGGTCATCAGCGAGATTCGTGATTTTGCTGACCTTGACGCCCGGCGCCGGCTCAAGCTCGTAGCGCGTGACGGCCGGACCGTGGCAGGCGTTGATGATTTTCGCCTTGACGTGGAAATCTTCAAGCGTCTGCTGCAGGATGTGGGCCTTGTCGGCAATCTCCATCTCGAGCGCGGCATTGTGTTTCTTGACGTGCTTCGTGAGGATTTCCGTGACCTTCGGCAGGATGTACGGACGCGGCGGCGCGGCTGGGGCCTTATTCTCCTCTGCCCCCTGCGCTTCGCCGAGGCCGCCGCGCGAAACTTTTGCGGAGCCATCGAGGACGGCCGCGGCCGGCATAATCGGCGCAATTTCATCGTACGACGGCATTTCCGTCGGATGTTTCTTCATCGGGCTCGGCGACGGCGGCACGACAGGTGCCGTATGCGGTACAGAAACCGCCGGAGCCGGAGCAGCTGCGGCAGACGCGCCAAAGGATTCAGCCGAGGACGAAGGCATGCCCAGCGTGTCTTCCTCCCCGAGGCCTTCCTTCGAAGCGCTGCCCTCTTCCCGGCGGCGGCCGATGTCCCGCAGGCTCGCCGGCGGCGCCATCATGCCGATGGGCTCGATGGAATCCGGCAGGCCCATGGCCCGCGGTTCTTCTGCCGGCTCACTGCCGAGGGAATTTTTGCCAGCCGCGGCAGGCTCTGATTCCGCGCCGAAAGGTTCGACACCTTCCAAGCCGTAATCGCCGTGACTGCCCTCACCCTCATGGTTCTGGCCGTATTGAATGGTAAAGTCCGGCATGGACGAAGCAGCTGCGGAAGCTGCTGTTTCCTGAGCGGCCGCGGCTCCGGCGACACCCAAAGATGTTTCAGCAGCCGCCGCAGTCGTGGCAGTTTCCGCCGCAGGCTCAGCTGGCGCCGCAAAGCGCTTGTCCGCCGCCTGATTGTAGAAACTGCCGTGCTCCCTGACTTTTTCGACCTTCTCGCGCACGGCCTCAGCCACATGCGCCTCGACGCGGCCGCCGACTTCCACAGCCTTGCCGTACGTCGACTGCAGGGCCGAACCCGCGGCCGCCGCGCCCTTTTTCGCCTGCGCCTGCGTCTTTAAAAGCCCCGCGGCCAGCGACCACGTCGTCGAGAGCAGCACGGCACCGACCGTGCCGACGCCGAGGATGATGATGGAGCCGTCGACGCCAAAGAACTTGCGCAAAAGCAGCAGAAAACCGCCGCCCAAAAGTCCTCCGCCCGTCGGCAGGCTCTCGGGCATAATTTCCGCGCCGACCGGCACCTTGAAGTGATGCCAGATGGCCAGCACGGAGATAAAGAGCGCGAGAATGCCGAAAAAGCGCGGCGAATACTTCGGCCCGCGGTGCCTTGTCATGTACGTCCAGGCAATCAGGAGAATCAGGACGGCAATGAGGATGGAACCGACGCCGAAGAAATAGCGCAGGAATTTGGCGAAATAGACGCCGACAAAACCCACGTTAAGGCCGCAGATGCCGCAGATTGAGATGAGGCCGGCAGCAAAAAGCGCGAGGCCAAAAAGCTCATAGCGGCGGCCAGAATGCGCTCGCGCGACCTTATGGCCCGTCTTCTTCGTGGCCGAACGCACAGGCTTGCGCCGCGTACGCGGGCGGGCAGGCGTTGTCTTTTTCAAGAAAATTCCTCCTACAAACACATATATTATTTCGGCATGAGATAATTAGCAAATGGCGGGAAGGACTGTTTCGGTTTGATGATTTCAGCAAAGGGGCCGGTGAAAATATTTCGGCTTCGGTGCTCCATGTAAATGAAGCCCATGATATAAAGATATCCTTAGCCATTTCGCCGTCTGCCACGGCGTTCTCACATCGCAGGACTTAGCCCATCTTTCTTGGACTTCAGCCCTGCAGGCAGAACATTCCACACCTGCAGGCGAAATATTTCCCCCAGCCCTAGTTTCTTTTTATTTACATCGTAGATTCCAAACTTCGTCAGTGACCGAAACAGCCCTTCCCACCTCAGCTGCTTTCAGTCTACATTATAATAAGCCGAAGCCCCACTCTACCGACAAAAAATCGTGCGTTATCCTCTCGCAGAAGGTGGTGAAGACACCTCCTGCGAGAGCAAAAAGGCAGGACGTGACTAGGAGCGGGGGAATATTTTCGCCTGCAGGCGCTGCAGCGACTGCCCGCAGGGCTGGGAGCCGGGAAAACTTTACCTAATGCCACAGTGTCAGAACGCCGCGGCAGGCGGCGAAGTCCCTTTTTCTCAGCAAAACCTGCATGGCTCCCATTTAGCGGAAGCGCCGAAGCCGAAAATATTTCACCGCTCCCCTTGCCAAATGTATCCAATTTTCGCGAACCAGCCCCGCGTACTATTATTTCGTCAGCCTCTCTGCACATTTCTGTGCTTCAAAGAAGATGCGTTCCTTATCGAGCGTCAAGAGCTCGCGCCCTTCCATGAGGACTTTGCCGTCGACGAGCACGGTGTCTGCGGAGTCCGCATGTGCCGAGTAGACGAGCAGCGATGCGAGGTCGTTGCGCGGGTACCAGGCCGCGCTGTTCATATTGAAAAGCGTGAAATCGGCCTTGCAGCCCTTTTCGATTTTGCCGACATTTTTGAGTCCTGCAGCCTTTGCGCCGTACTCCGTGCCCATCTTGAGGGCTGTGCGGGCCGGTACTGCCAACGGGTCAAGGGTATTGACTTTATGCAGCATGGCCGCGAGGTTGATTTCCTCGAGCATGTCGAGGTTGTTGTTCGACGAGGCACCGTCCGTGCCGAGGGCCACGCAGACGCCCTCTTTCAGGAGGCGCGGCACCGGCGCGACGCCGCTTGCGAGCTTCATATTGCTGCCCGGATTGTGCGCGACGCGGATGCCGTATTTCTTGATGATGGCGATGTCCTCGTCGTCGAGGTGGACGCAGTGCGCGGCAAGCGTGCCGCTTTCAAAGAGGCCCGTCTCCTCAACGTAGCGGAACGGGCGCTTGCCGTACGTCTTCGTGATCTGTTCGATCTCAGCTTTCGTCTCCGCCATGTGGATATGGACTTCGGCGCCGCATTTTTTTGCAGCTGCGCTGACTTTCTTCAAAAAGTCCGGCGGGCAGGTGTACGGGGCGTGCGGGCCGAACATGACCGTGATGCGGCCGTTTTCAGCTCCATGGAAGTCGTGAAACAGGCTGACATTTTCCTCGAGCTTCTTGTCGCCGTCCGGTGCCACGCCGATGATGCCGCGCGAGAGCACGGCGCGAAGGCCCGAGTCAATGGCGACTTCGGCGACCTTTTCCATGTACGGGCCGTACATGTCGACGAACGAAGTCGTGCCGCCCTCAATCATCTCGACGGCTGCGATCATCGCGCCCCAGTAGATGTCTTCTTCCTGCATCTTCGCCTCGGCCGGCCAGATCATATTGTTGAGCCAGTCCATGAGGTTCATATCGTCGGCGTAGCTGCGAAACAGCGTCATCGAAGCGTGCGTGTGCGCGTTGACAAAGCCCGGCACGGCGAATTTATCCTTGCCGTCGATGATTTTGGCCGCATGGAAGTCCGCCGGCACCTCGCCGACGCCCACGATTTTATCCTTGTCAATCATGATATTCGTGAGTGGCGTCGTGCCGTCCGGCAGGAACGCATATACGTTTTTAATCAGTGTCTTCATGATTTATATTCTCCGTTTACGCAAGACTTACGCCATTACGCCATATTGAGGTAAGCGCGCTGCTCCGGCGTCAGCGTATCGATCTTGATGCCCGAAGCCTTGAGCTTGATTTCCGCAATCTTCGTGTTGATTTCCTCCGGCATCAGGTGAACGCCCTTCGTCATTTCCTTGCCATGTTTCAGGAGATGCAGAGCCGAGAAGAACTGCACGCCGAACGAGAGGTCCATGATTTCGGCCGGATGACCGTCGCCGGCAGCGAGGTTGACGAGGCGGCCTTCAGCGAGCAGATAGAGCTTGCGGCCGTCCTTCTGCTTGAATTCTTCGATGTTCTTGCGGACCGTGCGGCGCGAAACAGAGAGGGATTCGAGCTCCGGGATGTTGATCTCGACGTCGAAGTGGCCGGAGTTTGCCATGATGGCGCCGTTCTTCATGACTTCAAAATGGCGCTTGCGGATGATGTCCTTGTCGCCCGTCAGCGTCAGGAAGATATCGCCGATTTTCGCGGCTTCATCCATCGGCATGACACGGAAGCCGTCGAAGACAGCCTCGATGGCCTTAATCGGGTCGACTTCCGTGACGATGACATTGGCGCCGAGGCCGCGCGCACGCATGGCACCGCCCTTGCCGCACCAGCCGTAGCCGGCGATGACGACGTTCTTGCCGGCGATGACGACATTCGTTGTGCGCATGATGCCGTCCCAGGTCGACTGGCCCGTGCCGTAGCGGTTATCGAAGAGGTATTTGCAGTATGCGTCGTTGGCTGCAATCATCGGGAATTCGAGCTTGCCTTCGTTTGCGAGAGCTCTGAGGCGATGAACGCCCGTCGTCGTCTCCTCGCTGCCGCCGATGATGCCCGAGAGCAGCTCGCGGCGTTTCGTGTGCAGCATGTGCACGAGGTCGCCGCCGTCGTCGATGACGAAATCCGGCTTGATGTCGAGGGCTTTATTGATGAAGGTATCGTATTCTTCCGGCGTGCAGTCGTGCCAGGCGAAGACATGCAGACCATCCTCAACGAGGGCCGCGGCGACATCATCCTGCGTCGACAGCGGGTTGCTGCCCGTAATGGCGACTTCGGCACCGGCATGATGGAAAATCTCGGCCATATAAGCCGTCTTGGCCTCGAGGTGCAGCGTGATGACCATCTTCTTGCCAGCAAAAGGCTTCGAGACGGAGAATTCTTTATCGACAGCCGCCATGACCGGCATGAAGTTCTTTACCCAGTTGATTTTATCGTGGCCCGAAGGAGCCAGTTTGATATCGCGAATCATTGATTCCATGAAAAATACCTCCTAATAAACATTCTACCCTTTATTTTAGCACGAAAAAAACTTTGCGTCACGCCCATCTGTCCCGCGCGCACATTTACAGGCCTTTCGAGCCATGCGGGGGGCAAAAGACATAACGCAAAATTCAGCGGTTCAGTAACTTTTCAATCATCATGTAGTCCGTGAGGTCGACCATAAGCGGCGTCACGGCGATAAAGCCATGCTCGACGGCGTAAATGTCCGTCGGCTCGCTCTTGTCCGTGTCGAAAATCTCGCCGGCAACGGTGTAGAAAATGCGGCCGTCCTCGCGTTCCTGCTTCTTGAACGCATTGTGGTAGTCGCGCTTGCCCTGACGGCCAAAGACGACCTGCGGCCGGCCATCCTCGCCGAGCGCATACCTTCGCGGGAAATTGACATTCCAGAACACGGGCTTTTCCTCTTCGGCTGCCGCGCGACCCTTCATGACCTGCTCGAGAAGCTTCGCAAATTCTTCGGCCGCCTCGTCGTAGGAAATCTCGCTGTCCACGTCCATCGATACAGCAAACGACGAGATATCGTGCAGCATGCCTTCCATCGCCGCGCCGACCGTGCCCGAATACAGGATGTCCGTCGCGAGGTTCGCGCCGTGGTTGATGCCCGAGACGACAACATCGGGCTTTTCCTCGGCAATGGCCTCAAGGTAGAGCTTGACGCTGTCCGTCGGCGTGCCGTCGACGGCCCAGGCCTCGATGCCGTATTTTTCCCGCAGTTTGTCTGCCTGCAGCAGCTCCAAGGGTTTGCCGACATTCAGCGCATGGGCCATGCCGCTCTGCTGACGCGCCGGTGCTGAAACGACAACCTCGTGGCCTTTGGCTAAAAATGCCTTGACGAGGGACTCGAGGCCGTAGGCCGCTACACTGTCATCATTGGAGATGAGGATTCGCATAGATTCACTTTCCTTCCTATTATATATAAGGTACAAAAAAGGCCCCTTTTCGCAAGGAGCCGTTATCAGCAAATGGTGACCCACCACGGAATCGAACCGTGAACCTACTGATTAAGAGTCAGTTGCTCTGCCAGTTGAGCTAGTGAGTCATGGTGACCCACCACGGAATCGAACCGTGAACCTACTGATTAAGAGTCAGTTGCTCTGCCAGTTGAGCTAGTGAGTCATCATTTGTTATATTGTTCTTGATTGCCATGTCCGCAACCAACGAATATTATTATAAACGGGACTCATTGTTCTGTCAATACTTTTGCGTGATTTTTTTAATTTACGGCATCTGCCCCGCTCTTGGCTGCCTCAGATGATGTACCGAGGGACTGCAGCTTGAAAAAGGCCGTGCCAAAGATACCGGAAAGTACCGAAGCACAGAGAATGCTGATTTTCGCGAGGTCGAGCTGTGCGGCCTCGGGGAAGGCCAGCGACGCGATGAAAATTGACATCGTGAAGCCGATGCCGCCGAGCATGCCCGTTGCGGCGAGCTGGGCCTTCGTCGCATTTCCCGGCAGCTGCAGCTTGAAAATCTTGCAAAGCAGGAATGTCGCACCGAAGATGCCCAAGGGCTTGCCGAGGCAGAGGCCCGCGAGGATGCCGAGGAAAATCGGCGAAGTGAAATCGAACGACGCCAGCGAGATGGCCACACCGGCATTTGCGAGCGCGAAAATCGGCATGATGCCATAGGCCGACCAGGGCTCCAGCGCATGCTCAAGCTTATGAAGAAGCGAGTTTTCCGGCTTCGCTGCCGCCGGAATGGAAAGGCCGAGGAGCACGCCTGCAATCGTCGGATGAATGCCGGCCTGCAGGAAGGCGTACCAGGCCACGAGGCCCAGCGTGATATAGAGCGGCACAAAGCGCACGCGCAGCCTGCCGACGACAAAAGCCGCAGCGATGGCCAAAAGCCCCACAAAAAGGGCGCCAAACGCGAGGTCGGAATTGTAGAAGAGCGCGATGACAACGATGGCGCCGAGGTCATCGACGATGGCCAGCGCCGTCAAAAAGACAACGAGCCCCAAAGGAGCCTGCCGCGCCGCGATGGTCATGATGCCGAGGGCGAAGGCGATATCCGTGGCCATCGGAATGCCCCAGCCGCCAAACGTCGGCTGCCCGAAGTTGATGGCCGCATAGAGGATGGCCGGCACGATCATGCCGCCGAGGGCCGCGCCGACGGGCAAGAGCATCGCCGAAGCCGTGCGCAGCTCGCCGTAGAGGAATTCGCGCTTAATTTCAAGGCCGATGACAAAGAAGAACACGGCCATGAGGCCATCGTTGATCCAGTGCAGCAGCCCCATCTCGATGACGTAATCCCCTGCCCCGATGGCAAGCGGCAGATGCAGGATATGCTCGTAGCCGGCAGCAAGCGGCGAATTCGCGAGAATCAACGCGAGGATGGCGCAGCAAAGCAGGATGACGCCGCTGCTCGCCTCCCAGCGTAAAAACGCGAGGAACGGCTCGGCCACGGCCTGCAGGGAATGAATGAAACGAATCGGATCTTTCATGAACATCACTTCCTTTTATATTGGACTATTTTATATCATATTACTCTATTTTAACTTTACCATAAAATCGTCCGCAAGAAAAGGAATTCGATTACAAAAAAGCATCACATGGATGCCATTTCCTTATGAAAGCACGCGGAAATGGCTCTGTGATGCATGGAGAGAGGCTTAACGTTTCGGGATATGTTTCATGAAGCGGATCGGCAGCAGCAGCACGAAGTTGAAGACGAGAATCGTCAGGATCAGCAGTGCGCCGATGCCGTTCGCGATGGCATCGCGGTCTGGCACAAGGCCCGTACTCATGAGATACCAGAGATGGACGGCCAGCGTCTCGCCGCCGGCCATGACGTCCGTATCGAACATGTGGCGCGAAACCGTCGTGCCGGCTGTGAAGATGAGGATAGCCGTTTCACCGAGGGCACGGCCGGCCGTCAGCGTGATGCCCGTGATGATGCCCGGCATGGCACTCGGCAGCACGACCTTGAAAATCGTCTGCAGTTTCGTCGCGCCGAGGGCCAGGCTTGCCTCTTCATACGACCTCGGCACCGTGCGGATGGATTCTTCCGTGACGCGCACGAGCATCGGCAGATTCAGGAGCACCAAGGTCAGCGAACCGCCGAGAATGGAAAAGCCCATGTTCATCATATTGACGAAGATGATCATGCCGAACAGGCCGAGGACGATGGACGGCACCGTTGCGAGGCTCTCGACCGACAGGCGGATGCACTTCGTGAGTTTATTTTCACGTGCGTACTCCGCGAGGTAAATGCCGGCGCCCAGTGCAATTGGAATGGAAATGGCCATGGAAATCAGCAGCATGTAGAACGAGTTGAAGAGCTGCGAGCCGACGCCGCCGCCCGCCATCATGTCGCTCGATTTGCCGAAAATAAAGTGCGGCGAGAGCACGGGCAGTCCCTTATAAAGAAGGTACCCGAGGAAGGCCGCAAGCAGGCCGAGGATGAAGAAGCCCGTGAGCCAAAGGCCGGCTCTGGCAATCTGATTTTGTACTTTTGAATTCATAGCTTAAACCCTCCTCGTACCGAAGCGGCGGATGACGAGAATCATCGCGAGCGACAGCAGCAAGAGCACGAAGGCCATGAGGAACAGCGCGTTGCCCCAGACCGAGCCAAACGGCGTATTGCCCATCTCGACGACGATGTTGCTCGTCAGCGTGGCCGTCGGGGAAAACAGCGACGTGATGACCTGCGGCGTATTGCCGATGAGCATCTGCACGGCCATGGTCTCGCCGACTGCACGGGCCATGGCGAGGACGACAGCCGTCAGGATGCCCGGAGCCGCAGCCGGCACGATGACGTGCACGATCGTCTGCCACCACGTAGCGCCGAGGGCAAGGCTCGCCTCTTCCAAAGGTCTCGGCACGGCGTTCAGAGCATCCGTGCTGATGGAAAGAATCGTCGGCATGATCATGATGGCAAGCACGAGGGATGCAGCGAGCACGCCAAAGCCTGTCGACGTGCCAAACGTATCGCGTAAGTAAGGCACGAGCAGCTGCAGGCCGACATAGCCGTAAACGACCGAAGGAATCGCGACGTAAAGGTCCGTAGCCGGGCGCATGATGTTCTTAAGCCATACAGGAGCGACCTTCGCGAGAAAAATCGCGCCCAAAAGGCCGAGCGGCGCGCCGATGAGGACCGAAAGAAGCGTCGTCGCGAGAGAACCGATGATGAACGAAAGTGCACCAAACTTGCCAAGCGACGGATCCCAGCTTGCGCTGAAGAAGAACTCAATCGGGCTGACCTCGGCAAATGTCATAAGGCCCTGCCGTCCAACAAAGAAGATAATCGAGAAAATGATGATTGTCATGAGACAGGCAGCCGCGATAAAGAGATACCGCCCGCACTTGTCGTAGAATAGCCTGCGTTCATGACCGCCGCCCGGGGATTTCTGCTCCAGACGGCCGATACTTGCTGCCCGTTCCATTTTTTTACCTCCTGAATATACCTTACTTACTCTATCGTTTCCGATGTCCTACATAAACGTGATGCAGGACCGAAGCCCTGCATCATCTGTTATTCCTTTATCAGGAACTTTTACTTTTTCATCTTGTTGACCGGGATGAAGCCGAGCTTCTCAACCTGGCTGTTCTGGAACTCATCGCTGAGGATGTAGTCGATGAAAGCCTTGACTGCGCCAGTCGGCTCACCTTTCGTGTACATATGGCCATAGCCGTAAATCGGATATTTGCCATCGATGATGTTCTGCGGGGAATACTCAACGCCGTCGAACTTCAGGACTTTGACGGAATCGTCAGCGTACGGAGCATCGACATAGCCGATGGAACCCGGCGTGCTGGCAATAGCGGCACGGACAGCACCGTTGGAATCCTGGATAACAGCGTTATCCGTGAAAGCTGCGCCCTTCAGGACGACATCGCTGATCGTTGCGCGCGAACCCGAAGATTTTGCACGATGGATGAGGGTGATTGGCTGATCGTCGCCGCCAACGTCCTTCCAGTTCGTGATCTTGCCCGTCAGGATGTCAATGGCCTGCTGCTTCGTGATGTTGTCGACTTTGTTGGCCTTGTCGACGATGAAGACGAACGGCTCAACGACGACCTTATGGTCAACGAGGCCCTTGTCTTTGTACTCGTCCGGCAGGTTGACATCCGAATCACCAATCTGGACAGCGCCTTCAGCGACCTGATTCATGCCCGTGAAGGAACCGCCGCCGGCGATGTTGACCGTGACTTTATCGTATTTATCCTGGAAAGCTTCCTGAGCCGGTTTCAGGAGCGGCAGCAGTGCCGTCGAGCCCGAAGCCGAGATCTTGCCGGAGATTTCCTGCTGAGCAGCGCCGCTGCCCGAGGAACTTGCTGACTGCTGGCCACCGCCGCAGCCCGTCAGCATCACTGCCATGCTGGCAGCAATCGCACCGACGGAGAGAATTTTCTTCATCTTGCTGAGTTGACTAAACATATCCATTTCCTCCCAAATCATTTGCTGATTGGCAACTACCGGAACCATTTGGTTCCCTTCATCGTTCTCCTATATCGTAGCAAAGATTGGGCGGGGAATTGTTGTGCCTTTGTAAATTCCATGTTAAGAAAAACGGCAGAATAAAAAGCCTCCCCTTTTCCCCTTGCAGGAATAAAGGAAGGCAGTCTATAAGAGCCGGCAGAAGTCTCATCAAAGCATCCAGACAACCGCAATCACGAGCGCGGGCAGGAAATTTGCAACGCGCACATGCGGCAGTCCGAAAAGGTTCGTCCCAACGCAGAAAATCAAAATATCGCCGACGGCACTGAGTGCCGACAAGGCCTCAGGCGTCATAAAGGGCTCCAACAGCCCCGCTGCGAGGAAAATCGCGCCCTGAAAAATGCCGACCGACAGCGCCGAAAAGATGCAGCCCCTGCCGAGTGCCGACGTCATGATCATCACGATGACGGCATCGAGCACGGTTTTCGCAAACAGCACCGACGGGTCCGCAAGCAGCCGGTCGTTGATGGAGCCAATGACGGCCATCGCGCCGATGCAGACCGTCAGCGACGCCGTGACAAAACCATCGACAAAGCGCGTATCGCCGCTGCTGCCCGTCTTTTTCTTGAGCCAGACGCCAAACTGTTCCATGCGGTCCTCGATGTTGATGGCCTCGCCAATCAGAGCCCCGCCGATGAGGCTCGCCAGCATCCGGTACGTCCCCGTCAGCTCAACGCCGCCCTCTGTCACCACCAGCATTTCCTTGACCGTCCCCGTCAGCCCGAGAAAAATCACCGCGACCGCACAGGCCATCATCAAAGTCTTCTGGAACCTCTCCGAAATCAGCCGCCCAAAGCCAAGTCCCACAAGGCCGCCTGCAACAATCCCCAATACATTCGCCAAAACACCAATCCCCGGAAACAAAAAATCCCCGCCCTTCTATTATAATGAAAGATTTCTTCCATAAAGATACCTTCCATTATAACACAGGACGAGGATGATGTTCATTTTACTTCGATATCCAGCACTTTCTTGACAGCCCCCGGCTTCTCCTGAAACAGCTCAAGTGTCAGTCCGTCCGGCAGCTGCACCCATTTTTCAGGCTTGCCCTCGATATGATGGACGCCCTCGACGGCGAGCATTTCCTTTAATACTTCAGGCATATCCTCGACGACGATACCGAGGTGATGCCCCTGCCCTGCCTTGTAGTCATCCGGTGCGGCCACGAGCTGGATGCCGCCCTTGAGCCAGACCATTTTGAGCTGACCGTCTTTTTCCTTGCGGCGCGTTTCCGTCATGCCGAGAATCTTCTCGAAAAAATTCTTCGTCCATTCGATATCCTGCACCGTTACCGCGGCGTGTTCCACATACGACTGTCTTGCCATAGTTCACCATTCCTTCATTATATATTATGCTGCAATCATCAAAAATCTTCCGGCAGCGGCAGGCCGAAGTGGATGCAGACATCGGGGAAGCCTTCTACCGGATACCAGCCGCGGATTTTGTCGGGGATGGCATGGTCCGTCTGGGCCTTGCCCGTCTCAAACATCTTCTCGAATTTGCATTCGCGGTGCGATTCCGGCGTGCCGATTTTGGCGCAAATCATGCCTTCCTTGAAGCCGGCCTTCTCTGCCTTGATGTTCGCAGCCAAAATCTTGTGCTCACGGTCAATCAGGCGTGCCACGCCCGGAAAATAATCATACGTCTGATGAAATTCTGCCTTGAGTTCTTCGATGGTCTTTGCCACGCTGCTCGCTTCCTCTCTTATAGTCGAACAAAACTTTCCTAAAGATATGTACTTGTATGTATTCGCCGCCCGCGGCCATTTTCCTGCCGCGCGGCCTTCTCTCATCACATAGCCCCGACAATCTGCTGCAGATGTTCGAGATAGACCCGCCCGTAGCGCGACAGCACCGTCTCTTTGCGCATGATGCAACCGATTTTCATCTGTTCTTTCATTTTCAGGGGCTTTGCGATGATGTTGTCGCCGTTCAGCGCGTGCGAGATGACGCCGGAGCAGACGGTATAGCCGTTAAGCCCGATGAGCAGATTAAAGAGCGTGGCCCTGTCCTGCACGCGGATATTTTTCTTCTGGTCCGTCGCGTCGAGAAATTCCTCCTGATAATAAAACGAGTTATAAACGCCCTGCTCGTACGTCAGGTACGGATAATTCTTCAAATCCCGCAGCGTGATGACCTCTTTTTCCGCCAAGGGATGCTGCGCGGAGATAAAGACATGGGGCTTGGCCGTAAAGAGCTCCGTAAACGTCAGGCTGTGCGCCGCAAAAATCTTCCGAAGGATTTTTTCGTTGGCATAGCTCAGATAAAGAATGCCGAGCTCGCTCTTCATGTTGGCCACGTCCTCGATGATTTCGTGCGTCTGTTCCTCGCGAATCGTAAAGTCATACTGCGGCGCGTCAAACTCGCGGATGAGCTGGACGAACGCATTGACGGCAAACGAATAATGTTGGCACGACACGGTAAAATGCGGTTTCTGCTCCTTGAGGCCCTTAAACGTGTCCTCCAGCTCATCGGCCTCGTCGATGACTTTGCGCGCATAACCCAAAAAACGCTCCCCGTCCGGCGTCAGCGTCACGCCCTTGTTCTGGCGCAGGAAAAGCGTCAAGTTCATTTCCTTTTCGAGTTCGCGAATCGCGGCCGTGACGCTCGGCTGCGAGACAAAGAGATGCTCGGCCGCCTGCGTGATGTTCCCCGTTTCGGCCACCGCGATGAGATAACGAAGCTGCTGCAGAGTCATAAGAAGTCCCCTTCCTTTTGTCATAGGATGTTCCTATGACAGACAATATATTTTCGATATTTTTAATTCCATTTTCCTTCCTGTATAATAACGTACATAGAAAGAAAACACAAGCATTCATATAAATTTCGTATGAATTATTAGGAGGAACCCATTATGACGACTGAACGAATCCCTTACCGCTATGATATTGTCGGCAGCTTCCTGAGAAAGCCGGAGCTCAAGGCTGCGAGAAAAGACTTTGAAGACGGCAAAATCACGGCTGCAGAGCTCAAGGCTCAGGAAGACAAGAGCATCCGCGAGCTCGTGGCCGACGAGAAAAAGGCCGGCCTCAAGGCCGTGACGGACGGCGAATACCGCCGCGCGTTCTGGCACCTCGATTTCCTTTGGGGCCTCGATGGCGTCGACAAAGTCAAGGCCGAGCATTTTTCCATCGCCTTCAAGGGCTTTCAGCCGAAGGCCGAGACGATTAAAATCACGGGCAAGATTGACTTTCCCGAGAATCATCCGTTCCTCGACCACTTCCGCTTCCTGAAGTCCGTTGCCGGTGACACGACGGCCAAACAGACGATTCCTTCGCCGTCGATGCTGCACCTCATCTGCTGCGTCCGCAATGCCGACTACCAGCCGATTGAACGCTACCAGAACGAAGATGACCTTTTTGCGGACATCGCGGCCGCTTACCAGAAAGCCGTCAAAGCTTTTTACGAAGCCGGCTGCCGTTATCTGCAGTTCGACGACACCTCGTGGGGTGAGTTCTGCTCCGCCGAAAAACGCAAGGCCTACGCCGAGCGCGGCATCGACGTCGACGCCGTCGGCCGCAAATACGTCGAGGTGCTCAACAAGATTCTCGAGGTCAAACCGGCCGACATGACCATCACGATGCATATCTGCCGCGGCAATTTCCGTTCGACCTGGTCTTCCGCCGGCGGCTACGAGCCCGTTGCCGACATTCTCTTCTCCCACTGCCATGTCGACGGCTTCTTCCTCGAATACGACTCCGACCGCGCCGGCGGCTTTGAACCGCTGCGCTTCATCAAGGACCAGAAAGTCGTCCTCGGCCTCGTGACGTCCAAGACGCCAGAGCTCGAGAAAAAAGAGGACGTCATCGCCCGCATCCACGAAGCCGAAAAATATCTGCCGCTCGACCAGCTCTCGCTGAGCCCGCAGTGCGGCTTCGCCTCGACGGAAGAAGGCAACCTCCTGACCGAAGACGAAGAATGGGCCAAAATCCGCCTCGTCAAAGAAATCGCCGAAGAAGTCTGGGGCAAATAAGGAAATAGAAATACGAAACAGCACGGAGACAAAGTCATCCGTGCTGTTTTTCTTCCTATCTATATGGTGCTATATAAGGTGCTGCACACAGTTCTCCGGCGAAGCGCAGACAGCCGTTGTATTTATTTTTTCCCTTTGCGCCGCTCCGCCAGAGAAATGACTTTGCGCTGTGCCCTCTCAGCCCTGCGCGCCTGACGCTGCGCGGCTTTTTCCTGTTTTTTCTGCTCCTTGAGCTCAATTTTGGAAAAACCGTGCTGCGACGGCAGACGGGCATGGTCGTGGATTTTTTTCAGGAACGGCAGCATATCTCGGACCAACGCATGGCGTTCTGCAGTCTCAAGCTCCGGAACAGCCTGCAGAATCGCAAAAAGAATATCCTTGCTCTTTGGCTCTGCCATATTCTGCGCAAAGGCCATCGTCATAATGTCCGGCAGGACTTCATAAAACGAGGTTTCCTGCAGATACGGCCACTTATTGCCCAAAAGCTGGAACATGGCCTTCCAGACCCTCTCACTGCTCTTGTCCAAAAATTCATGGCTCCAGATTTCACTTTGCGTCGGAATATAGTAAACGGCATCCTTTGAAAGAGGCGGATTCTCTTCCGGCTCTTCCTCCAGGTCCGGGCGCAGCCATCCATCCTGGTAAAAAACTGTCTGCATTTCCGTTGGCACCTTTGCCAGATGTTCCAAAACCTCCTGTTCCGTCCACGAAAAGTCCGGCCGCTGGCGAAGCATCTGCATGAGCACAGACAGCGGATAAACGTCATAGATATCTTCGGCCAGTGAAACGGCCGACTCAATCCAGGCCGTCTGGCGATATTCCACCCAGAAATCCACCGTCAGCAAATTTTGCATTATATCGGCAACATCCTGCGGCATTACGTAGTCGTGAACGAACAGCTCCGACAAATAGCCCATTTCCAGAAGATTCGGCAGACCAAAATACGGGACGGTCTCCAGCTGAGCCGGCTCCGGGAACATATCCATCATATCCGCGGGCGGCTTTTCCTCAAGCAGCTGCAGCAGAGCCTGCATTTCTTCATGCGGCAGCCATAAAAGAATGTTTCGCATCCGGTCCGGATTCAGCATTTCCAAAACGAGCTGCATCCGGTATTCCGCCTTGTGCAGCGATTTTCGGATGTGGATACCCCGCGCTTCGGCAATGGTGATCAGCTCGCTCTTCGTATACCCGTCCAGCGTCTCCCGAAACGGCGTGGGATCACGGTAATACATGTTGCCGCCGGCGTCTACGAGGCTGGACTCATCATCATAGAAAACGTCGCTGTCCTCTTCGTCAAAATTTATATCGCCATACGGATAATGGTCGAGCACATCGTCTTCGTCATAATCATCGTAATCATCATCTGACATCTGCGCTGATGCCTCATCCATGATCCGGCTGAATTTCTCCATCGCCTCTTCCACGCATTTTCTCTTCTGTTCCGGCGTCATGCGTTCATATTCCTCGTCCGTAACAAAAACATCCTGCATTTTCTCAAACATCTTATCGTACAATTCCTTAGGAACAGCCTTCGTATGCTTCTCGGGCTTCTTCCTCATGTCACATTCCCCACTTTCCGTCATGATTGTCGTATGTATTTATTATTCCGCGCACATCATGGATACTCCTGCCATGCCATAGGCTTTTTCTTCATGCTAAGAACGTTTAGAGAAGTTCTGCCTGGAAATCCATCTAAAATTCGCATCATACATTGACAGTCTGGCCCTATACTGTTATAATATTTTATGTTAATGACACATGGTACATGGTCGTTACGCCGGAGTGGCGGAATTGGCAGACGCAGCAGACTCAAAATCTGCCGTTGGCAACAACGTACCGGTTCAAGTCCGGTCTTCGGCACCACTAGGAAATACAAGGCTTCGCGGGGTTTTCGCGGGGTCTTTTTTGTTGGCTTTTTCGAGATTAGTAATGCCATTAGTAATGCCAATTTCAGATGTTTGATTTCAGCCCCCTTTTCAGGGGGCCTTTTTTGTTAATTACCGACTTCACGCGCGAGTTCCTCCATGACTGCCGCTATTGAGGCGAAAAGAATACTTGCCGAAAATGCTGACCCGGTTTAGCCAACCTTTTTCAATCTACGCCTTTTGCGCCGCCCACGGACGCAAAGAGCCTCTCATTCAGTCACAGATGAAGGGCTCTTCGCGTATTTAAGTCAATGCAGGTTTTTCTGGAGCATGTCAAGATAGCGCGGGCGGTCCTGTTCGGGGATCTTGAGCATATCCATTACGCGCTCTGCGCTCCAGCCAGTGCCGGCAACAAAGTTTCGTATATTTTCCAGCATGGTCTCGTCACGGACCGAAGCGAGTTCGGAGCGGCGGTCCATGATGGCCATCTCGCGGTTGATGTAGCGGCGGCGCTCCTCTTTGTCGCTCAAAAAGACCTGCGTTGCATCCAGCGCGTCTTTGATTTTTTCATCTTTCATCGCCAGCTCCCTCCGTTCTTCTTTCGTCAGCTGGTTGGCAAAATACGCGAGCCAGCGTTCCATCTTTGTCAGCTGGCTGATTGGCTTTTTCGGCGCCTCGCGTATTTTGGAATCTCGAGAAAATGCAGCTCGAGTGCCGCAAAAGCTCTTCTTCTCGTGTCAAAGCAAGCACCCCTTTTTTGCTTTCATTATACCATAAAGAAAGTCGAAAAGCCCAGAAAACTGTTGTTGGCATCTCATCTGAGTAAAAAAAGCAACCACTGCCGCGAAGGCAGTGGCTCAGAAATGGATGGGTTGAATGAAATATGGAAAGAATCTGCTATGGTCATATAGTAAAGGGATGCCGATAAAATCCTATGCTTTCCGACATAATATTCAAATATTTAATTTCTATCTGAAAAGTTGTAACATCAAAACAGCCCTCTCCTGCGAGAAGGCTGTTTTGTCTTTTATTCTTTTTGTGCTGCTTCAGCTTCGCGCTTTTTGTCGAGCTCTTCAAGTTCCTTGAGCTCTTCCGCGCGTTCTGCGAGGGGCTGCGGTCTCTTGATGAACATGGCATCGCCGAACGAGAAGAAGCGATATTTCATCTCGACAGCGGTTTTGTAGGCCTGCAGGACGAAATTGCGGCCGGCGAAGGCGCTGATGAGCATGATCAGAGTGGATTTTGGCAGGTGGAAGTTCGTGATGATGGCATCGACAATCTTGAAGTCGTAGCCCGGATAGATGAAGATGCCCGTCCAGCCGCTGCGGCCGGCGATTTCGTTTTTGGCGGTGGCGGCGGATTCGAGCGTGCGGATGCTCGTCGTGCCGACGGCGATGACGCGGTGGCCGGCTTTTTTCGTGTCCATGATGAGCTTGGCCGTCTCGTCGGGGATGCAGTAGTACTCTTTATGCATCTCGTGTTCCTCGATGTTCTCGACGTTGACCGGACGGAACGTGCCGAGGCCGACGTGCAGCGTGACAAAGCCGAGGTTGACGCCCATGTCCTTGAGCTCCTGCATCTGCTCTTTCGTGAAGTGCAGGCCGGCCGTCGGCGCGGCGGCAGAGCCTTCCTCGCGGTTGTAGACGGTCTGATAGCGTTCCTTGTCCTCGAGTTTTTCGTGGATGTACGGCGGCAGCGGCGTCTCGCCGAGGCGGTCGAGGATTTCCTCGAAGATGCCGTCGTAATGGAATTCGACGATGCGGCCGCCAAAGTCCGTGTGTTCCGTCACCGTGCACGAAAGTTCATCGCCGAAGTTGATAACATTGCCCGGCTTAGCCTTTTTGCCTGGTTTGACGAGCGTTTCCCAATGGTTTGCATCGAGGCGGCGCAGCAGGAAGACCTCGACCTTGCCGCCCGTCTGGTCGCGGTGACCGATGAGGCGTGCCGGCATGACGCGCGTATCGTTGAAAATCAGCGTATCGCCAGGCTCCAAAAATTCCTTGAGGTCGTAGAAATGGCGGTGTTCGATGGTCTTTTCGACCGGGTCGAGGACCATGAGGCGCGAAGCGTTGCGCGGCTCGATTGGCACCTGTGCGATGCGTTCTTCCGGCAGGTCGTAATCAAAATCGGATAGTAACATACTTAACTTAACCCTCTTATCTATTCATCAATACATTTTCTTCAAGGTGACGTCTGCATAATAATGATGCAGGATCGCGTCGTATTTCATGCCGCCCGCGGCGAGCCGTTCTGCGCCCCACTGCGAGATGCCGAGGCCGTGGCCGAAACCAAAACCCGAAAAGACGACTTTGCTCCCCTGCAGTTTCGCATCAAAGAGCGTACTCTTGAGGCCAAACAGGCTGCGAAGCTCATTGCCCGTGAGCGCTGCCGTGCCTTTTGTGCCCTTGACGGTCATTGTCTTGACGCGGCCTGACGCCGTGCGGTCAGACGCGGCTTTGCCAATCTTTAAGGAGGAAAGCGACAGGGAGCGGATTTTGCCGACGTTATGGCCTTTGGCCGCCAGTTTCTGCTCAAAAGCGGCAGTGCTGACTTCCTTCGTCCAGGGCATGGTCCCGTTCGCCGTATCCTTGACGGCGCGCAGATACGGCACGAAGCTTCCCCAGACATTTTCGCTGTTTTCGGTCATGCCGCCGCTGTCCGTATGAAAAAGGGCATCGATGGGCTCGCTGCCGTAAAAAAGGACCTCGCCCTGCGTCGCGTGTATGGCCGCCGTGGATGCTGACTTTTCGGCGCCAACGCCCGTATAGACCTGACAGTGTGTTGTCGTACAGAGGTCGAAGCCGTCGGTTGCATGACGGTCCCTGTTGTGCAGGGCAAAGCTGCGCGCGGCGACGCTCTGCGCCTTCAGTGCTTCTGCCGGCCAGTCCGTCGGCATTTCCTCAGGTACGACGCTCAGGAGATAATCGTCAAGCGGCACGAGGTTGACGGCGGTCAGGCCGCCCTTCTTCGCGAGAATTTCGAGCGTGCCGCGGTACGAGCGGCCGGCAAGTGAAAAATGCGCCGCATCCGTCAGGGCCGCCGCAGGCATGAGCTGCAGCCGTTCGCCCTTGAGCTTTTCTTTGCCGACGAGGAAGCTGCCATTCTGCCAGCGGATTTCCACGGGTGCCGCTGCTTTCAGGGGATATGCCTTCGACGATTCTGTGCGCAGCTGGAGCTTATCGACAAGCGGCATCACAGTAAACGAGGACTTTCCCTGCTGCAGGCCGATGCGCAGGACGGGCTCGGCCGTGCGTTTCGGCATTTTTGCCTGATTTTCCTGACTTTGCTGCTGTGCGGACTGACTTACGGCAGGTTTTGCCGGCTTTTTCGCGTGCCTGTGCCTTGCCTGAGCCGTGCCTGTCAGGGCTGTAATGGCCATGACAAAGGCCATCATAAGTGCCAAGGCCATGCTGACCTTACCGGCAGCTCTGCCCCTCCTGTTTTTGCTGACTTCGCTGACTTTCTTCTGCGGATATCCCATAGCATTCCACCTCACTGGCACCTAAACGCATTTTTCGCAGGCCTCTCTTTTCAGCCCTGCTCTCAGGCTTCTTTCGCGATTGGCGCGCTGTTTTCCTGCTGGGCCTGCTGAACTCGCTGTGCTTCTTCCGCGGCGCGCAGTTTGGCCTCACGCTCCAGGCGGGCGCGTTTCTTGGCCTTGTTCTCTTTTTTGCGCTGTTTGCGGATTTCGCGCGAATAGCGCTCCTCTTCGCTGAAGATGCAGCCGCAGTAAGGCTGACGGTAGAGGTCGAGCTCATGGCTGATGTCGATGCCCTCCTGCCAGCCGGGGCGGAAGTCCTCGTAGTAGAAATCTACGCCGTATTTTTCGGCAAAATGCTCCGCCGTGCGGCGCATGAGGTCGTGCTGCTGGTAAATGCTGTAAAAAAGCGTTGACGTAAAGGCGTCAAAGCCGTGTTCTGCGGCGTAGCGCGCCGTCTCCTCAAGACGCCATGTATAGCACATCGTGCAGCGGCCGTTTGGCAGGGCCTCGGCCGGCAGCGCTTTCTTCAGGAAATCGCGCAGACGGTAATGTTCATCGGCATAAAATTCCATGTTGACCTTTTCGGCAAATTCCTTTGCCGTCTTCAAACGCATATCCCATTCCTTGTAAGGATGGATGTTTGGATTGAAAAAGTAGCCGACGGGCTCAATGCCCTCTTCGCGGAGTTTCTTTACGGGATAACATGAGCACGGACCGCAGCACATATGAAGCAGTAAACGCATAAATCTCACCTCTTTGCAAATTTTCTTCTATTATAATACACCATCTTATTTTTCGGGGTACGGGATGCCGAGATGCTCATAGCCTGCAGGCGTGACGACACGGCCGCGCGGCGTGCGGTTGATGAAGCCGAGCTGGATGAGATACGGTTCGTAGACATCCTCAATCGTATCCGTCGTCTCGCTGATGGCCGCAGCCAGCGTATCGAGGCCCACGGGACCGCCGGCAAATTTCTTGATCATGGTCTTGAGCATGCGGCGGTCCGTATGGTCGAGTCCGGCCTTGTCGACTTCGAGCATGCGCAGGGCCTTGTCGGCAATCTCATTCGTGATGACGCCCGAGCCTTCAATCTGCGCGACATCGCGCACGCGCTTTAAAAGCCGGTTCGCCACACGCGGCGTACCGCGGCTGCGGCGCGCGATTTCAAGTGCCCCCTCGTCTTCAATCGGGATTTCAAGGATTTCGGCCGCCCTCTTGATGATGTGCACGAGGGATTCCGGCGTATAGTACTCGAGGCGCGAGATGACGCCAAAGCGGTCGCGCAGCGGCGCCGCCAAGGAACCTGCCTTCGTCGTCGCGCCAATCAGCGTAAACGGCGCGATGTCGAGGCGGATGGAACGCGCGCTCGGCCCCTTGCCGATGATGATATCGAGCGCGAAATCCTCCATGGCCGAGTAAAGGACCTCTTCGACGCTGTGCGACAAACGGTGAATCTCATCGATAAACAGCACATCGTGTTCCTGCAGGTTCGTCAAAAGAGCCGCCAGGTCGCCGCTGCGCTCGATGGCCGGCCCCGACGTCTGGCGGAAGTTGACGCCGAGCTCGTTGGCGATGATGCCCGCGAGCGTCGTCTTGCCGAGGCCCGGCGGCCCGTAAAGCAGCACATGGTCGAGGGCCTCGCCGCGCGACAGCGCCGCCTGAATGAAAATCGAGAGATTCGCCTTGACCTTCTCCTGACCGATGTATTCATTGAGTTTGCGCGGACGCAGGCTGTACTGCCAGTCATCGGCGCGCTGCTCGCCCATGGCGACAATGCGGTCTTCGTCATAGGAATCAAAATCGTCCAATCTGGCACCTCCCTTTCTGTTTTTCTTTCATATCTAAATAAGTTCTCAAAGTTCTCACAAACGGTTCAAAAGCTTCAAGGACGCCTTGATGATTTCTTCCGGCGTCTTGTACTTGGCCGTCTTGCGGATGACCGGCGTGATTTCGGCCTGTGTGTAGCCGAGGGCCTGCAGAGCTGCTGTGGCTTCCGCGACCTTGTCGTCGCCGACTTCTGCTTCATTTTCGATAGTCAGAAGCTCCTCTTCCTCCGGTGCAAAAGCGACTTTGTCTTTGAGCTCGAGAATCAGGCGCTCTGCCGACTTTTTGCCGATGCCCGGCAGCTTCGTCAGGATGCTCGCCTGCTTATTCTGGATGGCGCGGCAGAGCCCTTCGACCGTGATGGCAGAAAGGATGCCGAGGGCGACCTTCGGCCCGATGCCCGAGACGGAAATCAGCTGCAGAAAGAGGTCATATTCCTCCTGCGAAGCAAAGCCGTAGAGAATGATGGCATCTTCGCGCACGCTCGTATAGATGAAGAGGCTCGCCTCTTCGTGCAGGCGCAGCTTCTGCCGCGTCGAATTGGCGATGAAGACGCGGTAGCCGACGCCGTGAACATCGAGAAGCGCATAGTCCGTGTAAAGGAACAGGACTTTGCCGCGCAGATAACCAATCATAACTGATTCCTCCAGCTGATACTATTGAGACAATGTGTCGTGCAGATGGCAATGGCCAGCGCATCGGCCGTGTCATCAGGCTTCGGCGGCTCCGGCAGATGCAGGATTTTCGTGACCATGTAGATGACCTGATTCTTGTCGGCCTTGCCGTAGCCCGTGACATCCTGCTTGATCTGCATCGGCGTGCGTTCGACGAGGCGCAGATTGTTCTTCGCCGCCGTCAGCAGCACAATGCCGCGCGCCTGACCGACCGGGATGGCCGTCGTGACATTGCGGTTGAAGAAGAGCTTCTCGACGCCCATGACATCGGGCTGATACTTCTTAATCAGGGCATCGAGCTCATCGTAAATCTTCATGAGGCGGTCTTCCATCTTCATCTTCGGTGACGTGAAGATGGAGCCATAGGCGCGTGGAATCAGTCGGCTGCCGACGGATTCGACAAAGCCGTAGCCGCAGATGGCCGTACCGGGGTCAATACCTAATGCTAACATGACATCTCCTGATATTTTATAGTAAAGCAAGCTCCTGCCGCGCGAATGATTCGCATCGCAGGAGCTTGCAAAGACGTTTTATGACAGTTTTAGGGCAAAACAGGAAAAGGATTATTCCTCGTCGTCTGCCTCGTAGTTGCTGTAAACGTTCTGGACATCATCGTTCTCTTCGAGTGCGTCGATGAGGGTCTGCATCTTCTCTGCATCCTTGCCCTCAAGGTGAACCGTCGTATCCGGTACCATCGTGACTTCAGCCGAAGCCGTCTCAATGCCCTTCTCGCCGAGAGCCTTTTCGATATCGTCAAAAGCTTCCGGTTCAGCCGTGATCTCGAAGACCTCGTCTTCCGACTTCATATCTTCGGCGCCGGCATCGAGGACGATTTCCATGAGCTCATCTTCATCATCGAAAACTTCCTTCTCGACGATGAAAACAGCCTTCTTCTTGAACATCCAGGCAACGCAGCCGTCCTGACCGAGGTTACCGCCGTATTTCGAGAAGAGATGGCGGACATCAGCAGCCGTGCGGTTGCGGTTATCCGTCAAGATGTCGAGCATGACAGCCGTGCCGCCCGGGCCGTAGCCCTCGTACATGAGCTCTTCGTAGCTGCCGCTCTCCGTGTTGCCGAGACCTTTCTCGATGGCACGCTTGATATTGTCTTTCGGGATATTGTTGGATTTTGCTTTCGAAAGAGCCAGCTTCAGACGCATGTTGCCCGTCGGGTCTGCACCGCCCATGCGGACGGCAATCGTGATTTCACGGCCGATTTTCGTCGTGATCTTGCCGCGGATGGCATCGTTGGCACCTTTCTTGCGCTTGATATTGGCCCATTTAGAATGTCCTGACATAAAAGAACACCGCTCCTTTAATCAAAATTGCAAAGCTACACGATAATCGCCAATCGCGAAAAAGATAAGGCAAATATTATCGTGCGATAACTTTTTTATTTTATCACAAAAATCCGCTTCTCACAACCGTATCCACGGATGTTCGCATCTTATTTCGTCAGCTTGAAGTATTTCTTCTTGCCCTTTTTGACGATGGCCTCGCCGTCCTTGAAATCGCTGTCCTGCAGGATGTAGTCAACGTCTTTGACTTTTTCGTCATTGAGAGACAGGCCGTTCTGCTGAATCAGGCGGCGTCCTTCGCTTTTCGAGGCGAAGACCTTGCCGGCTGTCAGCACGTCGAGAAGCTTTTTGCCCGCTTCAGCCGGAACCGTCGGCATATTCTCTGTATTGCCGGCACCGCCGAACAGGGCTTCGGCTGCTTTCTTGGCCTTGTTGGCCTCTTCCTCGCCATGAACGATTTTCGTGACTTCATAGGCAAGGACGCTCTTGGCTTCGTTGATGGCCGAATCTTTGAGGCTGCCGAGACGGTGAACCTCTTCCATCGGCAGGAACGTCAGCAGAGCAAGGCATTTCTCGACATCGGCATCGTCGACATTGCGCCAGTACTGGTAGAACTCGTACGGGCTCGTCTTGTCGGCGTCGAGCCAGAGCGCACCGCCTGCGGTCTTGCCCATCTTTTTGCCGTCGCTCTTCGTCAGGAGCTTGTTCGTCAGGCCGTAAACCGTCGTGTTGTTCTTGCGGCGGTTGAGCTCTACGCCCGCGATAATGTTCGACCACTGGTCGTCGCCGCCCATCTCGAGCTTGCAGCCGTAGCGGCGGTTGAGCTCGAGGAAGTCATAGGCCTGCATGACCATGTAGTTGAACTCGAGGAAAGTCAGGCCCTTTTCCCAGCGCTGTTTGTAGCATTCAGCCGCGAGCATGCGGTTGACCGTGAAGCAGGCGCCGACATCGCGCAGAAGGTCGATGTAGTTGAGCTTCCGGAGCCAGTCGCCGTTGTTGACCATCAGGGCCTTGCCATCGGAAAAGTCGATGAAGCGGGCAATCTGTTTCTTGAAGCATTCGCAGTTGTGCTCGATGTCTTCATCCGTCAGCATCTTGCGCATGTCCGTGCGGCCCGTCGGGTCGCCGACCGTGCCCGTGCCGCCGCCGACGAGCGCAATCGGACGGTGGCCTGCGCGCTGCATATGTGCCATGGCCATGAGGGCGATGAAATGACCGGCATGAAGGCTGTCTGCCGTCGGGTCGAAGCCGATGTAGAACGTCACGCGCTCTTTGTCGAAGAGCTCGCGCAGCTCTGCTTCGTTCGTGCACTGGGCGATAAAGCCTCTTTCTTTTAAGATATCAAATACGTTTGCCAATAAACTCGCTCCTTTATATTAGGAAGACCGCTGAAAGCAGGTCAAACGGTCTTCCCGGATTTCATTCATTTAATTGCGTCCCTTGGAGACAGCACTGCCAGGTTCCTGAGCAGCCCCGCCGCCAGCGGCTCCTGCGCCGCTGTTGCCAGCCGGGGCCTGACTTGCCGGCAGATTAGCCGGCTGCTGGGCATTGCTGCCGCCCTGCTTCTTGCCGGCATCCTTGCCCTTGCTCTCCGTGGCTTTCGACTCGCTCTTCGAGGAAGATGCCGAGCTCTTCTTCGAAGAAGCCGTGCTCTTGTCGTCCTCAAGCGAACCGATGGAATCGCCGCCTGATGATGCATCCGAGCCGTCGAAGTCCTTGGCCGGGGTGCCCTTCAGGGCTGCCTGCATGAAGCTCTTCCAGATGGAGGCCGGCACCGTGCCGCCGCTCATGCCGCCAAGGGATGTATTGTCGTCGTTGCCGACCCAGACGCCGGCGACGAGGTCCGGCGTGTAGCCGACGAACCACGCATCGTGATAATCACTCGTCGTGCCCGTCTTGCCGGCTGCCGGACGGCCGATGTTCGCGCGCGTGCCCGTGCCGCCTTTGATGACATCCTGCAGCATGCTTGTGAGCTGTGCCGCACTCGATTCGCTGATGACATTGTGCTGCTCGGGGTCGGCTTCCTCGAGGACCTTGCCGTTGCGGTCGAGGACCTTGACGACGACGACCGGGTCGACATGAACGCCCTTGTTTGCGAACGTGCCGTAGGCACTCGTGAGCTCAAGGGGTGTTACGCCCTTCGTCAGGCCGCCGAGGGCCGACGCGAGGTTCTTATCGTTCTGCGGGCCGTCCATGACCAGCGACGAAATGCCCATCTCCTGCGCGTAGTACAGCACCTTCTCGATGCCGAGCTTCTGCGCAATCTTGACGGTCGGGACGTTCATCGAGTGCTGGGCGACCTGACGCATCGTGACAGGACCGCTGAATGTGCGTTCGTAGTTCTGCGGTTCCCAGTCGCCGATTTTAATCGGACTGTCGTTGATGACGGTTGACGGCGTGAATTTATTTTCGAGCGCCGCTGCAAAGACAAACGGCTTGAAAGCCGAACCCGGCTGACGCTCGGCCATCGTTGCACGGTTGAACTGGTCCGTACCGCGGCCGCCGACCATGGCTTTTACATAGCCGGTATGCGGGTCAATCGCGACGATGGCGCCCTCCGGCTGCACAACGCCGTTGCTGTCCTTTTTGCCATTCGGCAGGTTCTTGAGGGCAGCTTCTGCGGCCTTCTGCATGTCCATATCGATGGTCGTGTAAATCTTCAGGCCATCCTTATAGACGGCATCCGCGCCGTATTTATCGATGAGTTTCTGCGTGACATAATCGACGAAGTACGAAGCTTCGCCCTTATCCTCTTTCTTCGGGTCCGGCTTGACGAGGTCGAGTTTTTCCTTCTTCGTCTTTTCAGCCGTGGCCTCATCAATATAACCGTACTTGGCCATCTGGTCGAGTACCGTGGCCTTGCGCTCCTGCGCAGCCTGCAGATTGTTGAGCGGCGAATAGTAATTCGGGCTCTTCGGGATGCCGGCGAGCATCGCGCATTCGTTGAGCGTGAGGTCCTCGACATCCTTGCCGAAGTACGTGCGGGCTGCGGCCTGCACGCCGTAAGCGCCCTGACCAAAGTAAATCTGGTTGAGGTAGAGTTCGAGGATTTCAGGCTTCGTGTACTGACGCTCGAGCTGCAGGGCGAGGAAGACTTCCTGAATCTTGCGCTTCAGTGTGCGGTCCTGCGTCAGATACGCATTTTTGGCGAGCTGCTGCGTGATGGTCGAGCCGCCTTCCGAGACCGTACGGCCGCGCAGGTTGGCCCAGATGGCGCGGGCAATGCCGCGCGGATCTACGCCGACGTGGTCATAAAAACGGTTATCCTCGACGGCGACAAAGGCATCCTGCAGATTCTGCGGGACCTGCTCGAGTTTTACCGGCATGCGGTTTTCGGCCGCATGGACCGTGGCAATCTCGTTGCCGTCAATATCATAGACCTGGGATGATGCCGGCGGACGGATATCGTCAGCCAGATTTGATTTTGTATTCATGCTCGCGGTCAAAAAGCCGCAGCCGATGCCGGTGAGCATGACCAATAAGACAATCGCAATACCGATCAGTGTTTTTCTGGTGGTTGATGTACCGCCTTTCTTCGGATTGTGTTGTTGATGGCTTCTTTGGGAACGTTTTTCCATAGGGCGCCTCCTTCAAACATATACGAGTCTTATTCTACCACGCCTGCGTGAAAATGACTATACCCTGAGTGAATTCTGGCCTTATTTCAGGTCCACAACGGTTGCACCGGTGCCGCCTTCGGTGATATCGGCGAATTGATAATGTACGACACTCGGATGATGCTTGAGGTACTGCTGAATGCCCTTTCTGAGAGCCCCTGTTCCCTTGCCGTGGATGATGAGTACCTGCGAGAGACCCGCCATAACGGCATCGTCGAGGAATTTGCCGACGACGACTTCGGCCTCATCGACCATCATGCCGCGGATATCAATTTCGCGGCCAATGGTCTGGGTCTTCTGCATGAAGGCATTGGACTGGCGGCGCGCGGAAGATGACGGCGTGCGGACAGCAGAGGCGGAGGATTTTTCTTTCGGTGCATGCTCGAGGAAACGGCAGGCAGAAGCCTTGACCTTGGTATGCAGACCGCCGATCTGCACCGTGAGTTCCTTGCCCTGTACCTCGAGGACCGTGCCCTTCTGGTCGAGCTTCTTGACGTAGACGATATCGCCCGGCGCGATGTGCTTGAGGTTCACGGCCTTGCCGACGCCCTTCTGCGCCATGATGCCCGGACGCGCTTTTTCAAACGCCTCGTTGAGCTTAGCTCTCGCGTCCTGAATGGCCTGCTGGCGCTTCTTGATGCCCTGGTCATCGAACTGTTCCTTGAGTTCCTTGATGATGGCCTCGGACTCGCGGCGCGTGCGGCGGACCATGGCCGCGCTCTGCTCTCTGGCTTTGCGGATGAGGTCGCCCTTGCGCTTGGCGAGTTCTTCCTTCGTCTTCTCGACCTTGAGCTCGAGCTCCGTGACGCGCTGCTGACGTTCTTTGATGTCGGCATTGCGCTGCTCGTACATCATCTTCTCGTTCTCGAGTTCGTTGATGACGTGCTCAAACTGCGCATGGTCGGCCTTGACAAGCTGCTGGGCGCGCAGAATCAGGGATTCGGAGAGCCCGAGCCTGCGGCTGATGGCAAAGGCGTTGCTCGCACCCGGCATGCCGATGAGCAGGCGGTACGTCGGGCGCAGCGTCTTGACATCGAATTCCACACAGGCGTTCTCGATGCCGTCGCGCGTGTAGGCAAAGGTCTTGAGCTCCGAATAATGCGTCGTCGCCACGGTCGTCACGCCGACCTGCAGCAGTTTTTCGAGGATGGCCATGGCAAGGGCCGCGCCTTCCTCCGGGTCCGTGCCGGCCCCGAGCTCATCGAGGAGCAGCAGGTCGTCGGACTCGACTTTTTTGAGAATGCTGACGATGTGTGTCATATGTGCCGAGAACGTCGACAGGCTCTGCTCGATGCTCTGTTCGTCGCCGATGTCCGCATAGATGTTCTGATAAACCGAGATGACGGAATCCGGCGCCGTCGGCAGGTAGCAGCCCGACTGGGCCATGAGCACCATGAGGCCGAATGTCTTCATGCTGACGGTCTTGCCGCCCGTGTTCGGGCCCGTGATTAAGAGCATGCGGTAATTTTCGCCGATGCGGATGTCAATCGGCACGACCCTGTCCTTGGCGATGAGCGGGTGGCGCGCCTGACGGAGCTCCGTGCGGCCGTCCCTGTTTAGCTCGGGGCGGCAGGCATCCGTGTCCTCGGCAAGTTTGGCCTTGGCAAAGGCGAAGTCAATATCGGCGAGGATCTCGCAGTTATCCTGCAAAATCGCGCCGTTCTTGTTGATTTCAGACGAAAGATGCCGCAGGATGCGCTGGATTTCCTGCTGTTCGGCAAGGGTCAGCTGCTTGACATCGTTATTGAGCTCGACGACGGCCATCGGCTCGATAAAAAGCGTCGAGCCCGTGGCCGACTGGTCGTGCACGATGCCGGGGAAGCGCGAGCGGTATTCCTGCTTCACCGGGATGACGTAGCGTTCATCGCGGACCGTGACAATGGCATCCTGAAAATACTTCTGGTATTCGCTGTTATGCAGGATGCTCGCGATGCGTTCCTTGATATGGGCCTGCGAGGCGTGGAGCTCGCGGCGGATGCGCCGGAGTTCGACACTCGCGTCCTCGCGGATGGCGCCATGTTCATCGACGGTATTGTCGAGCAGGCGTTCGATCTGTCCGAGGATCTCAATGCCCCTCGCCCATTCCTTGAGTGTCGGCACCTCGAGTTCGAGGTCGCGGAAGAAGCGTTTGACACTGCGCATGGCGTAGAGCGTGCTCATGATATTCATGATTTCGTCAAGGTCGAGCACGGCCCCCATCTTGACTTTCTTGAGAAACGGACGGATGTCGAAGATGCCGCCGAGCGGCGGCGTTGTCACTTGGATGACCGCAACCGCTTCGGCCGTCTCCGTCATCCATTCCGAAACTTCGTCAAAATCGCTGCTCGGCTCGAGCTTCTCTGCGCGTTCTTTGCCGAGCAGGGAGCCTGCGCGCGCCGCAAGCATCTCCCGGATTTTGCCGTATTCCATGATTTTATAGGTTTCTTGTTCCATTTTTTACCTCTGGAATTTTTATGATTTATATATGAAGAGTTAAAGCACGCCGCGGAAGAAATGACCGCGCGTGATGTCCGTGCCTTCCTGCTCGTGAATCCAGGCGAGCTGTGCTTCGTCGGGTTCTGCTGGGAAAGTCAGGACTTTCTTGTATGCTTTGAGGATATGACGGATTTCGCCCTCCGTCAAGGCCTTGGCCTCTATCTGCATCGTCTCAATGCCGGCTGCGCGGAATTTCATCGCGTGCGGCATCATCGAGAGGACCTTGCTGTTCAGGACGTGCATATGGCAGAACTGGTCCATCGCGAGCGGGAACAGCGCGTCCTTGCGGTCCTTCAGGGCAAAATGGCCGCGCGTGCAGGGCTGGCTGCACGGCCCCTTGTCGACGCCGCCAAGGAAGCTCCCTGTCACGCAGTACTCCGAAACCATGAGCTCGAGGCGTCCGTGCACGATGCACGAGAGCGGCAAGGGCGACTCCTTCGCGAGACGGCGGATTTCCTTCGCGTTGAGCTCCGGCGAGAGCGTCGCACCCGTCACGCCGTAATCTTTGAGGAAGCGCAGGGTCTGTTCGTTGTAGGAAATCAGCGAATAATCCGCGTGGATGGCAAAATCCGTCAGCCGGCGCACGAGAGCGAGCGTGCCAATGTTGTGCACATGGACGGCAGCGGGTGGAAAATCCTTAAAAGCCGTTAGCAGCTTTTCGAGGGCCTTTTGATGGCAGTCGCGCACGATGCGCGGCGTATTGAAGTCGATGCGTGCACCGGCCTCTTTAGCCATCTGCCAAGCTTTTTTGTACTCTTCCGCAGAAATGACGCGATGACTGTACGATTCGCCGCCAAACAGAATGCCGTCAGCCCCTGCCTCCAGAGCTGCTTTAACCTTATTCAGCGTGTCAACGGCCACCATGAATTCTGCGGCGCGCGGTGCTTTGCGCGCGATGCGGTCACGGAACTGCGGCTCCGGCATTTTTTCGCGCTGTTCGATTTCGGCAAGGCGTTTTTCATCGAGCATTTCGACGGCCCTGCGGCGCGCCTCGTTGATTTCACTCATCGGCACCATGACTTCGCCCTGAATATCGCAGTGAAGTTCCTTCATATCGTAGACACTCGTGCCGAGGCGGCTGACCTGTTTGCGGACAACGTCCTCAGAAAGCGGGCGCTTGCGGGCTGTTTCACCGATAAAATCCGTTTGGCCGCTGCCCGTATGGCCGGCCTCGTCGCACACCGTGACCGTCAGGGGCTCGCCAACAGCGGCTCTCACGGCAATCGTCACGGGAATGCGGCGCACCGGCGCTCCCGAAGCATACGTTTCCTTTGCGCGTTCCATCAGCGACGCATCGTAGACCTTGAAAACACGGTCATGGTCGCGCACGGCCGAGGGAATCGCAAACGAGACAATATCGCCCGCGTCACCTGTTTCCACCGGACGTCCCTTCCTGTCCGTCATTTCGGCAATCGTCGCCGTGACGCGGCCGCCGACTTTGACCCAGAAGTCCACTTGGTCGCCGAGGGCCAGATGGCCGCTGAGTTTTACCGTGGCGATGCGCTTATCCCAGTCATACGCCGTGACGCGGCCAATGAGTAAGCCGCGGTTGTTCGGGCGGCGGTCGCTCATCATCGTCTTGCCCGGACGCCCCTTAAGATACGCCGTCGTGAAGTCGCGGTTGAAAATCTGCGCGAGGTCGTCGCGCTCCTGCTGCGTGACTTCATAGCCCTTGCCCTTATAATACGTGTCGATGACCTCGCGGTATGTGCGCACAACGGTCGCGACGTATTCCGGACGCTTCATGCGGCCTTCGATTTTAAGCGAGGCGACTCCGGCTTCAATGAGGTCCGGAATCACGTCAATCGTGCTGAGGTCGCGCGGCGAAAGCAGGTATTTGCCGGCCTTGTCCCCGAGCACATCTTCGCCCTTTTCATTGACGAGCGTGTACGGCAGGCGGCAGGGCTGGGCACAGCGCCCGCGGTTGCCGCTGCGGCCGCCGATCATGCTGCTCATGAGGCATTGGCCCGAGTAGCAGACACAGAGCGCGCCGTGCATGAACGTCTCAATCTCAACATCCGTATGGGCACAGATAAAGCGGATTTCCTCGAGGGAGAGTTCGCGCGACAAAACGACGCGCGCAAAGCCGAGCTCCGCAAGGACCCTGACGCCTTCAAGGCTGTGGACCGTCATCTGCGTACTCGCATGCATCGGCAGGTCCGGTACGATTTCATGCGCGATTTTCGCGACGCCGAGGTCCTGCACGAGAATGGCATCGGCCCCTGCCTCATAGAGGAAACGCAGATACTCCTTCAGCGGCGCGAGTTCTTCATCCGCGACAATCGTATTGACCGTCACATGAATGTGTACGCCGCGCAGATGGGCAAAGTGAATGGCTTCGCGCAGCCCTTCGCGGTCAAAATTATTCGCATAGGCACGCGCACCAAAGGCATCGCCTGCCAGATAGATGGCGTTGGCGCCATTTTCCACGGCAGCGACGAGGGCTTCGCGGCTGCCGGCCGGTGCTAAAAGTTCAACCAATTTTTTCTTCCTCCAAAATTTGAAAAAACAGCACGGGAAAACCGCGTGCCGCTTTGTATTTCTTTATTGTTCCGTTTCGCCGTTTTCGCCGTGCTGCGCATCGCCGGCAGAGTCCGCCTCCGGCTGCTTCCCGCTGACAAGCTGCTGTTCCTCAGGCGACAGGACCGAAAGGTCGCGCTCGGGAAGCTTCGGCAGATCCGCAAGCGAATTGAGGCCAAAGCAGCGCAAAAACGTGTCCGTCGTGCCGTACAGAATCGGACGGCCGATGACCTGCTTGCGCCCAAGTTCGCAGATGAGGTCGAGCTCCAAGAGCTTTGCGAGGGCCCGTTCGATGCGCACACCGCGCAGCTGCTCGATTTCGGGCTTCGTGATGGGCTGCTTGAACGCAATGATGGAGAGCGTCTCCATCGTCGGCGCCGAGATATGGCGGTCTGTGACCTGACTGAGCCGCGCAACCTGCGCGAAGGTCTCGGGCCGTGTGACGAGCTGGTAGCCGCCCGCCACCTTCTGGACGGTCAGGCCGCTGCCGTATTCGCTGAGCCGTACCCTGAGCTCGCGCAAAAGAGACTCCGCCTCTTCTTCGCTGCATTCCATGATGCCGGCAATGCCCGCCAGCGGCAGCGGATTGCCCGCCGCAAACAGCAGGGCTTCGAGCGTGCCCACAGTACTTACAGGACTTACAGGATTCACGGAATCCGCCGGCCCTGCCGGACTCACAGGCTGCGCCGTCCTCTGCGATTCTGCCGAAGTTTTTTCGCGCTGCTCCGGCTTGCTGCTCTTATCCATAAATCCTCCCCAGCTGATTTCCAATTTCGTAATTCTGTAATTCCGTAATTTCGTGACACATCACTGCATCACGATGACGATGGCGCCGAAAAGCTGCTGCTGTTTTGCGGCGACGGACCGCTGCTTGATGAGTTCAAGCAATGCGAGGAACGTGACGATGAGCTCGCTGCGCGTTCCGCTGCAAAAGACCTCGTCAAAGCGGAGCTTTCCCTTCCCTGCACGCAGTTTCTGCAGGATTTCTTCCATCTTATCTTCAATATGATAGGGCTCGGGCTCGACGACGGCCGCAGGCGCGGCCGGGTTCTCTTCCCTGCTTTCCATGACCTCGCGGAACGCGGCGACGAGTACCTTCAGGTCAAGATTGCCGGGCGGCAGATGATGGACGGGCAGCGGCAGCGGCGCGCGGCTGACAAAATGCTCCTGCATATCGGCCATCGAGCCAAGCACAGTACTGACTTCTTTGAAGCGCCTGTACTCGAGGAGCCTCTCGACGAGCTCCTGACGCGGGTCTTCCTCTTCGCCCTCTTCATTTTTCGGCTTCTTCGGCAGCATCATCCGTGACTTGATCTGCAAAAGCGTCGCGGCCATGACGAGAAACGAGCTCGTCACCTCCATGTCGAGCTCGCGCATGGCATCAAGATAATCGAGATACTGGCGCGTGAGCTCGGCCATCGGGATATCGTAAATATCAATCTTATTCTTCTCAATCAGATGGAGCAGCAGCTCCATCGGCCCGTCAAAGGCCTTGAGGTGTATCGTGTAATCCTTCTTCTCACTCATGTTCCTGCCTCAGCCTCAGAAAAACGGCATCAGGATCAGGATGAAGATTTTCCAGATAAAGCGCTGCAGCGGGATAAAGATGAGACTCAGCACCGGCGTGACAATCAGCGCGATGAGAATGAGAAAGCTGTAGCGCTCAAGGCGCGCATAGGCATAAGCAAGACGCCCCGGCAGCAGCTGGATGAGCACATGCGAGCCATCGAGCGGCGGCAGCGGAATCAGGTTAAAAATGGCAAAGTTGATGTTGTAAATGATGATGAGCTGAAATACCTGATACATGCCGACACTCAGATGGCCGTTCATCAGGCGCTGAAAGACGAGCAGGACGACGAGCGAAAGAAACGCCGTGATGAGATTGGCCATGGGGCCTGCGAGCGAGACGAGGATATCATCGCGCCGCGGATGCTTGAAATTGCGCGGGTCGATGATGACGGGCTTCGCCCAGCCAAAGCGCACGAGAAACAGCATGACGAGGCCCACGGGGTCAATATGGGCTGCCGGATTCAGGGTCAGGCGGCCCATGAGGGCCGGCGTCCTGTCGCCGAGGGACACGGCCACGCGCGCATGCGCGTATTCGTGGATGACCATGGCGATAATCAGGCCCGGTATGCCGGCGATGAGGTCCAGCAGATTGAAATCAAACATAAATTCCTCCGAAATATCCGCAGCAGCCGCAAAAAATGCGGCCGTCTGGGCAGTCTATTTTATTTGGCAGCCTTCTGCAGGCGGTCGAGCATCAGGATGGAGACGATAGACTTCGCATCGACAATGCGGCCGTCCGTGGCCATGGCCACAGCTTCTTCAAGAGGCACCTTGACGACATTGATGAATTCATCGTCATCCGTGTGCTGCTTGCCGGCCGTCAGGCCCTCTGCCATGTAGAGGTGAATCTTTTCATTCGAGAAGCCGACCGTCGTCGCAATCGTCGTGAGCTTCGTGATTTTGTCTGCCGTGTAGCCCGTCTCTTCCGAGAGCTCGCGTTCGGCGCAGACGAGCGGGTCTTCGTCGGGGGCATCGAGCTTGCCGGCCGGCACCTCGAGCGTCACTTCGTCAATCGGATAGCGGTACTGGCGCACGAGGATGATGCGGCCGTCCGGCAGCAGCGGAATGACAGACGAGGCACCCGGATGCTTAATCCACTCGCGCGTGGCCTCATTGCCGTTTGGCAGCTTGACCGTGTCGCACTTGACATGGAGCAGCACGCCGTCAAAAATATCCTCACTGCCGATTTTCTTTTCAATCAAATCCTCGTACATGGCAAAATACCTCCTGCTTTTATCTTTACGTTGTTTCCATTATTTAAGTGATTCAAGCCTGCGCCTCGCGGTGCAGGGCCGACTGTTGGAACATTTCCTTTTTGAGCTTGGCGTGCGAGACCATCTCGCGCGCGTTGTCAAGTGAAGCCGTCGTCATATCGGCGCCCGAAGCCATGCGCGCAATCTCGCTGATGCGCTCGCGCTCGGAAAGCGGCCGAATCTGCGTGGCCGTACTGCCCTCTTCCGTGCGTTTCGAGATGTAGAGATGGGCATCGGCCATGCAGGCAATCTGCGGCAGATGCGTAATGCAGAGCACCTGCTTGTACTGCGCGACAAGGGCGATGCGCTCCGCGACCATCTGAGCCGTGCGGCCGCCGATGCCCGTGTCGATTTCATCGAAAACCATGCTCGGCACGGAAGAATCCCTCGACGAAGCCACCGTCTTGATGGCCAGCGCAATGCGCGACAGCTCACCGCCCGAAGCGACTCTCTGCAGGGGCTTTTCCGCCTCGCCGGGGTTGGCCGAGAAAAACATCGCGACTTCGTCCGCGCCGCTGCTGCCATAGCCTTCCGCCGGCGTCACGCGGATATCAAACTTTGCCTTTGGCATGCCAAGGGCGAGAAGCTGCTCTTCGATGGCCGCTGAGAGGTCTTTGGCGGCAGCTGTGCGCAGCCTCGTGAGCGCCGCTGCTTTTTTCTGAAGCTTTTGCTCAAGCTCCGCAATCTCTTTTTTCAGGGCTTCAATATCATCGTCGTAATTTTCGATTTCCGAAAGCTCCTGCTCGACTTTCTGCTGATGCACAAGAACATCGTCAAGCGTCGCGCCGTATTTCTTGCAGAGGCGGTAGATGACATCCATGCGGCTCTGCAGGGCGTTGAGGCGTTCGGGACTGAATTCGACATTCTCGCCGTAGTCGCGCAGCTCATACGAGGCTTCCTGCAGCGAAATGTAGGCCTCTTCGACCATTTTCTGTGCATTTGTCAGCGAATCGTCAAAGCGGCTGATATCCTCGAGGTCTTTTTTGACCTGCGAGAGCGAAGGCAGTACGCCGAGACCGCTGCTGCCGCCCCCCTCGAGAAGATTATACGACTCTTCGACGAAACCGACAATCTTTTCCGCATGGGAAAGTTTGCGGATGTCGGCTTCAAGCTGTTCATCCTCTCCCTTTTGGAGATTCGCTTCTGAGATTTCCTTGTCCTGCCAGTGCAGCATATCGAGGCGCTGTGCGTATTCGCGCGAGGCCTGCTGCTTTTCTTCGTATTTCTTCTTATGCTCCCGCCATTCGCGGTAGACACATTCGTACGCGGCTAAGGCCTCTGCAACATCGGGGTCGTAGCCGTCGAGCAGATGGAACTGATTTTCTTCGCGCAGCAGGGCAAGATTCTCGTTCTGCCCGTGAATGTCGACGAGGAACGCGCCAATCTGGCGCAGGACCGCGAGCGTCACATGGCAGCCGTTGACCAGCGCCGTGCTGCGGCCGGCCTTCGTGATCTGCCGTGTGATGATGAGCTCGCCATCTGAGTCGTCTATGGCCTGCTGCGTCAAAACTTCATGCAGGCCCAGCGATTCATCTTCGAGTGAAAAGACGGCTTCCACGCGCAGCCATTCGCAGCCGGAGCGCACCATGTCCGAGGACATACGCTGTCCGAGCACGGCACCTAGAGAATCAATGAGGATGGACTTGCCTGCACCCGTCTCGCCAGTCAGGATATTGAGACCGGCTTCGAACTCGACCTGCACATGCTTCAGCAGGGCAAAATTCCAAACCGTCAGCGTTTTCAACATGAAAAATACTTCCCTTCCGGCCGCTTAGTTCTGGTCCAGCATGTCGAAGATGCGTTTCTTGATGACAGGTGCGACTTCCTTTGGCTTGACCACGACCAGAATGCTGTCATCACCGGCCACCGTGCCGATGATTTCCGGCCATTTGCAGTAGTCAAGTGCCGAGGCCACAGTACTCGCGCCGCCCGGCAGCGTCTTGACGACGATGATGTTTTCACTGTAATCGCAGTCGAGAATCGTATCATTAAAGACACGCCGCATACGCTCTTTCGTAAAAGCATAGTTTTCCTGAGCGGGCAGCGCGTAGCGGTAGCGGCCGTCGCCTGTCGGGACCTTGATGAGCATGAGCTCTTTGATATCGCGCGAGACCGTAGCCTGCGTGACGGCGATGCGTTTTTTGCGCAGCTCCGCTGCCAGTTCGTCCTGCGTCTCTATGATTTCATGGCGAATGATTTCACGGATCAGCTCAAGTCGTCTTTCTTTCATCCAAACGAACCTTCTTTCTTACTTATTTCTTGCTTTTTATTTTCCCACGCTATGCTTATGGCAGTCATGAAACAGAAAGCAGCCCTTCAGGTCTCAGCTGTCTTTGCGCCATAGTTTTGTGCGCAGGATCTGGTAATAATCCTTGTCTTCAAACTTCACGATTTCCGCCTGGGCCTTGGATTTCCGCACCACGACTTCATCGCCCGGCAGCAGGCGGAAGACCTCCTGCCCATCGAGCGTCGCGATGATATCCTGCTGGACCGGCGCAATCTTGATGTGGACGGTTTCATCCTCCTGAATGACCAAAGGGCGGATGTTGAAGGTATGCGCACAGATTGGCGTCACGAGAAGGGCGCGTATATTCGGGTTCATGATGGGGCCGCCCGCCGAAAGCGAATAAGCCGTAGAACCCGTCGGCGTGGAAATGATGATGCCGTCGGCCTTGCATTCCAGGAGATGGCTCTTATTGATGCTGAGGCCGAGGTGCAGCATGCGCGCGACACCGCCCTTCACGACGATATCGTTGATGGCATGCCCGAGGAAACGCTCCTTGCCTGCCGTAATGGCGTAGCCCGCCAACAGCAGCCGATGTTCGATGAGATAATCCCCATCGAGGATTTTCTGCAGTTTCGTCTCGAGCTCATCGAGTTCGATATCCGCCATGAAGCCCAGCGTGCCGATATTGATGCCGCAGACCGGCACAGCATGGTGGCTGTAGCGGCGGCAGACGCCAAGCAGCGTACCGTCGCCGCCGATGCTCAGGGCGATATCCGCCTGTGCATGCTCGATGTCCGGCACACCGTACCCTGCACGCCTGAAAAAGCGGGCTTCCTCAAGCGGCATGATGACGCGCGCATCCTTATCTGCATAAAAGTCCAGGATCCGTTGAAGCACCTCAGGCGCTTCCGGCTTATGGGTATTCGGAAATACAGCAATTGTCAGCATCGAATCCTTCCCTTCTGCATGACTTCCCCTTCATCTTTATTTATCCAGCTCTGCATGAGCGGCCGCCACGACTTCTTGGACGCGTTCGTCCGTCACCGTGTCTTCACCGGCACTCTTGTCCTTCGTGAGGTAAATCAGGTACTCAATATTGCCCTCAGGCCCTTTGACTGGCGAATACGTCAGCGCGAGCGGCAAAAAGCCCGTCTCACGCGCAAAAGCCGTGACTTTGCGGATGACGTCTTCATGGACGGCAGGGTCGCGCACGACGCCTTTCTTGCCGACATTTTCGCGGCCGGCCTCGAACTGCGGCTTGATGAGGGCGACAATCTCGCCCGTTTCCTTCAATAAGGTATATGCGACGGGCAGAACCTTCGTCAGTGAGATAAAGGCCACATCGATGGAAGCAAAGTCGAGCGGCTCACCGATCATCTCCGGCGTGACCGTGCGGATGTTCGTGCGTTCCATGTTGACGACGCGTTCATCCGTGCGCAGTTTCCACGCGAGCTGGCCATAGCCGACATCGATTGCAAAGACTTTTTTCGCTCCGTTCTGCAGCATGCAGTCCGTGAAGCCCCCTGTCGAAGCGCCGATGTCCGCGGCTGCCTTGTCCTGCAGTCGGACACCGAATTCCTTCATGGCCTTCTCGAGTTTGAGTCCGCCGCGGCTGACATAGGGAATATCGTGGCCGAGCAGGCGGATTTCCGCTTCTTTCTTGACGGTCGTACCCGCCTTATCGATTTTCTGGCCGTCGACGAGGACCTCACCAGCCATGATCATGCGCTTCGCGCGTTCGCGGCTGCCTGCGAGGCCCTTCTCGACGAGCAGGATATCCAATCGTTCTTTTGCCATTCGTCTAAAAACCTTCCATCTCTATCTATATCTCTATCTCAATACCATATATATTGATTCTTTTATTCTTCTATGCCCCTGTATTGCCGCAGGACAGCCAGACGCTCGCGGACTTTTTCTGCCATTTGCTCAGGCTGCAGGCCGCAGAGCTCAAAGAGCTCTTTGCGCGTGCCCTGTTCAATGAAGCGGTCCGGCAGGCCAAAGCGCAAAAGCGGCACAGAAAGTCCGTTGTCTTCAAGGTATTCGGCCAAGGCCGAGCCGAAGCCGCCCGCGAGCATATTTTCCTCGGCTGTGATCAGGAGCTTCTTTTCTCCCGCATAACGGGAGATGAGCTCTGTGTCCAGAGGTTTGATAAAGCGCATATTGACGACAGCGGCTTTTATCCCCTCGCCCGCTAAGATGGCTGCGGCCTCTTTCGCCTTTTCGACCATCGTGCCGACGGCGAGGAAGGCGATATCGCCCTCGTCCTGCAGGATTTCGGCTTTGCCAATTGGCAGTTTCTCGAACGAGTCCGTAAGCTCCACGCCGAGGCCGCAGCCGCGCGGATAGCGCACGGCCGAAGGCCCCTTGATGTCGATGGCCGTGGCCAGCATATGGCGGAGCTCTTCTTCATCCTTCGGTGCCATGACGCACATATGCGGCATCTGGCGCAGATACGAGAGGTCGAAGACGCCGTGATGCGTCGGACCGTCCTCACCGACGAGACCGGCTCTATCAAGGCAGAGCGTCACGGGCAGGTTCTGCAGGCAGACATCGTGTATGAGCTGATCGTAGGCGCGCTGTGCGAAGGTCGAATACAGCGCAATCACGGGGTGCATGCCCGCCGCAGCCGCGCCGGCCGCCAGCGTCATCGCGTGTTCCTCGGCGATGCCGACATCGAAAAAGCGGTCCGGATAGACCTTGCCAAAAGCCTTGAGCCCCGTGCCGGACGGCATGGCCGCCGTGATGGCGAGAATATCGGGGCGGTCTTTCGCGAGCTCGATGAGGGCCTGACTGAAGACCGAGGTATACGACGGGGCCTTATTGGCCTTGGGAGCCGACTTGCCCGTACTCGGGTCAAAGCAGCCCACGCCGTGGAATTTTTCCGGTGCCTTCTCCGCCGGAATATAGCCCTTGCCCTTGATCGTGTGGATATGGATGAGGACAGGTCCTTCCATTTCCTTTGCGCGCTGCAGAACTTCTTCCAGAAGGCCGATGTTGTGGCCGTCAATGGGTCCGACATAATGGAAGCCCATTTCCTCGAAGAGGCTGCCCGGCACGAGTGCGGAACGCACGCCGTCCTTCAGGTGGCTGGCCGTCCTATAGACCTTGTCGCCAATGTGCGGGATGCTCATGAGCAGATTCCCCATGTCGCGCTTGGCCCGCGTGTACTGCGGCGCCATGCGGATGCGCGAGAGGTATTCGCTCATGGCGCCAACATTCGCGTCGATGGACATCTCATTGTCGTTGAGGATGACGATGAGCTTTTTGCCGAGGTCGCCCGCATTGTTCAGGGCCTCAAAGGATTCGCCGCCCGTCAGGGCGCCGTCGCCGATGACCGCAATGACCTGATTGTGCTCGCCCTTCATATCGCGCGCAATGGCCATGCCGAGAGCCGCCGAGATGGACGTGCTCGCATGGCCGACGCCGAACGCGTCGTACGGGGATTCAAAACGATTTGGAAAGCCCGTGATGCCGCCTTTTTTTCGAAGCGTCGAGAAGGCTTTTTTGCGCCCTGTCAGGATTTTATGCGTATAAGCCTGATGGCCGACATCCCAGACGAGCTTGTCCTTCGGGAACTGGAACACGCTGTAAAGGGCCAGTGTGAGTTCGACCGTGCCGAGATTCGGCGCGAGATGACCGCCGTTCTGCGAAACCGTATCGATGATGAAATGGCGGATTTCGGAGGCCAGCTCCGTGAGCTCACGCACGGTCAGCTTCTTGACATCCTCTGGTTTCTCGATTTTATCCAGTAATGCATACATGGAAACACTTCCCATCAATTTTTTCGTTCGAGCATATAGCGGACGAGCTGACGCAGGAAGTCAGCTTCGGGGCCGAAGCCGGAAAGTGCCGCCACAGCGCCGTCTACGGTCTCTTTGGCGAGTTTTCGTGCTTCCTCCAAAGATGTCAGCGTCACATACGTCGACTTTTCGTTGCGGATGTCGCTGCCGACCGGCTTGCCGATGAGCTTTTCATCGCCGACGACATCGAGGATATCATCCGTAATCTGAAAGGCCAGACCGAATTTTTCGGCGTAATCCGTCAGGGCCGCAAGGGATTTTTCATCCGCGCCCGCGAGGATGGCACCGCTTCTGAGGGCAGCGCGGAAAAGGGCGCCGGTCTTGCCCATGTGCATTTTGCGCAGGGTTTCCATATCGATGTGTTTGCCCTCCGACTCAAGGTCGATGGCCTGACCGCCGACCATGCCGTTCATGCCGGCAGCCGTGCTGATTTCCTTGACAACGCGCAGGAGCGTGGCGGCATCCGTATGCTGCTGGCGCACGAGAACTTCAAAGGCCAGTGTTAAGAGGGCATCGCCTGCGAGCACGGCCATGCCGTCGCCGTAAACCTTGTGGTTCGTGAGTTTGCCGCGGCGATAGTCATCGTTGTCCATCGCCGGCAGGTCGTCGTGAATGAGGGAATACGTATGAATCATCTCGAGAGCGCAGCCCGCCGTGATGTAGTCCGTACCCTTTTTGCCGACCGCATCAGCAGCCGCCATCAGGAGAATTGGCCGCAGGCGCTTGCCGCCCGCCATTAGACTGTATTTCATCGCTGCCGCGAGCGTCGCGTCAAGAGGCGCATAAAGCTCCAATTCTCTTACGAGCTGCTGTTCCACGAGCTTTTGGCGCTCTTTCCAAAGTTCCTTCAACATATTCATTCACCCTCAACCCTCAATATCCAATTTGCTTTCCTTGACTTTTCCCTGTTCTTCCTTTAAGAGAAGGTCCATCGCCTGCTCCGCGCGGTCAAGAGACTTCGTGCAGTTTTCCGCAAGCGTCACGCCCTCTGAATAATGGCTCATAAGGTCCTTCAATGTCAGATTGCCCTCTTCCATTTCCTTGACGATGCTCTCGAGCTTGGCAAGGGATTCTTCAAACGAGAGCTCCTTTTTTCTTGGCATACTACAGCATCCTTTCGTCTTTCTCGTCTTTCGTCTTTTGTCTCAGCTCAGGCTCTTGGCGGCTTGACCTGCCGGACTTCGGCTGAGAAGCGGCCATCCTTCAGCGTGACCGTGAGTTCGTCGCCTTTTTTGACATCTTTGATGCTGCTGACGGCCCCGCCTTCGCTTTTCTTCTCGATGATGCCATAGCCCTGCCGCAGGATGTGCACCGGATTTAAGAGGTCCAGCTTTTGCAGGACGATCTCGAGTGCATGCCTTTTGGCCTGTGCCTGCGCCTTGGTGAGGCTGTCGAGCTTATTGCGGGCCTGGTCGAGCCGCTGCAGACGGCCCGCCAGCAGCAGATGCGGATTCTTGAGCGCCGTGCTGCGGCAGCAGGCGTCGAGGCGCAGCCTTTTTTCCGTCAGGGCGCGCTTTAGCTGCTGACTGAGCTGCGCGCGAAGGCCCTCGAGATAACGAAGATAATCCTCGCGGTCCGGCACGGCGAGCTCTGCGGCCTGCGAAGGCGTCGCGGCGCGCTGGTCGCTCGCAAAATCCGCGAGCGTGAAGTCCGTCTCATGGCCGACAGCCGAAATGACGGGAATCCTGGAATCATAGATGGCCCGGACCACAGGCTCTTCGTTAAAAGCCCAGAGGTCTTCCATCGAACCGCCGCCGCGGCCGACAATCAGCACATCGACGGGATATTTTTCATTGAAGAAGCGGATGGCATCGGCAATCTGGCCCGCCGCTTCCTCGCCCTGCACGAGCACGGGCTTTAAGACGAGCTGGATGGCAGGCCAGCGGCGTTTTGAGACGTGGTAGATATCGCGCAGCACCGCGCCCGAAATCGACGTGACGATGCCGATGCGCTTCGGGAATTTTGGCAGCGGCTTCTTGTGCGCCGCGTCAAAAAGGCCCTCGGCTGCGAGCTTTGCCTTGAGCTGCTCAAAGGCCAGTGCGAGGTCGCCGGCTCCCTCCGGCATCATGCGGTCGGCGTAGAGCTGGTAAACGCCGTCGCGCTCATAGACCGAGATGCCGCCGCTGACGACGACCTGCATGCCGTTTTCCGGACGAAAGCGCAGATACTGCGCGCGGCTGCGGAACATCACGCATTTGATGCACGAGTTCGCATCCTTCAGCGTGAAATAACAGTGCCCCGAAGCATAACATTTGAAATTTGACAATTCGCCACGCACCTGCAGATGGGACAGCACAGTTTCCCGCTGGAACATCGTCTTGATGTACCGCGTGACGTCACTGACACTATGGATTTCCACGACAGCCTTCCCTTCTATTTTTTACAAAAATACAAGAAAAAGCCAGACAAAAAGTCTGGCTCCTCCTATGCATCACTGCGCGCTTTTCATGATGGCGCCGAGAATCCCGTTCACATAGCGGCTGGAGTCATCCGTACCATACTTCTTTGCCAGTTCCACAGCCTCATTGATGGCGATATTCGGCGTGAGCTTCTCGTCTGCAAAACACATCTCGTACGTTGCCATACGCGTGAGATTGCGGTCGACAGCTGCCATGCGCTCGACTTTCCATTCGCGCGAATTCTGCGCGATCATCTGGTCGATGGCCTCAAGATTGGCACGCGTCCCGCTGACGAGCTTCTGCACGAATGCGCGGTCATGGGCACTGAGGCGTTCCGCCTCGCCAAGTGCCGTATCGATGGCCAGCGTTTCCTGCATCTCTTCCTGATCCGCCGCTTCCGCCGGATTCAAATCTAACTGGAAGAGCGCCTGCAGCGCGACTTCCCTTGCTTGTCTACGACTCATTCCTAACCTTCCTTACAGATATCCTATTTTATGTATGTTCCTGATATTTTCGCGTCATCAGCGCAGGCGGTTGATCCGGTCAAGGAATTCATCCGCCAGACGGCCGAAGAAATCGTCCTCGCGGTCCGCTTTTCTGCCAACATAAAGGCCGATGCCGCCGCAGAGCACGACAAAGAGCGTGCGCCAGAAGCCAAACAGCAGAATAGCTGCGGCCAGTATGACGCCGGCAGACAAACCGACGCATGCGCCCCGATTTTCCTGCCAGCGCTCTTTAAGCCATGCCTTGAATTCTTCTTTCATTTCCGAAACACTCCGCAACACTCCGAATTATCCCTGACACGCCGCACTGCCTTTTCAGACGACGCGGCGCTTTGCCGGCAGCGCGTCCGTGATGCCCGTGATTTTCGTATCGACGGCGATATCGTCAAGGCCCATGACCTCATGAATCTGCGCGCGGACAGCGTCGGCTGCCGCAGCCGTGAGCTCCTTGACATTGACATGGCGGCTGACCGTCAGTTCGAGCACGAGGCGCAGCGTTTCCGGCGCCTTGCGCGAGGGCCTCACGCCCATGGCGCGCACTTTGGCCATGCGGATGCCGTGCAGGCCCATGAGCGTCTGCTCGGCCATGCTGCGGACCGCCGGCAGTGCGACTTCCACGCCGCCATTTTCGCTCTGCAGCAGGATGAAATCCCCGCTGCGGCGCGTGTGTTCGGCATCGCTGTGCAGGGACGTGCGCAGCAGATAAAGCGAGAGCACGAGTACGATGACGGAACCTGCGATGGTTTCCGGACGTGCAAGGATATATTGGATTTCATTGAGCCAAACCGATTCCGGCAGTACCTTCGCTGTGAGCAGAAGCATCAGCACCGACAGCGCTGCCGTACCGATTGAAAAGACAAACAACAAAAAACGGTTGATAATCCCCATTTTATCCGCCTCGCTTCAACTCAGCGCACGCGTACCTCCTCCGACTTTGCATTCTCCTCTGGGAAGCCGACGCCCTGTACATGGACATTGACTTCGACAACGGACAGTCCCGTCATCGTCTCGATGGCCTGCTTGACGTTTTCCTGTACCGCGAGAGCGATATCCGGAATGCGCACGCCGTATTTGACGATGATGAAGAGGTCTACAGCTGCTTCTTTCTCACCGACTTCGACCTTGACGCCCTTGGCAAAGTTTTTGCGGCCGAGCATTTCCGCGATGCCGCCGGCAATGCCGCCGCTCATGCCGGCGATGCCGTCGACTTCCGTGGCAGCAAGACCAGCAATGATGCTGACGACTTCATCCGCAATGCGGATGGCACCGAGGTTCGAATCTTTCTTGACGACTTCTTTTTCGTTGGTCATGATAAAGGCCTCCTTGCCTGAAATAAAATGCTGTACGTTTTTCTGTATGATATGTACGGCGGAGTCCATAAGGCTGTTGAAAAACCTATCCCCACCATGCATATTTATACTGTACTATTCGTTAAGTCAAACGCTTTTTCCTGCCCAGACGAAAAATAAAATGAAAGAAATGCAGCTGTCACATCAGATGCATGAATATGCCTGACATAACAGCTGCCCAGAATGTGCAGATTATGCGCGCTCGATGTAGTTGCCCGTACGCGTATCGATGCGGAGCGTATCGCCTTCGTTGACGAAAAGCGGTACGCGGACTTCGTAGCCCGTCTCAACCTTGGCCATCTTCGTAGCGCCCGTAGCCGTGTTGCCCTTGACACTCGGCTCGCACTCGACAACCTTGAGGTTGACGGAGTTCGGGAGCTGGATGCCGATGATGCGGCCCTTGAACGTCTGCAGCGAAACTTCCATGTTCTCCATGAGGTAGTTCAGAGCATCGCCGAGCTGGTCCTTGTTGAGTTCCGTCTGCTCATACGTTTCCGTATCCATGAACGTGTACATGCCATCGGCCTCGTAGAGGTACTGCATGTTGCGCGTCTCGAGATGAGCTGCCGGCATTTTTTCGTTCGGATTGAAGGTACGCTCTACCACTGCACCCGTCTCAACATTCTTGATCTTCGTGCGTACGAAAGCAGCGCCCTTGCCCGGCTTTACATGCTGGAAATCGACAATCTGCCAGACACCGCCATCAATTTCAATCGTTAAGCCCGTGCGGAAATCAGTACTATTAATCATTAACTTACGCCCTCCAAAATATCATATTCGCATTCAAGATACAAAACGTATCATAACATTCTTTATTATAATCAACTTATGGCCTATCGTCAAGCACAGACATGCCTGAGCCCTATAGAGTCTTGTTTTTCTCCGGATTCTGGCCGTTTAAAGAATCTCCACAAGCTCTTTATTCGATTTTGTCAGGCGCTCGCTGCCCGTCTTCGTCACGAGCACCGTGTCTTCGATGCGCAGGCCGCCCCAGCCCGGGAGATAGACGCCCGGTTCGTCGGTAATGAGCATGTTCGGCAGGAGATGCTCGCACGTGCTCGACGGCGAAAGGCGCGGCTCTTCGTGAATCTCGAGGCCGAGGCTGTGGCCAAGGCCGTGGCCGAAGTACTGCGCAAGATCGTATTTCTTGAGGAATGCGCGCGAAGCGGCGTCGATTTCCTTGCCCGATTTGCCCGGAGCGATTTCGTCTAAGACCATCTTCTGCGTGCCGAGCACGGCCTCATAGACCTTGCGCTGGCGGTCGCTGGCTTTGCCCACGCAGACGGTGCGCGTGATGTCGGAGCAGTAGCCCTCGTATTTCGCGCCGTAGTCCATCGTCACGAAGTCGCCTGCCTCGATGATTTTTTCCGTGGCCGTGCCGTGCGGCATGCTGCCGCGCAGGCCCGAAGCCACGATTGTGTCGAACGAAGGTTTCTCGGAGCCCGCCTCGCGCATGACCTGTTCAAGGCGCGCCGCGACGGCGATTTCCGTCACGCCCGGCTTGATAAATTTGACGATATCCTCAAAGGCCTTGTCGGCAAACGCACAGGCTTTGCGGATATAGCCGATTTCTTCCTCGTCCTTGACCTGACGCAGCGCGTCGAGATTCAAAGGCGTCTTGAACTCGATGCCCTCAAGCAGGGACGAAAGACCTGCGTAAACATCGTAGATAATCGCATTGCCTTCAAAGCCGACCTTATGGCAGCCGAGTTTTTTGACGAGTTCAGCCGTTTTGGCGAGCAGGCCGTGCTTGTGCTCTACGACCTCAAAAAGGGGGGCCTGTTTCTGGGCCTGTTCCGTATAACGGTTGTCGGTGACGAGCAGAGCCTTGTCCTTCGTGATGACGAGCGTCGTATCATCGCCGCGGAAACCGCTGAAATAATGAAGATTGACGTATTTCGTCACGATGACCGCATCGAGATTGTTCTCTGCGAGCAGGCTGCGCAGGGCAGTCAAACGATTCTGATTCATAAAAAGCATCTCCTGTTTCGTTGCCTGATTTGGTTCTATGTCTTAATAAATGATAGAATCAGATTTTGTTTGCTTTGCTGAGCTTATAGATGATGGCTTCCAGTGCCGCGAGGTAGCTCTCGACGCCGAGGCCCGAAATCTGTCCCATCGCCACGGGAGCGAGCACCGACGTATGGCGGAACTCTTCACGCTTGTGGATATTCGACAGATGGACTTCAATGACCGGCACATCGATAGCCGCAATGGCATCGCGGATGGCAATGCTGTAATGCGTATAAGCCGCGGCATTGAAGATGATAAAATCAAACTTGTGATTGGCCTGCTGCAGGGCATCGACGAGCTCGCCCTCGTGATTCGACTGGAAGAAGGCCGTCTCGATGCCGGCTTCTGCGGCGCGCGCCGCAATCATCTCGTTGATATCATCGAGTGTCGTGTAGCCGTAGATCTCCGGCTCACGCGTGCCGAGCATGTTGAGGTTCGGCCCATGCAGTACAAGTACTCTTGGCATATAAAATCCCCCTGACAAAAAGATGCAAAAAGAACTGACTCAATAGCGGATGACAAAGCGCTTTTCATCCGGCACGACCTCAATCGGGTTAAAGTCCAGCGTCTTGACCTTGATGAAGTAATTGCCCTCGCGGATTTCGACAGAAAGCTTGTCAATTTTGTGCGGGTCACCCTGAATTTCCATCGTGACGCTGCCGTCGTCCATATTGCGCACCCAGCCCGTGAGTCCAAGCTCTGAAGCATGATTCTGCACGAACATGCGGAAACCGACGCCCTGTACGCGGCCGGTTGCCCTGCCAAAATAACGAACGAAATTTGTCTCTGCCATAAAAAGCCCTTCTTTCTTCTGTTACGCCTGCGGCTCCTTTTTCTTCAGGACGTCGCGGCGCAGGATCGTATATGGTTCCACAGGCTTGTCCATGCGGATCTTGATGATCTGCTGGGCATGCGGGGCAACCTCAATAGGCGTGCCCTCTTCGTCAAGCATATCAGAAAGTTTCTGACGATACAAGGGGGCATGCGGCTGAAAGACCTCAATTTCCTGTCCAATTTTCATATTATTGCGCTGCTCGACGACAGCGTAGCGCGTCTCGGGGTCGTAAGAGCGCACGAGGCCGATGAATTCCGACGTCTGCTCATACGACGAGGTGCCGTAGAGCTGGTCATCTGCATCTGGCTGATGGTAGTAAAAGCCCGTCGTGTACGGACGGTGCGAGACCTTCTCGAGCTCGTCAAGCCAACTCTGCTGGATTTTAAAGTGCTCCGGGTCCTCAAAATACGCGTCAATTGCGAGTCTGTAAGCCTTGACGACGCTCGCCGCGTAATGCACGCTCTTCATGCGGCCCTCGATTTTGAGGCTTTCGACACCGCTCTCGATGACATCCTTGATATGCGGCAGCAGGCACATATCCTTCGAATTCATGATGTACGTGCCGCGCTCATCCTCGGCAATCGGGAAGTATCTCCCCGGACGCGTCTCCTCGACGAGCGCGTACTTCCAGCGGCACGACTGCGCGCAGCTGCCGCGGTTCGAGTCGCGGCCCGTGAAATAATTCGACAGCAGGCAGCGGCCCGAGTACGAAATGCACATGGCCCCGTGCACGAACATCTCGAGGTCCGCCGTCGTCTTCGCGCGGATTTCGCGAATTTCGTTTAAGGACATCTCACGCGCGAGCACGACGCGCTTGGCACCGAGCTGCTGCCACGCGTTGACCGTGCGCCAGTTCGTGTTGTTCGCCTGCGTACTGATATGGATTTCCATCTTCGGCGTGACTTCCCGGCAAATGGAAAAAACGCCGAGGTCCGCGATGAGCAAAGCGTCCGTGCCAATCGACTCGAGATAGCGCAGATAGTCGGGCAGCCCCTCAAGGTCGCTGTTGTGCGGGAAAATATTGACCGTCACATAGACCTTTTTGCCGAGCTTATGGGCAAAATCCATGGCTTCCTTGAGCTCTTCGCGCGTGAAATTGCCGCCAAAGGCGCGCAGTCCGTACATTTTGCCGCCAAGATAGACGGCATCGGCGCCGTAGAGAAGCGCCATCTTCATTTTTTCCAGATTTCCGGCTGGAGCCAGAAGCTCCGGCTTTTTCAACATATATATTATCCTCCGTTTAATTTTCATGTTCTTGTCGTCACAGCCAGTCCGTCGCCGTTCTCGAGAATCTCCGTCATGAAGCCCTCGGCCTGACTCGTAAGCTCAATGTATTCGCGCAGCCGCTTGACGATTGTGCGGTAGCGGCGCGGCGCCTTTTCCTCACCGCGCACATAGCCGCGAAACAGCACATTGTCGGCGACAATCGTACATTTCGGCGCAAGCAGCGGCTGTATCTTATGGAAATAATCGACATACTGCCCCTTCGCCGCGTCGATAAAGACAAAATCATACGGCCCCTGCAGGGTCAGCAGGATGTCCCCCGCATTGCCCTGCAGAATCTCGATGATGTCGCGGTACGGCGAACGGTCGATGAAGTCCCGTGCCGTCTGCGCACGTTCTTCGGAAAGCTCGAGCGTCGTGATTTTGATATCCTCAGCGCCATTTGCCGCCAAAAGCAGTGCCGAATAGCCGATGGCCGTGCCGATTTCAAGCACGCGGTGCGGCTTTTTCTCTTTGATCACCTTGAGAAAGGCTTTGCGGCCGTTCTCATTGATAATCGGTACATGATTCTCGGCCGCATAGGCCTCCATCCCGCGCAGCAAATCCTCAAAATCTGACATATTTTACATTCCCTCATTCCCTATATAATGGAAGGAACAAGTCAGCGGACCTGCTCCACGATGGCCTCATGTTCCTCGTACGTCGCCGAATAATGGTTGTGCCCCTGACGGTCCGCGACGAAATAGAGATAATCCGTGGCGGCCGGATGCAGCACGGCGTTGATGGCCTTCATGCCGGGGCTCGCAATCGGTCCCGGCGGCAGGCCCTGATGCTGGTACGTGTTGTACGGCGAATCGATTTTCGTATCGGCAAGCGAGACATCCTCTTTCGGCGCGTTCATCAGATACTGCAGCGTCGTGTCCGACTGCAGCGGCATGCCAATCTGCAGCCGCTTCAAAAAGACCTGCGCGATGATCGGCCGGTCCTCATCGTAGCGCGCTTCCTTCTCGACAAGAGAAGCCAGCGTCACGAGGTCGTGAATCGAGAGGCCCATGGCCGCGGCCTGCTGGCGCATCTCCGGCGTCAGACGGTTATCGAAGTCCTGCGACATCATCTTCATGATGAGCTCCGGTGTCACATCGCTCTGAATCTCATACGTATCGGGGAAGAGATAGCCCTCGGCCGCATAGCGCACATTCGGCCCCTTCTTCATATAGCTGTACGGCGCGTAGTTCTTGGCTTTTTCCAAAAACTCATTTTCATCGACAAGGCCCTCATCGGCCAGACGCTTCGCGATTTCCTTGACGCCAAAGCCTTCCGGAATCGTGAATTTGACAATCGTCGTATCGCCCGAGACGAGTTTATTGAGCACGTCCTGTTCGTCCATATGGGCCTTAAAGGCATACGTGCCTGTCTTGAATTTGCTCGCATCGCCCTGCAGCTTCATCAGCCACCAAAAACGGAACTTGCTGTCGATGACGCCGAGCTTCGTCAGCCTGTCCGAAATCTCCGAGGCCGTCGTACCCGGCTTGACCGTCATATAGATATTTTCCTGCGCATCGCGGTCCGAACGCTGCATGACGGCTGTCGTGCCAAACGCCAGATACATGCCAAAACCGCCGCCCACGAGCACGATGAACACGGCCGCAATGGCCGTCCACTTCTTCCAGCCAAGGGATTTGAGCTTGTCCTTAAAGCATGCCATTTTCCCCTTCTCTATTGTCACCACAGGAGCAGCTTTTTTCGATACCTCGACAGATTTGACCGGCTTAACCGGTTTGGCAGTTTTGGCAGGCTCAGCCGGCTTGACCTCTTTTGCAGACTTGACAACCTTAGTCGCGGCTTTATCTGCAGGCGATGACGTTTCAGCGGCTTTTTCCGCAGCTGCTTCTTGGTCGGACTTTTTTTCAGCATCAGTCCGGCTTTTCTCAGCATTTGACTCAGTCTTCTTTTCCTGGCCCTGCTTCTCTTCTTCGTTTCCCGCCTGCTTGGCTGACTTTTCGCCGCCGTTATCCGTTTTCGTCTTGCCTTCCCCGACTTTCTCAGTGCTCTCAGCCTTTTCCGACTTAGCCGCAGTTTTTTCGGCCTTGGCAGACTGCTCAGACTTCGCCGCTTCCTGAGTTTCAGCCTTTACTTCGGCATGTTTCGGTTCGCCTGCCGTATTTTTCGCTTTGGGCGGCTGTTTTTCGTTTGCATCGTGCATTGCTCTTCATTCTCCGTACATGAAAAAGCCGCTATCCAAACAAATGGATAGCAGCGGTGACGTTCTTCTTTAGTCGTTCTCGGCTTCGTCCACGAGAGCGTTGTATGCTTCCTGAACAGCCTCAAACTCTTCATCCGTCGGCTCGATGTACTCATCTTCGCCGTCTTCATTCGTGACAATCTTCGCGATGATGACATCCTCATCGTCATCCTCACAGCCGCAGCCGCAGGAATGCTCATGCTCTTCGTCCTCGCCATGAATGCCGACGAGCAGCGCGAACTTATCTTCATCGACCGGGATGATCATCTCTTCGCGGTAGTAGTACTCATTGCCCTCATCGTCCGTCATGACAACCACGATATCGTCATCATTCATCATGTCCTGATCTGCCATTCGATACACCTCTTCTTCCTATTTATATCATAAAAAACAAAATAACCTTTTGCTAAGCTTCTATTATAATGAAGCATTCCGGCCCTTCAGGCCTCTTTCATTGTAGCGTATCGCCCGAAGCGCTGTCAACCACAAAAGAGAGTCCAGCAAAGACTTCGTCAGTGTTTGCTGTCAAGGAAGCCCTGCAGGATAAAGACCGCGGCCATCTTGTCGATGACTTTCTTGCGCTTTTTGCGCGAAACATCGGCCTCAATCAAAGAGCGCGTCGCTGCGACCGTCGAAAGGCGCTCGTCCCAGAAGAACACCTCAACATCGGGATATGCCTTCTTGACTTCGCCCATGAATTCCTTGACAATCGCGCAGCGGTCGCCCTCCGTGCCGTCCATATTCTTCGGCAGCCCCGACACGAGTGACTTTGTCTCATACTGCTCCATCAGCTCGCCAAGGCGCTTTAAGTCGTCCTCAAGCGACTTGCGGCGAATCGTCTCGACGCCCTGCGCCGTCAGCCCCAAAAGGTCGCTTACCGCAATGCCAATCGTGCGGTCGCCGATATCGAGCGACATGTAACGCTTCATTTCTTTTCTGCACCTTTCTCAAGATACGAACGCACGAGCTCTTCAAGCAGCTCATCGCGCTCAAGCGTGCGAATCAGGCTGCGCGCATCGTTGTGGCTCGTCACATAAGCCGGGTCGCCCGACAGCAGATACCCGACGAGCTGATTAATCGGGTTGTACCCCTTCTCCTCCATCGCGGCGCAGACCGAACGGATGATTTTCTCTGCTTTATTCCTATCGTCCCCGAAATGGAACATCATCGTTTCTTCATTGTTAGCCATAACAATTCCTCCAAAGCACTTATTCAGCATTTGCTGTATCTGACTTTATCTTACCATACTTTTGACTTTATGACCATTGTACGACGGATTTCTATAGTTTAGCTGAAAAGACGGCTTAGGCTGCCTTGGCATTGGCATTGATCCGGTCAATCGTCTGACGAATGCCCTGCCATATAGTCAAATCATCTGAGAACATATCGACGAGACTGCCCCTGTCCGTGAACGGCGGCTCCTGCAGGACAGAAAGATCCTTCATCATGCCGTTTTGAACAATGTACTCGACAATCTGATTGACGAAATAAATCTGCCGACTGTCGAGATTGCTGCCATCAAGATACTCTGCAAAAGCCTCTTTCGCAGCCTTCATGTCTAAGCCCACAATCTCACGGACGAATTCTCCTAGCGGTTTTTCCCCGTACTCAGCCTCATAATCCGTCTTTGTGCCAACCTCGCTCCAAAGGATTTTCTCCAGTTCCTTGACATCTTCCTGTGTCAGCGGAATATTTTCCTTGAGTTTGGCAATTGCGCCGTTTGACTGGTGCTCCCGAACATAGTATTCGGCTTTGGCCTTGTAATTTTTCAGGTCATCATTTTCAAGATTGGAAGGCTGTTCCTGCACCGAAAGAATCTCATCCGTAAAATTCGTGTCATACCGGATTTTTTCTGCAGGAATGTATTTCATCAGGTCGCGCAGTGACTTGCGGATGTGCTCAAAATCATCGACCTCAGCCGTTTCCAGATAGTCCGTATGCAGGATTTTCTCGATAAGCGGTGCCTGTACCTGTATCTCAGGGATATTGGCCACTCCCGCTATGGCCTTCACCTTTGTCAAAAGGTCATGACGGCCACGGCTGTATTTCTTTCCGGCTAGTTTCGCCAGCTCAATGCCATAAAGCAGTGCGTCAAAGCGCAGGGCACTGGCTTCGTCTGGTTCCGGCTCAATCAGATCCGCGAGTTCCTCCTTCACAGTCAGGGTATCTTCATACGTCAAGGCCTGATAGTTCTCTCCCTTCGCATATAAATCAACATAGCGAAGATGCTGATGAACGGCAAAATTATCGCGGTTCAGCTCTTTGATTTTGCTGACCATCTCCGTGACCAATCTTTGACGAAAAGCCTGCAAGGGCTTCGTCTGATAAGCCAAATCCTGCAGTTTATAAGCCATCTCAAATTTCAGGCAAAAAAGGCTGCCCTGTATCGAAAGCTGGTTCACGGCTTCTTTGCCTTTCTTCATGCGGAAGAACTCAAAGTTGCCGCAGAAGTCAAAGATATAGAACTTATCCTTATCCTGGTCATCGTCCATAAGCCCCGGGCAAAGGCGCGTGCCACGGCCGATCATCTGCCAAAACTTCGCCTTACTCATGACCTTCTTGAAGAAAACAAGGTTCAGAATCTCCGGTACATCGATGCCCGTATCGAGCATATCGACAGAAATCGCAATCTGCGGCAATTTCTCTGGCTCCGAGAATTCGTCGATGGCACTCTGCGCATAGGTCATATAGTTATCGATGACTTTGGCATAATCCTTTAAACGGGGATATTCTTTGTTGAATACCTCCAGAATTTTCTCCGCATGGTCATGATTCTTCGCGAAAATGATGGTCTTGCCTAGTTTGTTGCCATAGTCAATACGCAGGCCACGCGACATGAGCGTATTCAGGACCTTGCGAATGGTATCTTCATTAAAAATCCACTTGTTGAGTGCCGAAGCATTGATGCTGTCCGGCACATGGCCATTTTCATCTTCGAACGTATCCTCATAGGCCTCTTTATCTTCTGCCGACAATTCATCGTAGACAATGCCCTTGTCCAGAAATTTTAGCGATGTTTCGACGGACATAAAGTCGACGAGATAACCATCCTTGACAGCCTGCGAAAGCTCATATCCATAAGTCGGCACGCCATTTTCGAGCTCGAAAATCTCATACGTATTCTTGTCGATATCATCCTTCGGCGTCGCCGTCAGTCCGACCAGCGGCGCATCAAAGTACCGGAAGATGTCCCGATATTTATTATAGATGGAACGATGTGCCTCATCGCAAATGACCAAGTCAAAATGACCGCAGGTGAAGAGTTTGCCCTTATCGTCACGAACCGAGTCAATGCAGTTCATCATGGTCTGATACGTCGAAAAGACACAGTGTGCCGTGAGATTTTCCTTATCCTCACAGAGATTCGTCACCGATAGATCCGGAAGCAGATTGACAAAACTGCGCTTAGCCTGCGTGACGAGAGAATTGCGGTCGGCCAGAAAGAGAATATCCCGAATCCAGCCCTGCTCGAGAAGAACCTTGCAGAGAGCAATGACTGTACGTGTTTTCCCTGAGCCCGTAGCCATGACCAGCAGAGCCTTGCGCCGATTTTTCGCATCAAAACTGTCGCAGACCGCCTTGATAGCAGCTTCCTGATAATAACGTCCGGCAATATTCTTGTCGACCGAGATGTATTTCAGGCTCGTGCGCATGCTCTGCAGATTCAAGAGCTTTTCCAGATCCCGCTTGGAATAAAGCGCGGCGACTCTGCGTTCCGGATACTGATTGTCGATAATCCGCGTCTCAAAACCATTGGTCAGGAACAAAACAGGCCTTCTGCCCTGCTGTTTTTCGATAAGGTCCGCATAAAGTTTCCCCTGCTGGCGTCCCTTTGCCACATCGACACAGGTACGCTTTGCCTCGATGACGGCAAGGATCTTGCCATCCTTGCCCAAAAGCACATAGTCGGCATAGCCGACTGCCGATTTATTCGGCATACCCGCGAGTTCATATTCGTTAAGCCAGTCTTTGCCTTCTGTCCAACCCGCGTCGACGAGCATCGTATCGATGTAGAGCTTGCGCGTCTTGTATTCCGAGATGTCAAGAGGCTTCGGCACATACGTCTCCTGCTTTTCCTCACGGCGTTTTGTCAGCTTCTCACGCAGAGCAGCATTTTCCTTCATGAGAGCATCGAGCTTGACTTCTGCCTCTGTAGGCTCCGTCGGTACTAATGCAGGTACGGGCTGTGCATCCACGAGATTTTTGTCAAATGAACCTTCCTTATAATTACTGGCATAACAGTAAGCGAGAAAATCCATGAAAATATAGAGATTCTCCAGACAGAGCATGGCCTGATCTTTCGAGATTTTACGGCTGTCATGCGCGGCGATATTACCGATTTTGCGGATAAAATGCAGCCGTGTCAAAAGATCGTCATCAATAGCATCACGAAAATCATCCGTACTCATGAGGCTGATGAGCTTATCATCCCACGGTCTGTGCAGGGACTTGTCAACCGAATACATCCATTTGATGGCAAACTCCATCGCACGGCGGCAGTTGAGCACCGACGCAGCATAATCAATCGGCAGAATCCTTTCCGCGGCTACCGCCACATCGGCAAAACTATGAAATTTTGGTTCTTGCTGCAAAAAGTCAAAATTCGTCATGACCATCATCTCCCTCGCAGCCACATGATTTTTATGACTTGAAAGCATGTGTTGGAGTAAGTGCTATTCCAAATTCATTAATTGTATCCTCTGAATTACCATCATATATCTCTTTACCCATAGCTTCTTCAATCAAGCCAAGAACGGCCTCAGCACGATGAACAAAATAAGTATCGAAATCATCAGCTACCAACGCATCATAATCGACAAAATGCGACTCAATACGTTCACGCAGTTCTGCTTCTGTCAGTCCATCTACCTTTTTCAGGATACTTTTCGTATAGATACTGGGGGCCTTGCCACCGATGCATCTATTGGTGGCTGACAAAAGCGGTGTTTTATTTACGATGCAATTATATCGACGTCTTGGAATGCCAACATTTTCACAATATGCCTCTGGGAAAATATGATGGATATCCGGAGATTCTATCATGCTGTTGATGACATCAATCGTAATACCATTCATGAAATCACGGCATTTACGTTGATAGAGAAGTGCCATGACTCCTTTGTAAGCAGCGCTGTTTCTTGTCTGCAAAGTCAACAGACGTGTCGCGGAAAAGAACGAAGCATTGATGGTTCTTGCTGGATTCTCTTTGCCATTTACAGCATTAATGACATCTTCCACATCATTAGCATAGCGTGTCTCATTTGCGCCGCCATACATTTCACCAAAAATGCCGCACCAATACCATTGAGACAGGATTTTGATGGTATTCGGACTGTCGCATTTTGACTTGCCCAGAATGGCACAGATTACAGACAGCGGAATCAGCTGCGTCGTATATGGCAAATCCCGTTTTCTGAACACACATTGATACTGCAGCAAAAAGTTACGAGCAAGCTGGAACCCTGTCAGCACCGCATCTCTATACGCAATATAAGAATCATACTTCAAGCTCAGCACATCTTTTTTCTTGCAGGATACTGCCCCTGCTTTTCCAGCCTTCTTATCCATGTAACTCGTATACAACGTGACTGCCGTCAAAAAAGTAGTCTCGTCGATGCCATAGAGCAAATCAGTCTGCAGAGAATCTCCATCGCCGCGGATGATTTTCCTGCACCTATTCCAGTCGGCACGAAGATCAAATTCATGCGTGGCAAACATTGCCGTGACCAATTCGAAGACAGTCAAGGGAACGCCGCCCGTATTGACATTTTCAAATACCTTGCAGACAGCTTCTCTCGGGGTAGATTTATCCAGAGTGATGACAGGCAACTTATACGCCGTAATCGTATTAAGGATTATGCTGTTAAAGCTTTTGAATATTTCACGGGCATCTTTATCATCAGCATAATAATCCAGATATCCCATTATCCATTCTGTGCGTAAATCAATACGGTAAGCAACATTTAAAGGAAACATTTTTTGCTCGAATTCTTTTTCCCGACTGGATAAATCAATCGTTATCGTACGATTGAAGTTTTCTTTTACTTTACGATCCTCAGGAATAGAATATATAGCATCGACGCGATCTTCATTTTCATCCAGACATTTTGGCATAGAAAGATAATAGAATCTATGAATCTCTCTATCCTGTTCCGTTTTTGTCTTTACAGGTTCCTGACTATAAGCTGCCTGATAAATAGAAGTCAATCTTTGTTGACCGTCGAGGACTAAGTAATCTGGAACTGCATCGTCTGCATGTACTCCTTCGATTGTTCTATATTGGAACTGGATATCTGGATTACCATATTGCAGGCGCATAATTGCTCCCATGGGATACCCCTGTGACAAACTGGCAATGATTCCCTTGATACGATTATCATCCCATGTCCAATTGCGCTGAAACTCAGGAAGCTGAATCTTACCTTGATTAACGTCTTCTAGCAATTGCTTTAAATTTGTATCTAATGATGTTGGCGCGATCATATTTTTATCCTTCCTTTTTAACCTCTTGTTTCAGCATATCCACGAGATTGCCTAGAGATACTTTGATATTGTAAATTTTGATTTGTTAACTTGATAAACAAAATTTATAAATTGTTCTTGAAGACCATACGGTGGAACCATCACATTTAAGTCACGCAGGATTTTTAGGTTAATGTTTTTTTGTGCACTTTGAGGCGCTTGTTCCTCTAAAATCTTCTGAAAGAAGGAGAACCAATAATGTATATACAATGTATCAACTATTTTGTCAGGAATAAAGCCTACTACACTATCCGGAAAACATGCATCGAAATCTAATATTCCTGTTTTTGCAATATTGGCTGCTATCGTAATACAAAGTGTTCCCTTCGGCCACATTCTACTTTGTTTTAAACCTAATTCAGAATATGTAGACGTATATCCTGATATATACGTCGCTGAATTTGCCACATCTCCTGTTTGTATCAATGGATATATTCCCCCCAGCAACTCCGGCGCATTACGAGGACGATGTTTGGACACACCTCGATTTAACTCGCCAAGATTTCCTAATTTTCTTAACGGCCATCCCTTAGGATTCACACTAGGATCCCCAAACATTTCTATAAATCGGGCTTTAACTAGATAATCTAATTTCTCGAATTCTTCTTTACGTAACTTCTTCAATTTGATTACAGTATCTAGTTTCTTAACTATTTCCGCCTGAATAGATAAAGAAGGAATCTCTATCGGGAACTCATATAACATTGTTAACTTAAGATTATCTCTTACGCTGCCAGTTGCTACTGCTTTTATCCGCTGGAGTGCGAAATCACTCTTGAGGTAATAATACAAATATTGTTTATTCAATTTCTCTGATACAGAAAAAACATTATATAAAGGACTTACTATTACCTCATCTTGATCTTTTTGCCAATCAACAGATCCTACATTTATTCTCGACGGATTATACGCAAAACAGCCGCGCGGAACAATCTTATATGTTGATTTATCTTTACTAGCAACTTCTTTCCCAAAATAGTCCCGACAAAATCCTTGATTATTGGTAACGCTATATACAGGAATATCTTTATTGCTCTTATTCCTAACAGAATACTCTTTTATATAATCTCCAAGTCTTACCTTCATCTTATCCCCTACAAATCTGAATTGTAGGCAGATTCAATGATATTGATTTTCTGGACTTAGGCAATGTATTTCCTATGGGACTCTTTGACATTGTTCTGATTGACGATGGCATATTGCATAGTCGTGTCAATCTGAGAGTGACCAAGGATTTTCTGTACCTGCTCAACCGGCATGCCTTTGTCAATAGCTCTGGTAGCCATAGTTCGACGGAATTTATGCGGGTGGATTCGGTCAAGTCCGAGGGCACGGCCTAGTCGGCGCAGTCGGACTTCGACACCGCTGATTTGCAAGCGATCATATGGAGCATCTAATGACACGAATAAAGCTGGATTTGTGTCATGCCTGTTTGTCAGATAATCCTGCAGATGAATCTTCGTCTTAGCATCGAAGTAAACACGCCGCTCTTTGTCGCCTTTGCCAAGCACAATACATTCGCGTTCATTGAAGTCAATATCGTCAATGTTCAGTCGGACAAGTTCGCCGACTCGCATGCCCGTTGAATAAAGCAAGTCGATAATGGCCAAGTCACGTTTGCATGAGCAGCAGTCACGTAGACGTTCAATCTCTTCATCTGTGATCGTGCTTTTGACAGTCTTCGTCGTCTTGATCTTGTGGATTCGTCGCATCGGACTTTTGAGGATATAGTCTTCTTCTTCCAGCCACGAGAAGAAACTCGAGATATTGCGGCGAACATTGTCGACCGTCACCTTGCTGCAATTGTTGATGGCCTGATAATCGACGAGATATTGACGGATCATCTCCGTCGTAATCTTGCGAATGGGCTCTGTGATAGTTGTCAGAAAATGTTGAACGGTGACTTTGTAATATTGAATCGTCCGCTCGGAACAGCCTTCAATTTTCTTAGCATTCAGGAACATTGTCAGGTATTCAAAGTTATCCGTATCAGCCGGCAGCTGTTCCTCCTGATAAAGATGCTTGACCAATACTTCCTGCAAGCGTTTTAGCTGTGCTGCATTCAATACTTCCGCCATTTCGTTGATGATGATGACAAATTTTTCTTCCATAATATTTACCTCCTACATACTCGTAAAAGGCAAATGCCCCGCCCATCTACCCCAGTCCCACAACGGCCTTGCTATTATTCAGTTAACCGAAATACTCCTGCATCAGGGAATTAAACAGAGTCTGCGTTTCATCCAGTGATTTTTGGATGGCAGATTTTGATTTATCAACCTGAATCACAAAATTAACAAATCTATTTTGCTCTGCTAATGATGGAACTAGTAGGTGCAATGAGTTTATCGATTTAAAATTTAAACCAGCCTTTACTGCACTTTGGTTTTTTGCCATAAATTGTTCTTTTCCTGCAGGACTTTCCATAAAATAAGCCACATATAAAGGATTCAGCAATTCCTTATTGAGGCGAATACATGTTAGATGCTGGTTGATATATGCGCCATGTTCCGAGATTTCTTTAGTCACTACTCCAGTTCTACCCAAATCTGCAGTAATGCTGATTAAAAGGTCGCCTTCTTTAACTTTAGTGCGTTTTGCCTCTGCATTATACGGTACATTGATTTTCTGTATATTATTTGTGTTAATATGGCAATCTTTTACATTTTTTATTGTTATAAACCATTCTGTTCCCTCATCCGTGCAATACTTTGCCCATCCCCTTGAGCCAGAAGTGATGAACTCTATATATTCTGAGAGCCTACGTACCGGATATCCATGAGTATTTTGCATAGGATCCCCAAAAAGTTCTACAAATCGGGCATTAAGAAGTAGATCAATGGTTCGAAGTTCTTCTCGTTTTATATCTACTATATGACGACATTTATTTAAGATATCTACAATTTCTTTTTGCGTGGATAAACTTGGTAGATTAATTTCTACACTTTCAACTATCTTTTTTGATATTTCCTTGAAAGTTGCTCCACGGCCCAAAGAGATTAAATATTCTTTTCTTGATTTCAGAAACCAATATAAGTATTCATTATATATTCTCGGCCCACATATCAAGTTTTTAAATCCTTGGTTGCAGTACATTTCTTTTCCTGCAATACCAACTTTACCAATAGGAGCACGCGAAGAAAGCACCACTGTTCCTTTCGGAAATGATTTAAGCCCCGTTTTACGAACAGCTAATTCAGTTATTTTTCTTTCGCTACCATTGATGATATAAGTCTCTTCATTTAATTCAGCAGGTGTAATCCAATCAATGTCACCATTCCAATAGTCAGGAATCCCTGTTTTAGGTGTACTACCTGTCACCACTGTACACACATCGCCAAGCCTTATTTTCTCACGCATTATTTCCACCTACAAATCTGAAGTTACTTCTTCAACAACTCTTCCAGCTCGTCCATTTCCTTCTGTATCTGCTTTTCAAGGTCACGCAGATTAGCCATGATCTCTTCGGTCGGCGGGTATTCGACCGGCACGTACTCGATCTTCTTGTATTTGTTGATACTGAGGTCGTAGTCGTTGTCGGCGATTTCCTGTTTTGGTACGAGGAAGGACTGGTCCGTGCGTTCCCGACTTTCTTCGCCATCGAGGTGATGGAAACGTTCGATGATGTCGGGAATGTCATTTTCGTCAACGGGACTGCGTTTATCGTCGAGACTGAAACCATCGGCCTTCATATCGTAGAACCAGACCTTATCTGTACCGCCCTGACCCGTCTTTGTGAAAATCAGAATACCGGTTGACACACCGGCATATGGCTTGAACACACCCGAGGGCATGGAAATGACCGCTTCGAGGCGATTGTCCTCAATCAGCGTCTTGCGGATGGCCTTATGGGCTTTAGATGAGCCAAAGAGCACGCCATCCGGGACAATGCAGGCACAGCGGCCGCCCACGCGCAGCATGCGCAGGAAAAGCGCGAGAAAAAGGAGTTCTGTCTTTTTCGTCTTGCAGACTTTCAGCAAGTCAGCCGAGACAATATCATAGTCAAGGCTGCCCTTGAACGGTGGATTGGCTAAAATCAGGGAATAAAAATCTTTATCCGGATTTTGGTCGGACAGACTGTCGCGATATTCGATGGTCGGATTCTCAACGCCATGGGCCATCATGTTCATGGCACCAATGCGCAGCATGGTACGGTCCATATCGTAGCCATGGAACATTTTGTTCATGTAATGCTCTTTATTCGCCTTGTTGAAAAAGACCTCTTCCTTGCAATTCTTCTTTAAAAAGTCGCTGGCCGCAACCAGAAAGCCCGATGTGCCGCAGGCTGGATCGCAGATAATGTCGTTGGCCTTCGGCTCCATAAGGTCGACCATCATCGTGATGATATGACGCGGCGTGCGGAACTGACCGTTGACGCCAGCCGTAGCCAACTTGGAAAGCAGATACTCGTAAACATCGCCGCGAACATCGGTATTTTTGATCTGAGCCATTTGTTCGTAAATACCATCCATGGCCGTGACAATCTTATCGAGCATCAAAGGCGTCGGAATCTTGAAGATGGCATCGGCCATGTACTTCGAATAGGCACTTTCCTTATCGCCGTGAAGTTCCTTGATAAACGGAAAGACGAATTCCTGCATTGTGCTGTACATGCGTGCTGCCGGAAAGTCATGGAAGGTGCTCCATTTAAGCTGTTCACCGGCTATCATGCGCTCGCCGATTTTGATATCGCCGGCAAAAATGCTTTTATAAGGAAGGCCCAGCATGACCGCGCTTTTCGCGCGCGTATTGTCGACTTCATCAAGGTCATGAATGAACATCAGATACGTCATCTGCTCAATGACTTCCAAAGGATTCGTCAGACCGCCCGTCCAAAAAATCTCCCAGAGACTGTCAATCTTACTTTTCAACTCACCAGTTATCATATTGTCACATACCCCGTTCTTCGTTTCTTTTTCATATTTTAATTTTATTCGTGACAAGTCAACCAAAATCCTGCCCCAATGCAGTACAAAAAAGCCCCTGCTGTCTGCAGAGGCGTTTCTCATGACCAAAAATCAAGCCTTATTTGAAAAGGTCCCAGAGGCTGAACGTGGTCTTCCGATAAATCTTGTTCTTGACGGCGCGCTCGGGGTCGCGCAGCAGGCCCATACCTTTTTTGCCGTAACCCGGAATCAGGGCGCGTTTGACGGCGCGCTTGGCTGCGCCTGTAGTTCTCGCGCGCAAGGATTTTTTGAGACTTGGTGTTCTCATGCCGATTTTCATGACGATTCCTCCTGTCCTTGTTATTTTCCCTATACTGTCTCATTCGCTTTTAGGCAGGCAAATCCTTCTTTTGGGCGTGACTTCTTTCCGCGCCGATTGGTCCTGTTTCACTGCTTCCCCGTGGTGTTGGTGTTTTTCATGACCCACGCAAAAGCTTTGGCCGTGCGGAGTTCTGGTTCCTTGAAGTGATTGCCCGGATTCATTTCGAGCATGCATTTTAAGGGCTGCGCCTGCAGCTGGGTGTAAATGGCGCGCAGTTTGTCTTCGACGGCGGCCATAACGGGATTGCGTGATTTATGTTCCTTATCGCCAAGGCTCAGATAGACGGCAGAGGTCTTCAGGACGTTTTTCTGCACGTACTCGTAAAAATCGGGGAACCAAACGGACGGCGAGGCTGCGGCAATGCCGCAGAATATGTCGGTCTGCGCCGCTGCCCAGAGTGCGAACAGCCCCGCGAGGGAATAACCGCCAAGGTAATATTTTTTGGACGGATCGGCGAGGATTGGCTGTATGGCCTTCCATGTTTCTTTGGCCCTGCCGCCGAAATTTTCCCTGCCAAAGACGGCTGGTGCCGGCCACGGCGACAAATCGTCATTCCACGAATCGACTTTTACCGCTAGGAAAGAAAAGTCGAGGTTGGTCATGCCGCGCAGCAGTGCAATTTCCTGCTCAATGCCCGCAAAGTCATGGTCGCCGACGAGCTGGATGAGGACGCTTGCGGCCTCGGGGTTCCCGTATGTATATATTTTCATCTTATGGAAGCCTCCTTATAAATTTCCTGACACCAAAAAAAGCTGCCCGAAGGCAGCTCTTTTTTATGGAAAGAATCCATCAGATCATGTCGTTTTTGATCATGTATTCGGCGATCTGCAGGGCGTTAAGGGCAGCGCCTTTGCGGATCTGGTCGCCGCAGACCCAGAAGTTCAGGCCGTGCTCGATGGATTCATCCTTGCGGATGCGGCCGACTTCGACGTCGTTCTTGCCGGACGTGAAGAGCGGCATCGGGTAGATCTGCTCGGCCGGATTGTCGCGGACGATGGCGCCTGGGAAGGCATCGATGGCCTTGCGGGCGGCTTCAACGCTGACTTCATCCTCGAACTCGACGTTGACAGACTCGGCATGGCTGCGGTAAACCGGTACGCGGACCGTCGTGGCCGTGATGCGCAGGCTGTCGTCTTCGAGAATCTTCTTCGTCTCGTTGACCATCTTCATTTCCTCTTTCGTGTAGAGGTTGTCGTAGAAGACGTCGATCTGCGGAATCAGGTTGAAGGCAATCTGATAGTGTTTCGGGAATTTGGCACCCGGCAGGATGTTGGCTTTGACCTCGCGGCCGGCAACGATATCCTGAACCTGCTGCTCGAGTTCGGCCATGGCTTCCTTGCCGCCGCCCGAAACAGCCTGATACGTCGAAACGACGATACGCTTGATTTTCGAGAGGTCATAGAGCGGCTTGAGGGCCATCATCATGATGATGGTCGAGCAGTTCGGGTTAGCGATGATGCCTTTATGACGGGCAATGGCCTGCGGGTTGACCTCAGGAACGACGAGAGGAACCTCAGGGTCCATGCGGAAGGCACTCGAGTTATCGATGACGACGGCGCCAGCCTTTACGGCAGCCGGTGCAAACTGTTTGCTTGCAGCACCGCCGGCGAACAGAGCGATTTCGACATCCTTGAAGGAATCGTCCGTCGTCTCCTCAACCGTGTACTCTTTGCCCATGAACTGGATTTTCTTGCCAGCGCTGCGCTTCGAAGCGAGCATTTTGAGGTTGGCGAAAGGGAAATTGCGCTCCTCAATGAGGTTGAGGAATTCCTGACCGACGGCGCCCGTTGCGCCAAGGATTGCTACATTGTACTTCTTCATTGCCATCGTTCCTTTCTGCGATGTGTTTGGCTTTATAAATAAGATAGAAATGAAAAACGAGATGGGAAAATCAGTCGAGCAGTTTGTCGAGGCCGACCGTCAGGCCCTTAAGGGAACGGACCTTCTTGGCCGCGAGCACGACACCCGGCATGAAGGATTCGCGGTTCATCGAGTCATGGCGGATGGTCAGCGTCTGGCCGAGGCCGCCGAAAATGACTTCCTGATGGGCGACATAGCCCGGCAGGCGCACACTGTGGATGTGCATGCCCTCGTAGTCGGCACCGCGCGCGCCCTTGAGTTTCTCGAACTCGTCGGGGTTGCCCTGCTTGTGCTCCTTGCGGACTTCTGCAATCATCGCAGCCGTCTGGATGGCCGTGCCCGAAGGGGCGTCGAGCTTCTTGTCGTGATGGAGCTCGATGATTTCGACGTCCGGCATGTATTTTGCAGCCTGACGCGACATGACCATGAGCAGCACGGCGCCGATGGCGAAGTTCGGTGCGATAAAAGCCGGCGTGTTGTTTTCCTCAGCAGCTTTGGCAATTTCTGCCTTCTGCTCATCGGAAAGGCCCGTTGTGCCGACGACCGGCGACGTGCCGTGTTTGAGTGCCGTCATGACATTGCCAAAGACAACGTCCGGACGCGTGAAGTCAACCATGACTTCCGGTTTCTTGCGGTCGAGCAGGGCTGCAAGGTCCGTCTCCACGAGGATGCCGTTTGCCGGCAGGCCGACGAGCGAGCCCGTGTCCGCACCGCCCTTGATATCCACTGCACCGACGAGCTCAAGGCCCTCAGCTTCCTGTACCGCCTTTAAGACTGCCTGCCCCATGCGGCCGCAGGCACCATTTACGATTACCGTAGTCAAAAATATGCGCCTCCTGTAAGCGTCAAAAGATATTGCTATTGTATAGCATGTCCGCCATTCGTGTCAAGTGGTCCACTTCAAAAAGACGAAATTCCTTAAAAAGGAACCATTTTCTACCTCAGGTTTCCATGATATGAGCGAATTTTTCCTTGTACTGCAGCATGAGAGCGGGCCTTATAAAGTCGAGGTCGCCCTTGCTCCTGAGCGTCGCTTCGGCTGCCTTGTGCGCGGCAAGCAGGATATCGATATCCTCGGGCACGCGCGCGATCTTGAGGTCGGGGAGGCCGTGCTGCAGGGAGCCGAAGAACTGGCCCGGGCCGCGCAGCCTGAGATCCTCTTCGGCGAGTTTAAAGCCGTCATTCGTCTCCGCCATGATTTTGAGGCGTTCGCGGGCATTTTCCGTCTTGCCCTCGGATACGAGGATGCAGTACGAAGCGTATGGCCCGCGCCCGATGCGGCCGCGCAGCTGATGGAGCTGAGCAAGGCCGAAGCGTTCGGCGTGCTCGATGACCATGATGCTCGCGTTCGGCACGTTGACGCCGACCTCGATGACCGTTGTCGAGACAAGCAGCTTGATTTTGTTCTCGTAGAATTCCTGCATGACGCGCTCTTTTTCAGCGGCCGGCAGCCTGCCATGCACGAGGCCGCACGGAATGCCGCGGAAAATGCCCCAGCGCAGTTCATCATAGACCTCTTCGGCCGAGGGCAGGTCGCTTTCCTCGTTCATCTCGATGAGCGGACAGACGACGTAGGCCTGACGGCCCGCTTCAATCTGACTGCGCACGTAGTTGTAGATGAGTTCGCGCCGGTCGGGACGCCGCACGAAGGTGCGGATGGGCTGACGGCCCGGCGGCTGCTGCTTGATAAGCGAGACGTCGAGGTCGCCGTAAACCGTCAAAGTCATCGTGCGCGGAATCGGCGTCGCCGTCATGACGAGCACGTCAGGAACATGACATCCCTTTTTCTCGAGCTCGGCGCGCTGCGCGATGCCGAAGCGGTGCTGCTCGTCCGTGATGACGAGGCCGAGGCGTGCAAAATGCACGTCCTTTTGAATCAAGGCATGCGTGCCGATGACGATATCGACTTCGTGCGCGGCGATGGCCTCATACATCTCGCGGCGCTGTTTCGGCGTCAGATGGCCCGAAAGAAAGCCGACGCGGGTGCCAAACGGCGTGAGCTTGGCCGAAAGATTTTCGTAATGCTGCGAGGCAAGGATTTCCGTTGGGGCCATCATGGCACCCTGCCAGCCGTTTTCGACGGCCTTGACGAGCGCGAGCATCGCGATGACCGTCTTGCCCGAGCCGACGTCGCCCTGCACGAGGCGGCGCATTGTCACGGGCCGCTCCATATCGCGGCAGATTTCCTGCCAGGTCTGCTGTTGGTCATGGGTCAGCGTGAAAGGAAGACTCTTATAGACCTTCTGCACGAGCTCTCCGTTTGGCTGAAAGCGGATGCCAAGGCTCGTCTCCTGCGACTGCTTTTTGAGGAGCAGCAGACCGCACTGGATGAGGTAGAGCTCCGAGAAGGCCAGACGATAGCGGGCTTTCTTGAGCTCTTCACCGTTTTCGGGAAAATGCACGGCCTGCAGGGCTTCCCTGCGTCCCAGCAGGTGATAAGCCCTACAGATGCTCTCGGGAATCATCTCCGGCAGTTCAAGGTCTTCTTTCAGCACTTCCTGCAGAAGAGTGCGGAAGAATTTCTGGTTGAGCCTTTCATTTGCCGGATAGACGGGCAGGATGCCGCAGAGCCCTTCAGGCTGCTCTCCCTTGTCGAGCACCTGAAAGTAATGCAGCTGGCTCATGGCGAACGCGCCCTGCCCGCCGTAGGCGTATGTCGGCTTGCCGCTGACAAAGACGCGCCGGCCGATTTTGAGCTTATTCTTGAGGTACTTTTGGTTGAACCAAGTGACCTGCAGCATGCCCGTGCCATCGTTTAGGAAGGCCGTGAGAATCGAAAGGCCGCGCCGGCCCGACTGCTCATGGAGATTGACGATTGTCCCGGAGACCGTCGCGACTTCGCCTGCGTGCAGGTCGGCAATGCGCGTCAGGACACTCTGGTCCTCGTAGGTGCGCGGAAAATACGTCAAAAGGTCGTAGACCGTCGCAATGCCAAGTTTATTAAGCTCCGCTTTTTTCTTGGGGCCTACCCCCTTGATATACTGCACCGAATCCGTGAGCTTCATCGCTTGTTCTTCCCCTTTTCTTCCTAATTATATATCCATTGTACCACAGCAGCCCTTTTCCGGGTACAAAAAAGAGCCCCCGCAGGGACTCTTCTTTTTTATTTATGATGCGTTTGGCAAACGAATCAAAGCTGCGGGCCAGCTGCAACGAGGCCTTTGCCGATTTCCGTGTTGGCATACTTCTTAGCGAAGTTGTCGATGAACATCTGAGCGAGTTTCTTAGCTCTCGTATCCCACTCGGACTCGTCTTTGTAATCCCACTTGGATTTGGACGGATCTTTATACGTGTCTTTCGGATCGAGGACTTCCGTAGCAACGCCTTCGAGCTTCGTCGGGATCTCGAGACCGAAGTACGGGATCTTCTTCGTCGGAGCTTCGTTGATAGCACCGCTGTGGATAGCATCGATGATACCACGCGTATCTTTGATGGAGATACGTTTGCCGTAGCCGTTCCAGCCCGTGTTGACGAGGTATGCTTTCGTGCCGTTAGCCTTAACGCGCTTTACGAGCTCATGAGCATATTTCGTCGGCGGCAGTTCGAGGAATGCCTGACCGAAGCAAGCGGAGAACGTCGGAGTCGGCTCCGTGATGCCGCGCTCCGTACCAGCCAGCTTGGACGTGAAGCCGGAGAGGAAGTAGTACTGCATCTGTTCCGGAGTCAGGATGGAGACCGGCGGCAGAACACCGAAAGCATCAGCTGCGAGGAAGATAACGCTCTTAGCAGCCGGAGCAGCGCTGCGGTCGTTTACGAAACCTTTGACCGTGCTCTTGATGTGGTCGATTGGATAGGATACACGCGTATTCTCCGTGATGGACTTATCCGAGAAGTCGATCTTGCCGTTCTCATCGAGGACAACGTTCTCGAGCAGGGCGTTGCGTTTGATAGCACCGAAGATATCCGGCTCGGATTCAGGGTCGAGGTTGATGACCTTTGCGTAGCAGCCGCCTTCGAAGTTGAAGATACCATCGTCATCCCAGCCGTGCTCATCATCGCCGATCAGCAGACGTTTCGGATCCGTGGACAGCGTCGTCTTGCCCGTGCCGGAGAGGCCGAAGAAGATAGCCGTGTTCTTGCCCTGCTTATCCGTGTTGGCGGAGCAGTGCATAGCAGCGATGCCCTTGAGCGGCAGGAAGTAGTTCATCATGGAGAACATGCCCTTCTTCATCTCGCCGCCGTACCAGGTGTTGATGATAACCTGCTGGCGCTCCGTGAGGTTGAATACAACAGCCGTATCGGAATGCAGGCCGAGCTCTTTGTAGTTCTCAACTTTTGCTTTGGAAGCGTTGAAAACAACGAAGTCCGGTTTGAAGTTTGCTTCTTCTTCCGGGGTCGGTTTGATGAACATGTTGCGTACGAAATGTGCCTGCCAAGCAACTTCAACGATGAAGCGGACAGCCATGCGCGTGTTCTTGTTTGCACCGCAGAAGCCATCGACAACGAAGAGGCGCTTGTTGGAGAGCTCTTTCTTAGCGATGTCTTTTACAGCAGCCCAGGCTTCTTTCGTAGCCTTGTGGTTATCGTTGTGGTAAGCTTCGGAATCCCACCAAACCGTGTCATGCGAAGTCTCATCATCAACAATGAATTTATCCTTAGGAGAACGGCCCGTGAAGATACCAGTCTTAACATCAACAGCACCAAGTTCGGAAACCTGGCCTACTTCGTAGCCCGTCAGGCCCTCTTTCGTCTCTTCCTGGAAGAGCGTCTGATAACTCGGGTTGTAGACAATCTCTTTTACGCCCGTGATACCGTACTGACTAAGATCGATGTTTGCCATTTGCATTCAACCTCTTTCATAAATTTTGGTTCTGAAAACCTCTTGGGACATTCACACAAAACTCCCCGCTCCTCACCATAAAGCGTTACAAAAGAAAGGATTTTCTTTTTGCCCTATGGAAATCGCTGTTCATTTTCATGTGATATCCTCAACACAGTTATTATATTAACTTATCCATTCATAAATGTCAAATATTTCTTTGCACATTTTTTAACGTTTTATTTATTGGTATTATTCCCATTTGCTTCCATAAAAATAAGAGAAATAACGCCTGAAATTCGCGTCATTTCTCTTATCTGTTTTACCCGATTTTACCCGATGCAGTTATTCTGTTTTAGAAGAAGCGAAAGCCATGACGGCATCTTCCATCGTCTCGGGTTCGCAGACGCCGTGGTGGCGGATTTCCTTCGTGCGCAGGGAGGCAAGGCCCTCCGGGGTCTTGTCTTCGTTGCGCGCCTGCAGCTCGTCAAGCAGCGTGAACTCGTCGACGCCTTCGGTCTTGACGCCGAGGGCCTCAAGGACGCTGCCGTTGAACTTATACGGGCTGGCCGTCGAGACGACGACCATGTGGTGCTTATCCCCCGTTGCCTGCTGGTATTTTTCCGCTACGCTCCAGGCAACGGCCGTGTGCGGGTCAGCGACGTAATGCGTCTTTTCGTAGAGATTTCCGATGCAGTGTTCCGTATCTTCATCTGAGGTCCAGTCAGCCCAGAACGTCTGCTGGATTTTGGCGAGCAGTTCGCTGCCGACATCGTAGCGGCCCTGTTCCTGAAGCTCCTTCATCCAGCCGGCGACTTTGGCCGTATCACCTGTCATATGATAGAGCAGTCGCTCGAGGTTGCTCGAAATCAGGATATCCATCGACGGCGAAATTGTCTTAAAGAAGTCGCGCTCTCTGTCGTAAACGCCTGTGCGCAGGAAATCCGTCAGGACGTTGTTGGCATTTGACGCGCAGATGAGCTTGTTTACGGGCAGGCCCATGCATTTGGCGTAGAAGCCTGCGAGGATGTCGCCGAAATTGCCCGTCGGCACGGTGAAGTTGATTTCCTCGCCGGCTTTGATGGTTCCGGCAGAAAGAAGGTCGGCATAAGCGCTGAAATAGTAGACAATCTGCGGCACGAGGCGGCCCCAGTTGATGGAGTTGGCCGAGGACAGGCGGATGCCCTTCTTGGCGAGCTCTTCATTGAAGGCCTTGTCGCCGAAAATCATCTTGACGCCGCTCTGCGCATCGTCGAAGTTACCCGTAACGGCCGTGACGTTGACATTCTTGCCTTCCTGCGTGAGCATCTGCAGCTGCTGGATGCGGCTGACACCGCCCTGCGGGTAGAAGACCATGATGGAAATCTGCGGCACATCGCGGAAGCCCTCGAGCGCTGCTTTGCCCGTATCGCCCGACGTCGCGACGAGAATCAGGACCTCGTCCTTCTCGCCCGTCTTCTTGAGGGCCGTGCTCATGAGCTGCGGCAGGAGCTGCAGGGCCATATCCTTGAACGCACTCGTCGGACCGTGCCAGAGCTCAAGGACGCTCTTGTCGGCCACGGCCTTGACGGGAGCGCGCTTCACCGTATCGAAACGGCCGTTGTCATAGGCGCGCGTCACACAGCCTTTGAGCTCATCGGCCGTGTAATCCGTCAGGAACAGGCCGAGCACCTTCGCTGCGCGCTCTTCATAAGAAAGCTTCTGCAACCCTTCGATGAAGGCCATGTCAACCTGCGGCATCGCGTCAGGCACGAAAAGGCCGCCGTCGGCTGCCAGACCGCGGATGATGGCTCTGGCCGAGTCGAGCTTTTCGGCATTTCCTCTTGTGCTGCTGTATTTCAAAACAATCGCCTCTTTCTTTCCATTTATAAATGAATCAAACTATGCTAAAATGATAGCGGGCTGTCTGAAGTCAGCAAATCACTGCTTCATACAGCTGGACATTAGTCATTATATCATACAATTCCGGGGAATCCTATAGAAATCTGCAATTTGTCACCTCGGAAAATACGATTTTGACCATGTGTTTACACTCCTATCATAAGGATGAATATTTTTCACTGCTTCTGTAATATAGGAAAGGATGTTGAACTTGTTGAACATTGCCATGGCACAGATGGAAGTCATTCCGGGCCATCCAGACCAGAACACCGCCACAATCCTGCGCTTCATCGAAGAAGCCCGCCAGAAGGGCGCCGACGTCGTCATCTTCCCGGAGATGGCCGTGCCGGGCTACTTCCTCGGCGATACGTGGGAGCAGCCGGCTTTCCTGCGCGACTGCGAAAGCTACGGCCGCGACATCATTGCCGCCTCGAAGGACATCACGGTCATGTTCGGCAACGTCGCCGTCGACTGGCAGAAAAAGAACAACGACGGCCGCGTGCGCAAGTACAACGCGTTCTTCATCGCGCGCGACGGCGAGCTCGTGCAGCCCGACAACATGCCGTATCCTTACACGATAAAGACGCTCATGCCGAATTACCGCGAATTCGACGACACGCGCCATTTCTTCAGCCTGCAGAAGCTCGCGCGCGAGCTTGGCACGACGCCTTCCAAGCTGCTCTCGCCGGTCACGCTCAAAATTCGCGGCGAGCATTACCGCGCCGGCTGCCTACTCTGCGAGGACGGCTGGAGCGACGATTACGAGTTTGCGCCGTTTGAACTGCTCGAAGAAAAGGAACAGCTCGACTTCTACGTCAACATCTCGGCATCGCCGTACACGCTCGGCAAAAATGACAAGCGCAACCGCGTGTTCGGACGTCAGGCCAAGGAGGCCGGCGTGCCGCTCTTCTACGTCAACTGCATCGGCCTGCAGAACAACGGCAAGACCGTCTACACCTTCGACGGCTCGAGTACGGCCTATAATGAAAACGGCGCTGTCGTCAAGACGCTGCCAGAATATAAGGAAGAACTCACCATTCTGCCGCTCGCCAAAATGAAGGACATGCCGGCCGAAAAAGAGGCCGAGGAACCCGACATCGCGCATATCTACCGCGCCCTGCACTACGGCATCGGCCACTTCCTCGCCAATATCCACATGAAGAAAATCGTCATCGGCATCTCGGGCGGCATCGACTCGGCTGTAGCCGCGGCCCTTTACGCCAAGGTTGTCGGCCCGGAAAATCTGCTGCTCGTCAATATGCCGAGCGTCTTCAACTCCGCGACGACGAAGGGACTTTCGCAGCAGCTCGCGAACAACCTCGACTGTCAGTATATGATTGTGCCGATTCAGGAATCCGTCGACCACACGATAAAACAGCTCGAGACGACGCCGATGGTCAACCTCGCGACGGGCACGGAGTCGCATCTCAAGGTCTCGTCGTTCGTCGCCGAGAACATTCAGGCGCGCGACCGCAGTGCGCGCGTGCTTGCCGGCGCTGCCGCAGCGTTTGGCGGCGGCTTCACCTGCAACGCCAACAAGGCCGAGACAACCGTCGGCTATTCGACGCTCTACGGCGACCAGTCGGGCTTCCTCGCGGCGCTTGCCGACCTCTGGAAATTCCAGGTCTACGCCCTCGCCCATTATCTCAACGATACCATCTACGGCCGCGAAGTCGTGCCGCAGGGCATCATCGACATCGTGCCGTCGGCCGAGCTTTCTTCCGCGCAGAACGTCGACGAAGGCAAGGGCGACCCGATTAAATACCCGTATCACGATTTCCTGTTCCGCTCGTTTGTCGAGCGCTGGCAGAAAGCGACGCCTGAAGACCTGCTCACATGGTACGAGGCCGGCACGGTCGAGGAAAACCTCGGCTGCGAAAAAGGCCTCGTCGCGAAATACTTCCCGACGGCCGAAGACTTCATCAAGGACCTCGAACGCTGGTGGAACCTCTTCACGGGCATGGCCATCGCCAAGCGCATCCAGGCCCCGCCAATCCTCGCCGTCAGCCGCCGCGCCTATGGCTTCGACCACCGCGAGGCCCAGAACGGCGCCTACTACACGCGCCATTACCGCGAGCTCAAGAAAAAACTTCTGAGCAAATAACTTCATATTCTCTTTGCATGGACGTCCTACATCAGGGCGTCCATTGTCGTTAAGAGGGGCAGCATGACGGAGAGCACGAAGAAAAAGACGAGGCCGCCGACGAGTAAAATCAGCAGGGGCTCGGCCATGGCGCCGAGGCGCGCAGAGCGCTGCCGGACGGCGGTATCGGCAAAGGATGCGGCCCTGCCCATCATCAAAGCGAGCGTGCCCGCTGCCTCACCTGCCGCTAAGAGTTCCGTCAGGATGGCGGGACAGCATTTCTGCTGCTGCAGGCTCAAAGCGAAGGACTTGCCCGACTCCACCTGCCGGCAGATCTGCCGCAGATTTTCGCGCAGCGCAAGATTCGCGGGCACCTTTTCGGCCATATGCAGGGCCGAGAGCAGCGGCAGGCCGTTTTCCAGCATCGTCCCCAAGAGCTCGAAAAGCAGCCGCCACAGGGCGTACTGCTGCAGGGCACCGAAAAAAGGCAGCCGTAGGAACCAGCGATCAAAGAAAATTCGGCACTTTGGCTGCTGCCACAGGCCCCAAAGGAAACATACCGCAGCAGTCAGCAGTGCGAGCAGCAAAAGGCCATGCTCTGTAAAAAAAGCCATGGCAAAAAGCAAAAAACGCGTGGGCCACGGCAGTTCGACCTGCATATCCTGCAGCAGGCCCGCAAATGTCGGCATGACAAAGACGGCCATGAGCACGATGGCCAAAATGGAAGCGGCGAAAAGCGCGATGGGATAGAGCAAAGACGATTTTAGAGCCTCGCGCGCCTCATAGCGGTGCTCCTCAAAAGCAGCCAGTTTCGCAAAAATCGCCGCGAGTGAGCCGCTCTTCTCGCCGGCTTCGACAAAACCGCAGAGAGCAGCCGGAAAAAGCTCCGGATGCTGCCGCAGCATTTCGTGAAACGGCCGGCCTGCCATGATGCCGGAGAGCAGCTTTTGCAGGCTGCGGCGATAAGCAGAATCCCCGTCGGACTGCAATAGCATCTGCAGGGCCTGATGGATGGGAAGACCGGTCTGCAGCATGACCGCGAGCTGCCGCACAAAGACGATGCGCAGTCTGCTGTCCAGCCGCCGATGCCAAAATGTCCTGCCAAACGATGACAGCAGTCTGGCTTTTTCTGCCCGCGGCCCCTGCTGCCCATAAGAAAAGTTCTCCGCCTCTGTTTCCTTCTGTCTCAGTGAGGCAATCCAAAGCCCCCTTCTGCGTATAAGGCCTGCCGCTTCGCGCTTGTTCCGCGCCTCGACGCAGCCCTCGAAGAATTCGCCGCTGCGGCTGCGCGCTTCATAAATAAAAAAGCTCATAGTATTTCTCCTCTGAGACTGCATCGCACTTCTTCATAAACAGCAGCGGACAAAAGCCCCTGCTGCCAAAGCCTCTGCAGTGCGAGGCCGCGCGTCTGCATATGTTCCCTTTGATGACTCATCATCGCGCCCTCGAGCTGGCTGTACCGGCCCTGCCGAATCAGGCTGCAGACAGCGGGCTCACGCAGAAGGACCTCGACGAGCGGCACGCGGCCGCCCGCGCGCGCCGGCAGGAGCTGCTGCGCAAAAACGGCCGTAAAGACCTCCGCGATTTCCGCCCGCACGATGGGCTGCTGCTCAGGCGGGTAGAAATTCTCCATGCGCCGCACGGCCTCGGCTGCCCCGCGCGTATGCAGCGTGCCGAGCACGAGAAGCCCCGTCTCGGCTGCCTGCAGGGCCGTCGTCATCGTCTCGCGGTCGCGTATCTCGCCGACGAGCAAAATGTCGGGCATTTCACGCAGGGCACTGCGCAGAGCGCCGGCAAACGAGGAAAAATCCCGCCCGAGCTCGCGCTGACTGATAAAGCACTTTGCCGGCGGAAAGACATATTCAATCGGGTCCTCCAGCGTCAGAATATGAGCCGCACGCTTTTCATTCACGGCCTGCAGAAAGGATGCGAGCGTTGTCGTCTTGCCCGAACCCGTGCTGCCCGTCACGAGCACGAGTCCCCTTTTGGCCTCTAATAAATCATAGAGGGCCGCCGGCGCATGAATTTCCTGCAGAGAGGGAATTTTTTGCGGCAGGAAGCGCAGGACAAGGGCCAGATGATTCTGCTGCTGATAAAAATTGCCGCGCAGCCGCTGCCCAGCAAACGTCAGCGAAAAGTCGACTTCCTGCCCACGTGCCAAGCCCCGCTGCTGGCCGGCGGTCAAAAACGTCTGGGCCAGCTGCTCCATAAAATCATCCTTTAAAAACGCATCCTCAAAAGCAGGGGCAGCACCATCGGCCGGCACATCTGCCTGCGATGATTCGGCCCCTGCCGGCAAAGTGACTTTTTCCAGCAGGCCGTTTCTGCGCAGGAAGGCAGGCTGTCCAGCCGTAAGGTAAAGGTCACTGGCCCCATCCTGCAGAGCCCGTTCCAGCAGCTTTTGCCAAAGAGTTTGTCCATTTTGTTCCAACGTCTCAGCCGCCATAGAGCACCCTCCTGACTTCCGAAAGCGACGTGACGCCCTGCCCCGCCTTGCTGATGCCGTCTTCCAGCAGGCTCTTCATGCCGCTTTGACGCGCGAGCTCCTCCATCCTGCGCCGCGGAATGCGCTGCAGGATGCCTTCGCGCACGGTATCGTCAGGCACGAGGATTTCCGCGAGCAGGGTGCGGCCAAGATAGCCCGTGCCGTGACACATTTCACAGCCACAGCTCCGGTAGAATATGGCGGGCAGTTCCGCTGCGTTCGCGCCTCCCCCTGCTTCCTGTCCTGCCAGCAGCAGAAGGGATTCCGCTTCCCTCCTGCCTGCCGGATCCACTTCGCGGCAGTGCGGACAGAGCCTGCGCACAAGGCGCTGTGAAACGATGCCCGCCAGCGTCGCCGCGAGAAGATACGGCGCAATGCCCATCTCGAGCAGCCGGTAGATGACGGCCACCGCATTTTCCGTATGAATGGTCGTCATCAGGAGGTGCCCCGTCAAGGCAATGCGCACGGCCATGGCCGCTGTTTCCTCGTCGCGTATTTCGCCGAGCAGGATGCCCGTGACGTCCTGCCGGAGCACGGCGCGCAGTCCCGCAACATACGTCAGGCCGGCCTGCGCGTTGATCTCCACCTGGTTAACGCCTGCGAGAAGCCGTTCGATGGGGTCTTCCAGCGTGACGAGATTGCGGTCGGGCGTATTGAGCTCGGCCAGGGCTGCGTAAAGAGATGAAGTCTTGCCTGAATTCATCGGGCCGCAGAGCACCATCATGCCCGAAGGGCGGTGAATGAGCCCGCGGAATTTCTTTGCATCCTGCGCGGCAAAGCCGAGTTCATCGATGCTCAGAAGCTTCCCTGACATATTCATCAGGCGCATGACCATGACCTCGCCATGTGCAGCCGGCAGCGACGAAACGCGGATATCGGCGGTGAGTCCCGCTGTCTCGAGGTGAATATGGCCGTCCTGCGGCAGCTGCTTTTTGGCGATATCCATGCCGGCCATGACCTTGAGGCGCGAAACGACGGCCTGCCCGATGATCTCGGGCATCTGCATGACCTCCTGCAGGATGCCGCTGACGCGAAAACGCAGGCGGATGTTCCTTTCCTGCGGTTCGATGTGGATGTCACTGGCCTGCAGCACGGCCGCCTGCTGCAGGATGAAATCCACCAGCCGGATAATGCTCGAAAATGACGGTTCCGCACTCAGCCCGCCGGCCTGCAGCAGAGATTTTTTCTCCTGTCCCCGCGCTCTTTCCTGCCGGACCGCCGGCACGCCGCCATAACGCACCTCATGCACAGCCTCGCGCACGAGATTTTGCCAAAGTATCTCCTTTTCTTCCAAGAAAAGCACCCCTTTCGCTCATCTGACCTTCTTTCTTTTTATTTTCCGACTTCTGACGCTTTCTGTTCGCTTCATTCATTTGATTCGTTTCTTACTGCTCATCTTCGCGCCCAAACGCCAAAATCCTTTATTTTCAGAAAAATAAGCAAATGGCTTTCTCCCCATGACATACAGGCAAAAATATACATTTTTTCTGTAATGGTGTAAAGCAAAATCAGCAGGCAATAAAAAATCCGAGGCATTTTCTGCCCCGGATTTTTGTCGTGTTCAGTGTCCGCTTGCCTTATTTCATGTTATTGGCCTTTCTCTGCCTTTTGTCCGCCAGCATAGAGTTCCCGATATTTGCGCTCGGTCATCAGGACTTTCCTGACGTATTCGCGCGTTTCCTGATACGGGATGGCATCGATATCATGAAAATCGGCCGGCCAGCCGTTTTCGCGAATCCATGCCTGCACATTGCCGCGGCCCGCGTTGTAGGCTGCGAGTGCCAAGACGTCATTGCCGTCAAATTCGCGCTGCAGCGAACGCAGATACCAGATGCCGTAGCGGATATTGCGCTCCGGCTCGTGGATGGCATCGATGGAATACGCGTTATCATCGAGCTGGCCCGCAATCCATTCCGCCGTGTCCGGCATGAGCTGCATGAGCCCGATGGCCCCGCGGTGCGAGTGCACGCCATCCTGAAATTTGCTTTCCGTCTTGATGACGGCCGCCGCGAGATACGGGTCGACATGGTAGCGGTCCGCATACTCCTCGACGGTATCACGGTAAGGGAAAGGGTAAAGATATTGGCGCTGGAACGACTCGGACGACCAGACCATGTAAATGGCAAAAGCCAGGCAGGCCAGGCTGCTGACCAGGATATAAAGGTATTTGCGGCCCGTGCGCCTGCGTGCCTTCTGTACGCGTTCCAAAAAATCAGATTGATGCAGCTGCATGTTTTCCCTTCTCACCTTCTCGCTTTTCTCCTGCTGACTGCTGCCAAAGTTTTACGAGCTGCTGCCGGAGCTCTGCTGTGTTTCCTGTATTATCGATGACGATATCCGCGCGCTTTCTCTTTTCTTCAATAGAAAGCTGCGCTTTGATGCGGTTCATGGCTTCCGTGCGGCCGTAGCCATTCCGGGCCATAAGCCGTGTGAGCTGTACGTTCTCCGGCACATAGACAAGCCAGACTTCATCGAGATGGTTCTGCCAGCCCGACTCAAAGAGCAGCGGGATATCGAGGACCACGGCCGGCAGACCTTCCGCTTCCGCCTGTGCCATCTGCTCCTGCAGGGCTCTGCGGATCAGCGGATGCGATGTTTCATTGAGCCATCGTTTCTCAGCAGGACTTGAAAAGACGAGCCGGCCAATCGCCCTTCTGTCAAGGCGGCCGTCCCGAAAAACGGCCTCAGGGCCGAAGTGGCGGACATACGCCTCGTAAAGAGGCTGTCCTGATGCCGTCAATTCATGCGCCACGGCATCGGCGTCAAGCACGCGCGCCCCGAGCTCCCGCAAAATGGCCGCGGCCGTGCTCTTGCCGCTCGCAATGCCGCCGGTCAGTCCAATGCGCTTCATCTGTCGTCTTCTCCTTCCCGCTTACCCGCGGTCCGACGGGGCTGGCAGTGCGGGCAGAAATGCGTGCCGCGGCCGCCAAGCGTAAATTTCTCAATCCGCGCACCGCAAAGTCGGCAGGGCTCACCCTCGCGGTGATAGACAAAGAGATGCTCCTGATGATGTCCATGACCGCCCTCGCCGTTGCGGTAATCGCGGAACGTCGTGCCGCCGTCCCTCAGGCCATCCTGCAGGACACTGCGCACGGCCTTTTGCAGCCTTTGACATTCCTCCTTCGTCAGGCTCGCCGCCGGGCGTCCCGGAAAAATGCGCGCCCTAAACAAGGCTTCGTCGGCATAGATATTGCCGATACCGGCCACATGGCGCTGGTCTAAAAGAAACGATTTGATGGGCTGTTTCCTGCCCTTGACGGCTGCTTCCAGATAGGCGGGCGAAAAATCCGGTGAAAGGGGCTCCGGTCCCAAAGACGCAAGTCCCCTGATGACCGCATCCTGTTCGTCCGCTCTGAGGCCGTAAAGCCTGCCAAACGTGCGGATATCAGCAAAGACCAAAAGGCCCCCATCCGACAGGGAAAAAATAACCCTCGCATAGGGGTCGTCCGTCCTGCCCGACGGCTCGTAAACGAGGCTGCCCGTCATGCGCAGATGAAAAAACACGCGGCTGCCGCTCTTAAAATGCATGCAGAGGTATTTGCCTCGGCGCGAAAAACTCTCGATGACCTGATTCGTCACGAGCCTGACAAAATCTGCAGGCTCCGGACGCTCGATCTGCTGCGGCCGCAGGATGCTGACATCCTCGATGAGACGTCCGCGCAGGGCAGTATCGAGATAACGGCGGATGACTTCGACCTCTGGCAGTTCCGGCATAACGGCTCCCTCTTCCCAACAAACTTCCCAACAAACAAAATCATAAAAAAGTCATATAAAACGGTTACTTGGCCTCAGCCCAGTTCCTGCCCCAGTGAATGTCGATGACGAGCGGTACGGAAAGTTCGACGACGTGTTCCATCGATTCTTTGAGGATGGACTGGACCGTCTCGAGTTCTTCCTCCCTGACTTCGAGCACGAGTTCATCATGGACCTGTAAGAGGATGCGGCTCTTGACGCCGGCTGCCTGCAGCTTATGATAAGCCGCAATCATCGCGAGTTTGATGACATCGGCGGCCGTGCCCTGAATCGGCGTGTTCATGGCCATGCGCTCGGCGAGCATGCGCTGATTGAAATTGCGGCTCTTGATGGCCGGCAGCTCGCGGCGGCGTCCGAACATCGTCGTGACATAACCCGTCTCATGGGCCTCGGCGACGACCTTGTCCATAAAGTCCCTCACGCCCGGATAACGCTCAAAGTAGCGGCTGATGTATTCGCCCGCTTCTTTGCGCGATATGTGCAGATTGCGCGCGAGGCCGTAGTCGCTGATACCGTAGACAATGCCGAAATTGACGGCCTTGGCATGGCGGCGCAGCTCCGGCGTAACCTCATCAAGAGGAAGGCCAAAGACCTCCGCAGCCGTGCGCGCGTGAATATCCTGATTGCGCCTGAACGCATCGATGAAGCTCTCATCGCCCGACATATGCGCGAGCAGGCGGAGCTCAATCTGCGAATAATCGGCCGAGAGCAGATAATCGTAGCCCTCCCCCGGCTCAAAGAGAGCTCTTATCATGCGGCCTTCTTCCGTGCGCACGGGGATGTTCTGCAGGTTCGGGTCCGAGCTTGAAAGTCTGCCCGTCGCCGTGACCGTCTGGTTAAAGCTCGTGTGCACGCGGCCCGTGTCCTCGCGAATCAGCGCGGAAATGCCGTCAAGATACGTCGATTTGAGCTTGCTCCAGAGGCGGAAGGCAAGAATCTGTTCAATAATTGGATGCTCATCACGCAGACTCTCGAGGACTTCGGCATTCGTCGAGTACCCCGTCTTCGTCTTCTTGCGCGCCGGCAGGCCAAGTTCCTCAAAGAGGACCGTGCCGAGCTGTTTGGGCGAATTGATGTTGAAGGTATGGCCGGCCAGCGTGTAGATATCCTGCTCGATGCCCGTGAGCCTGTCGCCGACTTCCTGTGTCTTCTCGGCAAGATGGGCGCGGTTGACGTAAACGCCGTTCTGTTCCATCGCGGCGAGGACCTCGACAAGAGGCAGCTCGATGGTCTCGAGCAGATGCATGAGCTTTTCCTCCTCGAGTCTTGCACCGAGCAAGGGGTAAAGGCGGCAGAGCGTCACGGCCTCCCATACGGCCTGGCTGTGCGAATCGACAAATTCTTCCGGCGCGGCTTCCTGCAGATATTTCAGCGAAAGCTCTGCAAGATTGTACTTCGAGCGCTCCGGTTCCAACAGATACGCGGAAAGCTCGATGTCTTCAAAATCCTTATAGGCACGGATGCCCGCCTGATCATAGCGTTTGAGGCCGAAGACGATAATGCGCTTGTCGGATTCCATGACAGAGAGCAGAGCTTCGAAGGCCTCGCTGCCCTTGCGGACAAAGCCGGCTTTGCTCTCTTTATCGTAAGGACCGGACGCAACTGCCATGCCTTCCAGTGAGGCAAACGGCGCCGCTCCTTTGAAAATACCCGAAACTGCCAGATAAACGGATTTTTCCGCTGCCTTCCGGACATCCTCCGCGCTCCATTCCTCATAGCTGAGGTCAGCGGCTTCGACACTGCTGAGGTCCAGCGTGATTTCCGCCGGTCCAAGAAGGTTCTGGAGATTCTTCCAGGCCGTGCGCAGTTCGTGTGCGTCGCAGAAAGACTGCATCTTTTCCATATCCGGCTTAAGTACATAGTCGGCCTCGGCAAATGTCAGGTCCGGCACGTGCAGTTCAATTGTCGCGAGCTCCTTTGACAGGCGTGCCTGCTCGGCATACGCCGTCAAACGCTCCTTGAGCTTCTTGCCCGAAATATCATCAATATGCGCGAGAACATTTTCGAGGGAGCCATACTCGAGCAGGAGTTTGGCGGCCGTCTTCGGGCCGACCCCCGGAATGCCCGGGATATTATCGGACGCATCGCCCATGAGGCCCTTGAGGTCAATGAGCTTGATGGGCTCAAAGCCGTATTCTTCCTTGAACACATCCGTATCGTAGGCCTTAATATTGGAAGTACCGCGTTTCGTAAAGAACACGCGCAGGTTCGGCCGCACGAGCTGCAGCGCATCGCGGTCGCCTGTGACGACGAGAACATCATAGTCCTTTGCTGCCGCCTGCGTGGCGAGCGTGCCGATGATGTCATCTGCTTCGTAATTGTCTTTTTCAAGGAAGGGCAGGCCCATGCAGTCCGCGAATTCACGCAGCAGCGGCAGCTGCGCGAGGAGCTCTTCCGGTGTCTTGTCGCGCGTGCCCTTGTAGGCCGCATAGCGCTCCGTGCGGAACGTATGGCGGCTTTTATCGAAAGCCAGGGCCATGAGGTCGGGCTTCTGCTCCGTCATGAGCTTCGTCAGCATATTCGAGAAGCCAAAGATGGCGCCGGTTGGCTGCCCGTGCGAGTCATTGAAATCGGGCAGTGCGTAAAAGGCGCGGTAAATCAGGCTGCTGCCATCGAGAACAATGAATCGTTTTTTCTGCTTTTTTTCACCGGCCGCTTGTTCCTGCTTCACATGGAATCCCCCTTTTGCATCTTCTCATTTGAAAAATTGACCGGAACCAGCCTCAAAGCCAGTTCCGGTACATAAAGGCATATTGCCGCTTATTTTGCTTTTGCTTCTGAAGCAGCGGCCTTGACGGTCTTTTCAGCCGTCTTGGCTGCCGTCTCGGCTTTCTCTGCTTTTGTTTCAGCAGTCTTTACATCTTTTGCTGCCTCAGCCGTCGTCTCGGCTTTTGCAGCTTCAGCTGCCTTCGCTTTATTCTTCAGCGAGAAATTGCCGCTCTTGTCGAGGCCGCCCTCGAGATGATAGAGCGTATCAACATCCTTGGCATCGCAGTAAAGCGTGTCTTTCTTCTGATAGCCTGCAGCTTCGCCGTACGTGCTGATGAGCTTCTTCTCTTCCGGCTTCCAGCCGAGCGATACCTTGTCAGCCTCAGCGAGTTCAACAGCCGGCAGATACGTCATGCCGTTCTGGATGACGGCTTTGCCCTTGAGCTTCTGGCCGTTGACGTAAAGCGGATAAACCTTGGCGACATACGTCGGATTGCCGTCGGAAGCGGCGATTTTCTGCTCGACATCGGCATCGTTTACGAAATCGGCCACGCCGTAGCCAGCGAGCCATTTGTCGACGTCAGCAGCCGTGACATTCTGCCAGCCGTAGCCGTCCGGATAGATGTAATAGGCAATCTGGTCATCCGGAGTCTTCTCGACAACGATGCGGTTGTACGTGATCTCGACCGGCGTGCCGACCTCGACCATGTCGTAGATTTTCTCGACATCTTCTTCATGCATGCGGATGCAGCCGTTCGAGACATAGTGGCCGACGGAATCCGGATGGTTCGTGCCATGGATGCCGTAGTTGCCGCCAATGCCGATCCAGCGATAGCCGAGCGGGTTCGACGGGCCGGACGGGATCGAAGCCGAAGCATCGCCCGGGTCCGTCCAGGTCGGGTTGACTTCTTTGTCAATGACCTTGTAATAGCCGGTCGGGGTCGGCGTTGTCGTCTTGCCCGGTCCAATTGGATAGAGCGCAACTTTCTGATTGCCGCGGATGGCAGCGAGCGAACGGGCGGCGAGGTTGATGACGAGTTTATCTGCAAGTTCAACTTTTGCCGGTGCTTCCGTCTTTGCAGCCGTCGTGGCGGCCGGAGCAGCGGCCGTCGTCGCAGTCTTCGCAGCCGTCGTCGTCACGAGCGGCTGACCCGGCTGATTGACGAGCGAAACGACTTCATCCGTCGACTCGGCAGCAAAGACCGTACCAGCAGCACCCGTCATGAGTGCGGCGCTGAGCATGCCAGCGCAAACTTTTTTCCACATAGACATAGTTAAAATCTCTTTTCTTTTGAATTTGTGCCCTACATCCGGCACACTTCTACATACTACCATTTTCACGAGTTTTTTGCAATGAAGGAGTCACATTTCCATTAAAAATTTACAAAAGAAAGATGACAGGATAGTCCTTGACTAATTGTCTGGCATTATTTAAAATTCATAATATAGGTTTTTTTATTTGGAGGGATTGCTATGGATACGTGTGAAGCCCTGCTGCAGCTGGAAAAAGAACTCGTCTTTCCGTCGTTCACGAGCCGCGATGCCCTGAAGCTCGGCCTGCTCTTCGTGCAGATGGCCGAAAAAGAAGGCAAAGGCCCCATCGGCATCAAGATTGAAAAGAACCGCCACGTGCTCTTTTCGCATCTCATGGACGGCACGATGCCGGAAAACGGTCACTGGTACGACCGGAAAAAACGCGTTGTTGACCGCTTTTTTCATTCATCCAAATACGTAGGTGAGATGTTTAAAGCCGACGGCACGACATTTGAAGAAGCGAGCCTGCTCGACCCGGAACAGTTTCAGGCGGTTGGCGGCTCCTTCCCCCTGACGATTGAAGGAGCCGGCGTCGTGGGTTCCATTACCGTCTGCGGCCTTACGAGTGATGAAGACCACGACCTCTGCGTCCGCGGCATCCGCGCTTATCTGCAGCAGCAGAAAGACTGATGTATCATTTACATCAAAAAATAAAAAGTCTCTCCAACAGCCCGCATGAAGACGGGATGCTGGAGAGACTTTTATTTTACAATATCAGTCTTGTGCTTTTTTCTGGCGATTGGCCATGGCTTTGTCGTAGATGGCCTGCAGTTCTTCCTTCGTGAACTGGTATTTCTCGTTGCAGAAATGGCAGCAGACTTCGGCGTGGCCGTCGGCAATCAGGCTCTCAAGGTCCTTCTGGCCGAGGCTTAAGAGAACTTCGCTGATGCGTTCTTTTGAGCACGGGCAGCGGAAGGCGAGGTCCGTCGTCGTCAGATAGTCGACATCGAAGCCCTGCAGGACTTCGGCGATGATGCCCTTCGCGTCGAGGCCCTGCTCGACCATATGCGAGACAGAGTTGACCTTTTTGAGGTTTGCTTCGAGCCTGTCGATGACTTCGCCCGTCGCATCCGGCAGCGGCTGGATGATGAAGCCGCCCGCTGCCAGGCAGCTGAGGTCCGTATTGATGAGCACGCCGAGACCGACGCTCGACGGCGTCTGCTCCGAGACGAACAGATACTTCGTCAAATCGTCGGCAATCTCGCCGTCCGTGATAGCCACGCTGCCCGTGATGGGATTTTTGAGCCCTGTGAAGCGCGTGACCGTGACCATGCCGTTCGTGCCGACACCGTCGCCGACATCGATTTTGCCCTTGCTGTTTAAGGGCAGGTCGACGTGCGGATTGCCGACAGCACCGCGCACAAAGCCCTCAGGCGTCGCGTCGGCCGTGACTTTGCCGAGGGGGCCGTGGCCGTCAAACGTGATGGTCAGGGCTTCCCGATTCTTGAGATTGGCCGCGAGCAGCAGTGCCCCCGTCATCGTGCGGCCGAGGGCCGCCGCAGCGACGGGATAGCAGTCATGGCGGCGGATGGCCTCATTGACGAGGTTCGTCGTGACAGCCGCATAAACGCGCACGCCGTCCGCCACCGCTTTTACGAGATGATCTTTCATAGATTCCTTCCTATATAAAACAGCTTCTTTTAAAATTTAAACATCGAGTTCCATCAGCACGTCCTTCGTATCGATATCGAAGATGCGGATTTTGCCGTTCTCAAGCGTCGCGACCGTATTGCGGCCGTCGGCGCGCTTCGAAAGGGCCGCGGAGCCCGGGTTGAGGAAAATCGTATTGCCGCGCTTCTCGAGTACGGTCTGATGGATGTGGCCGCTGATAAAGAGGTCGGCCTTGAGGTGCTTGGCCATGGCGTCTTTTTCCGCGTCCGTCATGACGGCGTCGCCGTGCGTGACGATGATGCGTTTGCCTTCCCAGACGACATAGGCGTACGGCGCCTCAATCGGCAGCTCGAGGCAGCTCGCATCGACAGAGGAATCGCAGTTGCCCTTGGCGATGACGACAGGAATCTCGCACGCATTGATGCGCTGGACGAGTCCCGCCGGATTGTAGTCCGCTTTCATCGGGTTGCGCGGACCGTGGTAGAGCACATCGCCCGCATGCAGGATGAGGTCTGCGCCCTTGAAAAAACGTTCACAGGCATGCGCCCAGGCCATTTCATGGCCGTGCGTATCGCTGATGATGCCGATTTTCATAAAAATTCCTTCTTTCTGCTGTTCTTTACGAAAAAACAGCGCCTCAGCCGAGTTTCTTCAGGAGATTGGCCATTTCCATAGCCGACATCGCGCCGTCCGCGCCCTTGTTGCCGGCCTTCGTGCCTGCGCGCTCGATGGCCTGCTCGATGTTCTCCGTCGTCACGACGCTGAAGATCGTCGGCACGCCCGTCTGCATGCCGACCTGTGCAATGCCCTTCGAGGCCTCATTGCAGACATAGTCGTAATGCGTCGTCGAACCACGAATGACGGCACCGAGGCAGATGACGGCATCGTACTTGCCCGATTCAGCCATCTTCTTGGCGACGAGCGGCAGCTCGAAAGCGCCCGGCACCCAGGCGACGTCGATGTCATCGTCATTCGTCTCGTGGCGGTGCAGCGTGTCAAGAGCGCCGCCGAGGAGCTTGCTCGTGATGAACTCATTGAAACGGGCGACGACAATGCCGAACTTCAGGCCCTTGCCGGATACAAAACCTTCATATACATTTGCCATGGGAATTCCTCCTAAACATTATGTTCTTATGGTCAATTGACTTTTATCGCTGAGTCTGCTGACGCTGCCGTTTATTTCAGCGTCTCATCGCTGAACAGATGGCCCATCTTGACTTTCTTGACCGTCAGGTAGCGCTTGTCAAACTTATTGGCATGGACCTGCAGCGGCACGCGGCCCGTGATTTCAAGGCCGTAGCCCTCAAGACCGGCGCGCTTGGCCGGATTGTTCGTCATGAGACGGATGCTCGTGAGGCCGAGGTCCGCGAGAATCTGCGCGCCGATGCCGTAGTCGCGCAGGTCCGGCGCAAAGCCGAGCTCGACGTTGGCCTCGACCGTATCGCGGCCCTGGTCCTGCAGCGCATAGGCGCGCATCTTATTCGCGAGGCCGATACCGCGGCCTTCCTGACGCATGTAGAGCACAACGCCCTCGCCCTCTTTTTCGATTTTCTTGAGGGCCAGTGCCAGCTGGTCGCCGCAGTCGCAGCGCATGGAGCCAAGTGCATCGCCTGTCAGGCACTCGGAATGAACGCGCACGAGCACGTCCTTCTTGCCGCGCACCTCGCCCTTGACGATGGCGATGTCGCATTCATTGTTGAGCTCGTTCTCATACGCATGAATGCGGAAATGGCCGTATTTGCTCGGGAAGTCGACATCGGCAACCTCATGCACGAAATTCTCCGTGCGCTTGCGGTACTCGATGAGGGATTTGACCGTGATGATGTGCAGACCATGCTTCTCGGCAAATTCCTTGAGGCGCGGCGTGCGCATCATATGACCGTCGTCATCCATGATTTCGCAGCAGAGGCCGGCCGGATAAAAACCGGCAAGGCGTGCGAGGTCTGTCGTCGTCTCCGTATGGCCGGCACGGCGCAGCACGCCGCCCTCGACGGAGCGCAGCGGGAACACATGGCCCGGACGGCGGAACGAAGCCGGCTTGGCCTTCGGGTCGAGCAGCTTCTTGACCGTCTGGCAGCGCTCAAACGCCGAAATGCCCGTCTCCGTGTCGTAGGCATCAATCGAGACTGTGAAAGCCGTCTCGTGATTGTCCGTGTTGTTCGTGACCATCTGGCTGATGTTGAGTTCATCGAGGCGCTTGCCGTCAATCGGCGTGCAGATAAGGCCTTTGGCATACGTTGCCATGAAGTTGATGTCCTGCGGCGTGACCGTCTCCGCGGCGACAATCAGGTCGCCCTCGTTCTCGCGGTCCTCATCGTCGACGACGACGACCATTTTGCCGTTCTTGATATCTTCAATGGCCTGTTCGACCGTTGCAAAATCTGACATATTGTTCACTCCAGTTCTTTGATTCTATCTATCGTTTTCTTTATTGTATTGTCCTATATAATAAGGAAGCTTTTTGCTTAAAACCCGTTCTCGAGCAAGAAAGCCCGCGTGAGTTTTGACGCTGCAGCTTTCTCCTTTTTCTGCTCCGCTTCGGGCAGATAGGCCCCCTGCATCATCTTCTCGATGTATTTGCCGATGATGTCATTCTCGATATTTAAAAGACTGCCCTTCTTCTTCGTGCCGAGATTCGTGACCTCGCGCGAATGCGGGATGAGCGAGACGGTGAAGTCCGTATCCGTGACAGCGGCCACGGTCAGGCTGATGCCGTCGAGGGCCACCGAGCCTTTCTCGACAATGCCGCGCAGGATGGCAGGCTCTGCGGCCACTTTCATGAGGATGGCATTGCCCTCTTCCTTCAGCGAGACAATCGTGCCCGTGCCATCGATATGGCCGCTGACGATATGGCCGCCGAGCCTTGACGATAGCGTCAGCGCACGCTCGAGATTGACGGGACTGCCCTGACGCAGCTCCGCAAGCGAGGTGCGCCGGACGGTCTCCGGCATGACATCGGCCGTGAAATGGCGGCTGTCAAACGACGTGACCGTCAGGCAGATGCCGTTGACCGAGATGCTGTCGCCAACCTGCACGTCCGTCAGGACTTTTTTCGCACCGATGACGAGACTGCCGCCGCCGATGCGCTCCACCGTGCCGAGCTCTTCTATGATTCCTGTAAACATGTACTACTTACTCCTCTCCGAAACACGGCGGATGTCAGTGTTTCGTGTAGGCGGTGAGCAGGATATCGCCGTCGATCGTCTCGACCTTGACGTCGCGGAGCTCCACAGCGTCGTGCAGCGAAGCAAAGCCCTCGCCTTCGACCGGCGTCAGCGCCTCGCTGCCGCCGATGATTTTCGGCGCAATGAAGGCGTGGACCTTGTCGACAAGACCTTCCTGCAGCAGGGAAAAATTGATGCGGCCGCCGCCTTCGACAAAGACGGAGCAGATTTCCTTCTGACCGAGCTGCTGCAGGAGATTTCTGAGGTCGACATGCGCACCGGTCCCCGCCGTGATGACCTCTGCTCCTGCCTTTTCTAAGGCTTTGATGCGTTCCAGCGGGGCCTGTTCCGTCACGGCGATGATGGTCCTTGCCTTGCCGTCCGTCACGACTTTGGCCGTGAGCGGCGTGCGCGCCTGACTGTCGACGATGATGCGCACGGGATTTTTCCCCGTATGGTCCGGCAGACGCGTCGTCAGGCTCGGGTCATCGCGCAGCACCGTGCCGATGCCGACGAGGATGCTGTCGTAGATATCGCGGTACTCATGGACGCGCAGCCTTGATGCTTCATTCGTAATCCACTGCGACTCGCCCGTATACGTTGCAATCTTGCCGTCGAGCGTCATCGCCGTCTTCAAAACGACAAACGGCATCTTATGCGGCACCCACTTGAGAAATGCCTCATTGAGCCGGCGCGCTTCTTCTTCGAGCACGCCGATCTTGACTTCGATGCCCGCCTCTTCGAGAATCTCGATGCCGCGGCCCGACACGAGCGGATTCGGGTCCTTCATCGCGATGACCGCGCGCTTGATGCCGGCTTCGGCCACGGCCTTGGCACAGGGGCCCGTGCGGCCATAGTGCGAACACGGCTCCAGCGTCACATAGAGCGTCGCGCCCTTTGCGAGGTCCCCGGCCATGCGCAGCGCGTGGACTTCCGCGTGCGGCGTGCCGGCTTTCCTGTGCCAGCCGGCCGCGATGATGCGTCCGTCACGCACGATGACCGCACCGACCATGGGGTTTGGCGACGTGCGTCCCTCCGCGTTGCGCGCCAGCGCCAATGCCTCGCGCATAAAATCTTCATCCTGCATTCTTCATCACCTCAGAATTCCTGTTATTTGATGAATCTGCTTATGAGACTCGAGAAAACAAAAAGCCGCCAGCAAAGATATCCAATCTTTGCCGACGGCTTCACTACATGCCAGTAACACGTACATGCCTTTTCTCATCCCGACTATACGGTCGGCTCCGGAATCTCACCGGATCATGCCCGTCCCGAAGGACAGGCTCGCGGGCTCTACCGCCGGTGGGGAAATGCTCCCCGCCTCAAAGACAAATCTCTATTTGCTATGATAGCACAGTTCCCCGCCTCTGTCTACCCATAAGAGAGCTGCTTGACAGATGACGGGGAACTCATAAATTTATTTGTGGCTTTTTACACTGCCATCAGGCGCTTTTTTTCGGCAGGATGGCATGGCCGCCCGCGCAGTGGCCGCTGCAGGCCGCACAGTTGCCGCCGCAGCAGTCCTCGCGTCCCATGCGGAAATTGCGATAGACATGACGCAGGGCGTAATAGAGCCCCACCGTGATGATTGCCCCTACGATAAAGGTTGCCATAAAAATCCCTCCTAACGAAATCATTATATCATATTTCTTTCAAACGAGCTGTGACTTATTCGAAGCCCAGCAGGCGGCCGATCTGGTAGACGAGCAGCGAAACAAACCAGGCGATGGCGAACATATAGAAGGCCGAGAATGCCACCCATTTCCAGCCGCCGGCTTCTTTCTTGATCGTGCCGAGTGCCGTGACACAGGGTGTGTAAAGCTGCGAGAAGACCATGAAGGCAAAGGCCGAAAGGCTCGTGAAGGCCGTGGCCATGCCCGTCTGCATCATCGTCGAAGCCGTATCGGCTGCATCTTCTGCTTCGGTCGAAACATCGCCGGCACCATAGAGAATACCGATGGTCGCGACAACCGTCTCTTTGGCCATGATGCCGGAGAGAACAGCTGCGCCGGCTTCCCAAGTGTTGAAGCCCTGGAAGACGAAGAGATTCGACATCCAGCTGCCGATCGTGGCGAGGATGGAATCTTCAATCTCGCACGGACCGCTGAAGTTGTAGTTGGACATAACCCAGAGCAGGACGGAAGCGGCAAAGATAATCGTACCGGCTTTGACGAGGTAGCCCTTGCCTTTATCCCAAGTCTCGAGGAGAACCGTCTTCATATCCGGCACGCGGTACGGCGGCAGTTCGAGCAGGAACGTCGAGCCCTTGTCCTTAAAGACCGTCTTGCCGAGGCATTTCGCGACGACAATGGCCATGACCATGCCGATGACGTACATTGCGAAGACGACGTTGGCCGCATTATCCGGGAAAAACATCGCGGCGAACAGGGCCATGATCGGCAGCTTCGCACCGCAGGTCAAAAACGGCGTGACGAGGATGGAAATCATACGGTCCTTCTCGGAATCGAGGGCACGCGCACCCATGATGGCCGGTACACCGCAGCCAAAGCCCATCATCAGCGGCATGACGCCTTTGCCCGTCAGGCCGCAGCGGCGCATGATCGGGTCCATGATGAAGGCGATGCGGGCCATGTAGCCCGTGCCGTCAAGGAAGGACAGGCAGAAGAACAGGACAAAAATCAGCGGTACGAACGTCAGGACGGCACCGACACCGGAGATGATGCCATCGCAGACGAGCGAGACCATCCAGTCAGCCACACCGGCATACGTGAGGAAGTCCGTCATGAAATCAACAAAATCCGTATTGATAGCATCGTCGAGGAAATCGGCGATTGGCTGGCCGATCCACGTGAACGTGATCTGGAAGACCGCATAGAGGATCAGCAGGAAAATCGGCAGGGCGAGGAAGCCGTTGGCAAGATAATGGTCAATCTTTTCGGAGGTGGACTGGCCGACATTGCCCATGTCGACGGCCTGTGCCATGATTTTATCAATCAGAGCATAGCGTGCCTCGATGATGGCCTCGTCTTTTTCGTTCTCGGATTTGCTGCTGGCCTTGATGGCATTGACCTTATCGATGTGCTCCTGCACCTGCGGGCTCACATGATAGTTGGCCATGACCGTGCTCGTGAAGACATCGAGCAGCTTCTTCGTGCTCTTGCTGCTGCGGCCGACGGTCTCGACGACCGGCATGCCAATGGCCTCTTCGAGCTTCTTCGTGTCGATCTTGATGCCGCGGCGCTTGGCGTCATCCTGCATGTTGAGGTCGATGAGAAGCGGAATGCCCTGCTCTAAGAGCTGCACCGTCAAAAAGAGGTTGCGCTCGATGTTGGAGCTGTCGACAACGTCCATGACGAGGTCGAGTTTGTTGTTCATGAGGTAATCAATGACGATTTTCTCTTCCGGGCTGCGTGCGTTGACGCTGTACGTGCCCGGCAGGTCGACAATCGAAATCGCACGGTCTTTATACCGCGTATAGCCGACTTTCTTGTCGACCGTGACGCCCGGCCAGTTGCCGATTTTCTGGCGTGCGCCCGTGAGTTCATTGAAAATAGTGGATTTACCGGTATTCGGATTGCCGGTCAATGCTACTGCTAATGTTGACATAAGTAAAAAATACGTCTCCTTTCGCTGCTTTTGTCTTTTGTGCCAAAAGATAAGCCTTGCTGCTTTGTACCGTATCCAGTGGTCAGCCGACCTGCTGAACTTCAATATTTTCGGCATCGGCCTTGCGCAGGGCAAGGTTGTACGAACGAACGCCGATGGCGATAGGATCGCCGAGTGGAGCAGAACGCAGTACTTTGACTTTTGTGCCCGGAATCAGGCCCATCGTCATCATGCGCTGTTTCAGATCCGATTCATTGATCTTGACGATCTTCAGCGTCATGCCGGTTTTCCCGTCTTTCAGTGTCAAATCAAAACGCCTCCTGAACGAATAAACATGATAATGAGATTATTTCTTATGTGACTATGATAGCTTATCTCATTCTCAGATGTCAAGACAATTAGCCACTTTTTTGATAAAAAATTTCAATCGCATTATAAAATTGAACATTTTCATACAGATAAATAAAAAATGTATTCTGTTTTTCTATTTTTTCCTATCTTTTCACCGCGCTGTACTATGCTGCCAATAAAAAAAGGGGCTTCCGCAAAGACACGGAAAACCCTAAAAGTTCATTTCAAAAAAGGCTTCTTTTTATTTTTCATCGTATCGACCAATCCAGTCGGCGAGAGCACGGTATGCCCCTGCTCATTCACGAAACGCTCTGCCCGGACGCCAAATACATCGGCGAGCAGTCCGACCGAGATGACTTTGTCAGGCCTGCCCTGACTGACGACACGGTGATTCGCCAGCACGACTGCCTCATCGGCGTACTGCAGGGCGTGGTTGATGTCGTGCAGCACCATGATGACCGTCATGCCATAGCGTTCATTGACTTCCCGGATGATCTGCATGACCTCAAGCTGATGCGCAATGTCAAGATACGTCGTCGGCTCGTCGAGCAGCAAAATCTCAGGCTGCTGCGCGAGGGCCATCGCGAGAAAAGCGCGCTGACGCTCGCCGCCTGAAAGGGACGCGACCTGCCGCGATTCAAAATCCTTGACCTGCGTGACTTTCATGGCCCACTCCACGGCCTTGCGGTCGTCTTGGGGATTCCCCGCGCGGAAGTACGAGCGGTACGGGAAACGGCCATAATCCACAAGGCGCCTTACCGTCGTATCCGGCGGTGCCGCAGCGCCCTGAGGCAGCACGGCAAGATTTTGTGCCAGTTTCTGCCGCCCGATGGCCTGAATATCCTGGTCATCGAGCAGGATTTTTCCCTGTGATGGCTTAATGAGACCCGCAAGCAGGCGCAGCAGTGTCGACTTGCCCGCCCCGTTCGGCCCGATAATGGCCGTGCGCTTCCCTTCGGGAAACGTCAGGGAAATATCCCTGAGAATCTCCTTCCCTTCTATCTGATACGAAAGATGCTCTGCCGAAAGTCTCATAGCTGCCTCCTCAAAAGGAACAGGAAAAACGGCGCGCCGAGGGCCGCCATGATGATGCCGACGGGCAGCTCTATGGGCGCAAAGGCCACGCGCGCAAACGTATCGCTGTACATGAGCACGGCTGCACCCAAAAGAGCCGAGGCCGGCAGCAGCACGCGGCAGTCGGAACCGACGAGCAGCCTTGCCATATGCGGCACAATGAGCCCGACAAAGCCGAGAAGGCCGACGACGGAGACGGCACTGGCCGCGAGCAGAGCCGCGACGGCCGTCAAAAGGAGCCTTGTGAGCTCGACGCGCAGGCCAAGGCTTTTGGCCATCTCATCGCCGAGCTGCAGGATATTGAGGTGGCGCGCCGCGAGCAGCGCCAAAATGCCGCCCGCGAGCGTATAGGGCCAGAGCATGGCAACATGCGGCCAGCTGCGTGCCGAAAGGCCGCCGACCATCCACAAAAGAGCGCTGTGCACGCGGTCGCTGTAGAGAATCATCAGGGCCGAAATGCCCGCGCCGAGAAACGCGGAGACAGCCACGCCGGCGAGTATAATGCGGATGGGCTGGATGCCGTTTTTCCACGCGAGCAGGTAGATGAGCATGGCCGCACCCATTGCGCCGAGAAACGCCGCCGGCGTGACAAGAGCCGTATAAGCAGGAAAAAGCAGCAGGACAATGATGCCCATGAGTCCTGCGCCTGACGAAATACCGATGATGTGAGGATCGGCCAGAGGATTCTTCATGATGGCCTGCAATATGGCGCCCGAAAGTGCGAGGTCGATGCCGACAAGTGCGGCGACGATGGTGCGCGGCAGCCGGATGTTCATGAGAATCTGCGCGTGCGTGCCGGCCTGCCCGCCTGCAAGGGCAGACAATATCTCTGCAGCAGGAATCTCTACCGAACCCAGCATAATGCTGACAAGCCCGCCCGTCAAAAACAGCACGGCAAAAAGCACAAAACAGATGACAAGTTTCCCTGCCTGCCGCCTTCTGCCTGCTTCTGCCGTCCTTCTCATTTGCGAAATCTCCCTGCTCACTTATTGAAGGCCTCCGGATAGAGGCATTTGGCCATCGTTTCAACGGCTTCCGGATAGTGGATGCCCGGACTCAGCAAAAAGAGGTCCTGCGGCAGATAGTAGACGCGGCCGTTTTTGACAGCTTCGACTGTCTGCCAAGCCGGATTTTCCTGCATCGTCTTATCCATGCCGGCTTTGGCCTCTTCGATTTTGCCCATGCTCGTCACGAAGATGACTTCCGGATTCTGCTCGACGAGCGTTTCCATACTGTAGGGCGCGGCGTCCGGATTTTTCTCAAGCGGCGTCATGCCCGAGGCGACATTGTCCCAGCCGAGCATTTTGGCCGTGCAGCCGGCAATGCTGCCATCGAGCTGTATGGTCAGGCCTTGATTCGTGCTGTGAATAATCGAAACGCGGTGTTTGTCGGCAGGAATCTTCGCCTTGATATCCGCAATCTTCTGGTCCATCGAAGCGATGAGGTCCTCGCCCTTCTGCTCTTCGCCCGTAATCTTGGCCATGGCGCGAATTTCATCCTTGACGTCGTCGTAGCTCTTCATGTCGAGCACGACGGTCTTGATGCCGTTTTCTTCCAATGTATTGACGAGCTTCTCGTTCATGCCTTTGTTGACGATGACGAGGTCCGGTTCACACGCGAGCACTTTCTCGACATCAATCTGGTAGACTTTGCCGACGCTCATTTTGTCTTTGGCATAGTCCGGCATCTTCGTCTTGGAGTCCGGCCGTCCGACGACGTCGCCGCCGACTTCATGCAAGGGCTCGAGAAACGAGGCCGAAGTCACGACGATGCGCTCCGGCTTTTTTGCAAGCACGACATCGCGGCCCATGGCATCGTGAATGACGGCAAAATGTTCCTGACTGGCTGTGCCTGAGCCCTGCGAGGTATTCTGCTGACTGCCGCAGCCTGCAAAAGACACGAGCAGTAAAAGCAGCATACTGATACTTGTGAGACATTTCAACATGGCTGTCCGTCTCATGATAATCCTCCTTCAGCTCTCATGCTTTATCTTCATCCTGCTGCGAAACGTTTCGCCGCGTCAGGATGGTCGAGAGATAGTTGAGTTTTTCGTCCTGATGATGTTCAAGGCTGTGCAGCACGCGTTCGCCGTCAAGGCCGGCGCGGCTCACAAGCACGGCATGTTCAAGCAGGTCCTGTCCTTTGAGCATCCCTACGACATCCTTAAAGTTCTTATAGACCTTCATCAGGACCACATTATCGGAGACAGCCATGGCCTGTTGGATTTTTTCCGGCTTGGCTGTAGCGGGAATGATGGAAAGGATATCATTCCCTTCGACAATCGGCACACCGCTTTTGCTCGCAATCGCCGCAAAGGCCGGCACGCCCGGAATCGTCTCAATCTGGACATCTTCGTGTTCCAGCAGACGATAAACGTAAATATACGTACTGAAAAACATCGGGTCGCCAAGGGTCAAAAACGCCACATTTTTGCCCTGATGCAAAAGCGCTAGAATCTCTGCCTTATTGTGTTCCCAAGCTCCCGTATCCTCAGCGAAATCCCGGACCATCGGAAATACCTGATAGACAATCTCGATGTCCTCTTTCAGATAGGGCCGCGCAATCGAGAGCGCCACACTGCCGTCCTTTTTCTCCGTCTTCGGTGCAATCAGCACATCTGCCTGACGGATGGCCTTGATGGCCTTGACGGTCAAAAGCTCCGGGTCGCCCGGTCCGACGCCAATACCAAAAAAAATCCCGTTCGTCATCGCAAATATCCTCCTAACATGTCAACCAGTCCTTTCTATAGACCAAATAAGAAACTATACGCCTGCAGGGGCAGGCTCTTTTTCATCGTACCCTTTTCCAAAAAGACTGTCAATAAAAACAGCACAGGCTTTCTCCCCGCCCTGCCATGAATTTTTCTTCCCTTGCTGTAATGCCGTAAATAGAAAAGGCCCTGCACCCGTAATTGGATGCAGGACCTTCTATCATAAGAACATCACCATGAAGTTTTGTTGTCTCGCTTGCGAATTATCCAAGGAGTCTTCTTGCCTTGTCGATGTAAATTGCACGGAAATACGGCGACTCGCCGAGTCCCTGCACGATGGTGCTGACGGCAAAGCCGGCCTGCGTAAGGCGGGACTTCCATGAAGTCTCGTCCTCGCCGGCCAAATCCCGTTCGACATGCATGCCGGCCGTCAGCAGCAGCGGTGCCAGGAGAACTTTTTGGGCTCTGCGGGCCTGCAGTCTCTTCAGCACCATCGCAAAGTCCGGCGTGTCCGTCGATTCGAGCACGCCGACGTGGATGGGCAGTCCCTGCGCGTCGATTTCCCGCTGCAGGCGCTCGTAGACGGGATTGTGCCGGTGCGGCGAACCGTGTCCGAGGAGCACGAGGTCCGTGCCGCGCGGCAGAAAGATGCTTTGGCAGATGGCCAAGAGATTTTTGGCGTAATCTTCTTCGCGTGCAAAGGCAGGCTCCCCGACGGTGAGGCGCTTGAAGCGGTCCTTGTAGGACGGCACGACGGCGAGGACTTTTTGCTCATATTCCTCCCCCGGCGTCATATACGTCGGCTGCACGAGCACCTCTTCCATGCCTTCTTCCGCGAGGCGTTCAAGGGCTTCTGTAAGCGAATCGATATGAATGCCGCGTTTTGCAAGGGCTTTGCGGATAAAGACGGACGTATAGGCCTGACAAATGACAGCTTCTGGAAATTCCGCCTTAAAGTCCTCTGCAAGGGCATCGAGCGTAAGCCGGCGCGAATCATCGTGAGACGCGCCAAAGCTCACGAGCAGAACAGCGCGTTTCATACACCTCAGCCCTGTTCCTTCTTGACGACGTCGGCGATGGCATGGCAGATGCGGTCAAGCTGTTCCTGATCCGGACCTTCAGCCATGACGCGGATCAGAGGCTCCGTTCCCGAAGGACGCACGAGGATGCGGCCGTTCTCGCCGAGTTCCTTATCGCCCTCGGCAATGGCCTTTTTGATGGCCTCGTTCTCTTCCCAGCCTTCCTTCGTCGCGACTTTGACGTTGACGAGCAGCTGAGGATACGTCGTCATCAGGGCCGTGAGGTCCGAAGCCTTGCGGCCGCTGCGCTTCAGCGAGGAAAGGACCTGCAGGGCCGTGATGAGGCCGTCGCCCGTCGTGGAGAAGTCCGTGAAAATGATGTGGCCGGACTGTTCGCCGCCAATTTTATAGCCGTTCTTCAGCATGTTCTCGAGGACGTAGCGGTCGCCGACTTTCGTGATTTCAGCGCGGCCGCCGGCCTTTTTGATGGCCTGATGGAAGCCGATGTTGGCCATGACCGTCGTGACGACCGTATTATAAGGAAGCTTGCCTTCCTTCATCATATCCATCGCGCACATGACGAGGATGTGGTCGCCGTCGATGACCTGACCCTTTTCGTCGACGCAGAGGCAGCGGTCGGCGTCGCCGTCATGCGCAATGCCGAAGTCCGCATGATTCTCGAGGACGGCTTTCTGCAGCGACTCAAGATGCGTCGAGCCGCAGCCGTCGTTGATGTTCGTGCCGTTCGGCAGCGCATGAATGACCTTGACGTTCGCACCGAGATGGCGCAGGATTTTCGGCATGGCCTCGTAGGCAGCACCGTTCGCGCAGTCGAGCACGACCTTGACGCCGTCGAAACGTTCCTTGCAGGTCGAAAGCACGAATTCCATATACTGGTTCAGAAGGTCCGTGCGGTATTCGATATGGCCGATATGAGCGCCGGACGGACGTGCGAAGTTGTCATCCGTCTCAAGCTGGTGCACGATGGCCTCGAGCTCGTCCTCAACGGAGTCCGGCAGTTTGTAGCCGTCGCCGCCGAAGAATTTGATGCCGTTGTCGTGGAACGGATTGTGCGAAGCCGAGATGACGATGCCGGCTTTGGCCTTGTGCTTGCGTGCAAGATACGCAATGGCCGGCGTCGGGATGATGCCGGCGAGCATGGCACGGCCGCCTGCCGAGCAGATGCCGGCTGTCAGGGCCGACTCAAACATCTCGCCCGAAATGCGCGTATCGCGGCCGATGATGATGAGCGGCTGTTCGTCGGACTCTTTGCCAAAATAAAGCGTAGCGGCACGGCCGAGGCGGTAAGCCATCTCCGGCAGCAGCGTGACATTTGCCTCGCCGCGGACACCGTCTGTACCAAATAATCTTGCCATAATTCTTTCCCCCTGAGGTTTCAATTTTCGTTTTACAAAACTCTACATCTTATTAGTATGCACATTTTCGCTTAAAAATGCAAGTGCGGCTTTCATGCCGTCGACCGCGGCGCTCATGATGCCGCCCGCGTAGCCTGCGCCCTCGCCCATCGGGTAAAGCCCCGGCGTCGCCTCGGCGACAAACGTCGCGCGGTCGCGGCGGATGCGGCACGGCGCCGAAGAACGCGTCTCAACGCCCGTCATGACGGCGCCCTCGTTGGCAAAGCCCGCAATCTTGCGGTCAAAATAAGGGAGAGCCCCCGCGAGTGTCTTCGTGATGAAATCCGGCAGGCAGCGGTGCAAATCCGCCGCCCTGACCCCCGGTGCGTATGTCGGCTTCGTCAAAAATTCCTGCGAGCCGCTCGTTCCCTTAAGGAAATCACCGACCGTCTGCACCGGCGCAAAGTAATTGCGGCCGCCGAGGTCAAAGGCCAGACTCTCGAGCTTCTGCTGCAGGTGCATGCCGGCGAGCACTTCCTGACCGAAGTCAGCAGGTGCGACCTGCACGAGCAGGGCACTGTTCGCGATGCCCGAATCGCGCTTGTAGTTGCTCATGCCGTTCGTGACGACGCGGTCCTTTTCGGAAGCCGCCGCGACGACATAGCCGCCCGGACACATGCAGAAGGAATACGCGCCGCGCCCCGTCACGGGGTCCTTGTAGGTCAGGGCATAGTCGGCCACAGGCAGGAGCGGGTTCCCTGCATCCTCGCCGTACTGTGCGCGGTCGATGAATTCCTGCGGATGCTCGATGCGCACGCCCATGGCAAAAGGCTTGGCCTCCATGGCGACGCCGCGCGAGAGCAGCATCTGGTACGTATCGCGCGCCGAATGACCGATGCCGAAGAATACAACGTCCGTTTCAAGGCGTTCCTCATCGTTGATGATGACGGCCTCAACGCCCTCCGCGCCGAGCTCAAGGTCCGTAACCTGCGAAGAAAAACGCACGGTCCCGCCGAGGCGGATGATTTCTTTGCGAATGTTGCGCACAACCTCCCGCAGGATATCCGTGCCGATATGCGGTTTATGCAGATAGCGGATTTCCTCAGGTGCTCCCGCCGCAATGAACGCCTCGATGACATCTTTCATATGCACATCGTTAATGCGCGTCGTGAGCTTGCCGTCGGAGAATGTCCCTGCGCCGCCCTCGCCGAACTGCACATTCGACTGGACGTCGAGGGCCCCGCCCTGCCAGAACTTCTTGATGTCCTCGTGGCGCGTGTCGACATCGTGGCCGCGCTCGAGCACGATGGGCTCACAGCCGTGGCGCGCAAGCGTCAAAGCCGCAAACATGCCCGCAGGGCCAAAGCCGACCACGACGGGCCGTTTTTCAAGCTTTAGATTTGGCAGTTTTTCCGCGGCAGGCGGCTTATCGCTCAGCCCTTCGACATTGCGGTCGCGCTTCATTTTCTGCAGGACTTTCTTCTCGAGCTTTTTGTCGAGCTTCACGTCGAGCATGTAGACAAACTCAATGGGCGCACCGTGGTAGCGGCGCGCATCGACAGCCTTACGCACAATTACCACCTCATCAAGCTGCTGAGGTGGTAACATGAGACGCTTGGCTGCAAGATCTTTGAGGCTGGCCGTCTCCGTGAACGGCACGGCCAGATTGCGGATGCGGATCATTGCAGTCCTCCTATCAACTATTTTTAAATTGCTGAACTATAAATCACGAACTCGTCGCAGAAGGTGAAGACGCAGGCGTTTTTTTCTTCGCCCTGACTTCGATGTGGACCGTCACGCTGTTATTCGTCACCGTGACACCGTCCGACGGTGCGAGCTGGACATTCTTGTCCGTTGTCTTCGTCAGGCCGTCAAGTGAAATTTTCTCCGTCTCGATACTTGTAATCTTCGAGAGGACGTTTTCCGGTCCGGCTATCTCGATTTTCACAGGGTCCGTCTTGACAGAGCCGATTTCGTAGCCATCGGGCAGGCTGTCGCCCAAGACCGGCTTGACCGTGACGATTTTCTTCATGAGGCCGCGGGCCAGCTGCACGCTGACCTCAGCTGAAGCCGGCTTGACGGTAACGCCCGAGACCTCACGCCCATCGGCGTTGATGGCCGTCAGCGGCACCTTCAGTTTGAAATCGTCGCCATTGCCCGCAAGGCCGACATAGCCGATGACGCGCGTGACTTCCTTGACATCGGACTCCGCACCTTCAATCGTGACATTTTCGACCGACGGCTCGATATGCGCGACGGTCGTACCCGGTGCCGTCGAGCCCGTCACGATGAACTCGGCCTTCATCGTTTTCTGCACGATGCGTTCGAGTGTAAACGTCACGGTGTCCGGCTTGGCCTCGACAAGCTCAAAGCCCTGCGGCAGCACGGTCTGTACCTTAACCGCGTGCTTGCCCTCTTCAACTTTTGCAAGGTCTACATATGCCTTGAAATCGCTGTCCGTCGCCGAGACAAACAGCGAGCGCGGACCGCGGACGCGCAGCTTGATGGTCGAGGCATCTTTCGTGATTTTATAGCCATCCGGCGCATTGACGACATCGAGCTGTACCGTATACGTATTCTCGATGGAAGGATTCTGGTCGTTCATGACATAGCCCCAGAGAATGACCGCAATGACAAGGGCCAGAACCTTCGCCGGCAGATTATGCTGCACAATATTGCGCAATCTAGACATCATTTCTTCTTCCTCCAGTTCCGGATGATCTCCCTGAGTCCCTTCTGCGGGGAAGTGAACGCCGGCCGCAGGATATTCTTGAGTTTTTCCGTGTCGAGGTGACGGACCATGCGCCCGTTCTCCGCGACGGAAATCGTGCCCGTCTCCTCACTGACGACGACGATTAAGGCATCGCACTGCTCGGAAAGGCCGATGGCCGCGCGGTGGCGCGTGCCGAGCTCCGTCGAGAGCGAACGATTTTCCGTCAGCGGCAAAAGACAGCCGGCCGCGATGAGGCGCTTGCCGCGCACAACGGCCGCACCGTCATGCAGCGGCGTATTCGGGATAAAGACGTTCAAAAGAAAATCCGCGGTAATCAGGCCATCAATCTGGATGCCCGTAGCGCTGATATCGTTGAGGCCCATATCGCGTTCGATGACGATGAGTGCGCCCGTCTTGTTGGCCGACATGACCTTGACGGCCTTCGCGAGCTCATTGACGACCGAATTTGCTTCCTCATCATCAAGCAGCACCGACGGGCCGAGGAACTTTCCCTGACCGAGATGCTCGAGCGCGCGCCGCAGTTCCGGCTGAAAGACGATTGGCAAGGCGACAAACAAGAGTGTTACCGCCTTCTGCAGCAGCCACGAAATGACGTGCAGCTCGAGCCAGCTGCAGACCATCGTAACGCCGAGGAGCACGAGAATGCCCTTGACGAGCGTAATCGCGCGCGTGTCCTGCAGCAGGACATAGACTTTATAAAGGATGACCGCCACAATGAAGATATCGAGGATATCCATCGGCCCGATCGTCGAGATGATACCATGAAATTGTAATGGGTATGGCAGCTCAAACGGCATAAGCAAAACTCCTAAATATAAATACAAGATAATACTATAATGACAAATCCTTATGAATGAAAAATGAAAAGAAAGACATTTGCTGTCCGATAAATTACAATATATATATCTACAATAAAGCTATTCTCGCCGTTATCCGCAAAATCCTTGTGACTGTCAAAATTTTTTACTCCTAAGACAAACAAAATGGCCTGACTGCCAAAGGCAGCCAGACCATGAACAAATCGCAGCTTACTTGATTTCGCGAACCCAGCCTTTTTCCGGTGCTTCGACCGTGCAGAGCTGAATGCCGCGCAGCGTCTTGTAGAGTTTCGTGAGGACAGGACCCATTTCCTTCATGCCGCTCGGGAACTCGATCGTCTCGCCGTTGCCGACAACCTTGCCGACCGGGCAGATGACAGCAGCCGTGCCGCAGAGGCCGGCTTCGGCAAAGTCCTTGAGTTCCGTGAACTTGACCGGACGATGCTCGACCGTGTAGCCGAGGTGCTCGGCAATCGTAACGAGCGAACGGCGCGTAATCGACGGCAGGATGCTGTCGGATTTCGGCGTGACAATCTTGCCGTCCTTCGTGACGAACAGGAAGTTGGCACCGCCCGTTTCCTCAACGTACGTACGCGTTGCAGCATCGAGGTACATGTTCTCATCATAGCCTCTCTGATGAGCGAGGATGTACGGATAAAGGCTCATGGCGTAGTTCAGGCCGGCCTTGATGTTGCCCGTGCCATGCGGGGCAGCGCGGTCGTAATCACTGACGCAGATTGTGATCGGCTTTACGCCGTTTTTGAAGTAAGAACCAACCGGCGTGCCGAAGAGACGGAACTGGTATTCATCGGACGGCTTAACACCGATGACCGGGCCCGTAGCGAAGAGATACGGACGCAGATAAAGGGCACCGCCGGACTCATAAGGAGGAATCCAGTCTTTGTTGGCTGCGACAACCTGATCGACAGCTTCGAGGAACATTTCCTCGGAAACCGGCGGCATCTCGAGGCGCTTTGCCGAATCAATCATGCGCTTTGCATTCATGTCCGGACGGAACGTGACGACGCGGCCGTCCTTCGTCTTATATGCCTTGAGGCCTTCAAAGACTTCCTGGCAGTACTGCAGGATGCCGGCGCATTCATTGATCGTGACATTTGCGTCATCGGTCAGATGACCTTCGCCCCATTTTCCATCCTTAAAGTTTGCAACGTAACGCTGGGAAATCGGCTGATAAGCGAAACCCAGGTTGTTCCAATCAATATCTACTTTTGCCATTGAAAACTCCTCTTTTCTTTCCGTTAAAGTATCTATATCATAGTCCCGCCTGTACAGTTTGTCAATAGTACTCAGGCTAAAAATAGGAAACTTTACACGCAATATGCATTATTGTCTTTTTGGCAACGACATGTCTATTGCTTCATCCATGTATTTCAGTTTTTGGCGCGCATCCGGCAGCTTTGCAAGGATATCGCCCGCGATGAGTCCTTCCGCTTTTTCCGCATAGGCAAGGTCGCCGGCCAGTCCGTGCAGGTAAACGCCCAAAAGCGGCGCTTTTTCATACGGCATCTGTTTCATGAGTCCGGCAATCGTGCCGGCGAGCACGTCGCCTGCGCCGGCCGTCGCCATGCCGGCGTTGCCCTTCGTCGTGAAAAAGACCTGTCCGTCCGGATAAGCCACAAGCGTGCACTCGCTCTTGACGACGAAAATAGCATGATACTCTTGGGCCGCTTCACGGGCCATGCCGACGAGGTCCTCGCGCAGGTCGGATACCGAGAGCCCGAGCAGCCTTGCCATCTCGCCAAGATGCGGCGTTAAAACAGGCACATGCTTTGCCTCGCGCAGGATTTCCGGCTGGCCGCTTAAGGCATAGATGGCATCGGCGTCAAGGAGCAGCGGCTTGTCAAGATTCTGCAGAAGGGCGCGGACGAGCGCCTGCGCGGCCTCAGCGCGGCCAAGCCCCGGACCAATCAGTACGGCGTCATACGCAGCGGCCGAAGAAGTGATTTCCTGCAGAGCCCTGCTGCCGCCCAGGATGCCCGGCTCCTCTTCGGGGATGGCCTTGGTCATGACCTCGGTGAGCCTGCCCGCGAGGATGGGCTGCAGGCTCTCGGGGACGGCCAGTGTCACGATGCCGCAGCCGGCGCGCAGGGCCGCGAGCGAGCACATCGCGGCTGCACCTGTCATGCCGCGCGAGCCGGCCGCGGCGAGAATGCGGCCGCAGCTGCCCTTATGCGCTGCCCTGGGCCTTGCGGGAAGCAGCGAAGCGGCAAGCTCATCATCGATTTCCCGCTGCTTGATGGCAGGATCCTCCAGGAGCGGCCACGGAATGCCGATGCCGTCGACGAGGACTTTTCCCGCATGCTCTGCCCCGGGGCTCAGGAAATGTCCGGGCTTTGGCAGGCCGAGCGTCAGCGTGCAGTCGGCCTTGACCGCAATATCCGCGACGCCGCCCGTATCCGCCTCGACGCCGCTCGGGATGTCGATGGAGAGCACGGGCTTTTTCGCCGCATTGACGAGTTCGACGGCCTGCCTGACAAGCGGGCGCAGCGTACCGCGGAAGCCCGTGCCTAAAATGCCGTCAAGGATGGCATCGGCAAAGCGCAGAGCCAGGCGCAGACGGTCCATATCGCGCTCTCCCGCAAGGCCGTGCACGGAAATCCCCATGGCCGCAAGGCCCTGCTGCATGACAGACGGCGAAGCCTTGATGTGCTCCGGATTCCCTGTCAGGAACAATTTGATGGCGGCGCCTTCATTATAAAGGTAACGCGCTGCCGAAAAAGCATCGCCGCCGTTATTGCCGCTGCCCGCGAGAACGCAGATGGTCTTCCCCTTTACGGAACCCAGGAGAGAAATCATCGCGGCCGCTGTCTGGCGGCCGGCATTTTCCATCAGCAGGAGCTCGGGCAGGCCGTATTCTTCGCCTGCACGCCTGTCGATTTCCCGCATTTCCTTTACCAGTGATATCTTCATGCTCATCCCTCCACGACGCATTGAGCTGTGGCATAAGCCTGCGAATGGCTCAGCGAAACCCAGACATGTGAGACGGACTTGCGGCGCGCCAGCGTGGCAAAATACCCTTTGAGCGTCACCTGCGGCGCCCCGAGGTCATCGGGCAGGATCTCGATGTCATGCAGTGTCCCGCCGCGCAGCCCCGTTCCCAATGCCTTGAGCACAGCCTCCTTGCCCGCAAAGCGCGCCGCGTAGCTCGCCGTCTTCTGCCTGCCGCGGCCCTCACAGTAAGTGCGCTCTGCCTCTGTATAGACACGCGCGCGAAAAGCCTCTTTGCTCACGGCCTTCTCCACGCGCGCAATCTCGACGATGTCCGTACCAATTCCCCGAATCAATGCAGTTCCCCCTCGTTTCCTTCATATCCTTCGTAATATCTTTTTAATATACAATTCCCTGTCAGCCCGCCAATTTCCTTCCGGCCCCTGAAAATTATCATAAACACTCCCGAACAGATAAAAAAAGGTTATTTTTCCAGAGCAATCCGCATTTTTCACAGAAACCGAAAATATTTTTGATAATTTTTGGTTATACTACCATATATTCATCAAAAATATGTTATAATGGCACTAAATAAAGCGAATTTATAAAGAAAGAAGCGATTCCCATGGAACTCAGACAACTTGAATATTTCCAGATGGCCAGCCGTCTGCGAAATATCACCCGCGCTGCGGAACGCCTGCGTGTTTCCCAGCCGAACATCACGGTTGCCATCAAGAAACTCGAGGCGGAGCTCGGCATACAGCTCTTTGACCGCAGTCAGAAGCAGCTGGCCCTGACACCAGAGGGCGCTGTCTTCCTGAACCGGGTCGAGCTGGCCCTGCGCAACATCCAGGATGCCGTGCTTGAAGTCAACGACTACAAGCAGCTCCAGAAAGGCACCATCAAAATCGGTGTGCCGCCGATGATGGGCGCCTACCTCTTCCCGCGCATCTTTTCGAGCTTCCAGCGCCGCTACTCCCACCTCGACATTTTCATGCACGAAGAAGCTTCGATGTCCATCCGCGAACAGCTCGAGCGCGATGAACTCGATTTCGGCATCATCATCCTCTCGGGCGCCTCAAACCGCCTGCAGCAGCTGCCCATGTCCAAGAACCAGATTGTCTGCTGCGTGCCCGCAGACAGCCCGCTCGCGAAAAAGAAGAGCATTTCCATGGACGATGTCGTCGATACGAAGATCGTCCTCTTAAAAGAAGGCTCTTTCCTGCGCCAGACCATTCTCGGACGCATGAAGGAAGCGGGTGTCACGCCAAACATCGTGCTGGAGTCCAACCAGATCAATACGCTCAAGGGCCTGGTCGCTAACGGTGTCGGCATCACGTTCCTTTTGGATATGGTCGCAGACGAAGTACCGGGCCTCAAGACGCTGCCGCTCTCAGACCCCGTCTTCGTCGACGTCGGACTCGCCTGGAAAAAAGACCGCTACATTTCAAAGGCTGCCCAGTCCTTCATTGACTTCTGCAAAGACCTTTTAAAGGGCAACTCCCTGGAAGAAGACAGCAAGCAGCCTGCACCTTCGGCTGACAAAGAAGACCGCAAAGCAAAAGCACCTAAAACTGCCAAAACTTCGCCAACGGACTCCAAAGCGTCCGCTGCCTCTGACAAAAAGTAAATTCAAGTTCCATATTGATATATATTCATAACGGATAAAAAATCCCTTTCGGAAACATGCACTGCATAGTTCCGGAAGGGATTTTTCTTCTATATTGCCATATGGTTTGAGAGCATCAATGCTTGTAAAGCGGTACCGTAAGGCTGCCCGTCGGCATCAGGATGTATCTGGGGTCTTTGCCGACATACTGCTCCGCGAGTTTCAGTGCTTCTTCCACCGTATCGACAGCGCCGTCAAACAGCATATCCTTGGCAAGGGCTCGGTCGAGGCCCGTGACGAGGATGAAATGAGCCTTCTTCGTCAGGCGCGTGATCGCATACGCCTTGTTGGCGCCGATGAGGAAGCGCTCGCGCAGTTTGGCCTCGATAGCATCGGCCGTCTTCAGCGTGCGGCAGGTCTCCTCAAGCACCTTGCTGCCGCTGCCCTCTTCGCACTCTGCCAAGAGGATGACGACGCCGCCCTGCTTCGTCGCAAGCACAGCATTATCCATGGTTTTCTGCATCTGATAGACGTTGATATCCTTTGGATAACCGCCGCAGCTCGCAATCGTGATATCGGCCTGTGCGGGGATCTTAACACCGTAGACTTCATCAACGAACCTGCAGGCTTCCTGATGGGCCTTGATATAATCGCCGGCAAACATCCGGAGGAAGCGGTGCTCGGCGTCGAGAATCGCGTTGAAGAGGATGACGCTTCTGCCCTTAGCCCAGAGTGCCACGCCTTCCATCTGGTCTTCGTAGACAGGGTTGCCGACGGTGCGGCCGAGACCGGCATTCGGGTCCATCATGAAGCTGTGGTTATGGCGCACAGTCTCCATCGCGGCACAGCCCGGCAGCACGGCCTTGCGACCGCCGCCGTAACCGCTGAAATAATGATGCACAATTGTGCCCGTCAGGATGACGTGGTCGCTGTGGCAGATGTGCTTGTTGATGAGCACCGGCGTAAAGCGGCTCGTCGTGCCAAAGTACTCAAAGTCACTTGGCACATTGCAGTCGCTGTTGTACATCTTAAGGCGCTTGGCAACGTCTTCACCAACACCCTCCGCCATTTCCTCTTTGGTCATCAGACGGTGCGTACCGAGCGAGAACACAATCTGCATATTCTCATCAGGCACACCGAGCTTATTCATCTCGTCAACGAGCACCGGCATGAAATCAAAGCTGTTGGCAACACGCGTGGGGTCATTGCAGATAAACGTCACGGTATCGCCTGGCTTGATGACCTCATTGATCGGCTTCTGGCCAATCGGATGATAAATCGCGTCAAGTACGGCCTGACGGACATCCGTCAGCGGCTTGACGGCCGGCATATCGACTTCCTTGATGACCTTCGTCTCATCGAGAGAAAAACTTTTCGTGCCATGGCCGTAATGGAATGTATACTCCTTCATAAAATCAAAATCCTTTCTATATTTTTCCTATGAAAAAAAGGAGACACAAAGTGTCTCCCCTTTTCATGCTGACAGACCCCTCATAATTAGTAAAGGATATGTGCAATGATATAGCCGACCACGCAGCCCGTGAAGACACCGAGCAGGCCCGGGATCATGAAGCTGTGGTTCAGGACATATTTACCGATATGCGTCGTGCCGGAACGGTCGAAGTTGATGCAGGCGAGGTCCGAAGGATACGTCGGCAGGAAGAAGTAACCGTAGCAGGCCGAGATGAAGGACAGGATGACGACTGGGTCCACGCCGATGGTCAGAGCCAGCGGCACGATGATGGAAACAGCAGCAGCCTGCGAGTTAACGAGTTTCGACGTGAGGAAGAGTGCCAGGGCGTACGTCCACGGATAAGCCTGAACGAGGCCGCCGATGAGTTCCTTGAGCTCCGTCATGTGGTTCGAGAAGCACGTATCAGCCATCCAGGCAACACCGTAAACGCAGACGACTGCGCCGAGGCCGGCATGGAAGACCTGGCTCTTGCCAACGTCTTTGGCGTTGACTTTGCAGAAAATCAGGATGGCAGCGGCGATGACGAGCATGATCATCTGAATGACCGTCGTCATGGAAATCGGCTTCAGAACGCCCTTTGCGTTCGGGAAAGCCGGCAGAACCTGCGGGAAGTTGCCGAGTACGGCAATGATGATGATGCCGAGGAAGAAAATGTACATGGCGCGGTAGAACGAAGACGGCAGCTCTTTGTCCTGCAGCGACTCGGTCTGAGCACCGTAAACATCCTGCTTATGAGCCGGATCCTTGATGTACTCCTGGAAGACAGGGTCGTCAGCAAGGTCCTTGCCGCGGCGGTAGCTCCAGAGAGCAGCGACGATAACGCCGCAGAACGTAGCCGGAATCGAGACAGCCAGCAGGTTGATGACCGTGAACGGCAGGCCGGCAGCACTGATGAAGCCAGCCATACTGACAAGGGCAACGGATACCGGCGAAGCCGAGATACCCATCTGCGAAGCGACGGAGGCCACAGCCATCGGACGCTCCGGGCGAATGTTCTCGTGAATGGCGACATCATAGATGATCGGGAACATCGTGTAAACAACGTGGCCCGTGCCGCAGAGGATGGTCAGCAGCCACGTCGTGATCGGCGCGTAAATCGTGACGCGCTTCGGGTTGCTGCGCAGGAACTTCTCTGCGTATTTGAGCATGACCGTAAGGCCGCCCGACGTCTGCAGATAGCCGGCGCAGGTGACGACCGCGATGATCGTCAGCATGACGGCGATTGGCGGCGTGCCCGGCTTGTAGCCGAGAGCAAAGACATAAATGATAAGGCCGATACCACTGATAACTGGAAGACCCAGACTGCCGTAACGTACACCGACGATCAGGCACGCCAGCAGGATACAGATACCAAGTACCAAGATAAACTCCCCTTCCTATAAAACAGATACCCACACTACTTCACGAATGTCTGTCCTAACGACATCAATCCATGATATTCAATATCATTTCCCCACAAAACAATTTTGAACAATGGATTATTTTCGCTTGTTTGATGTTTTCGCTCTCACCTGTCGATATTCCTGCAAGGATTTTACGATAAATAAAATTTTTGTCAGGAATATTTTGCCTAGAAACATGATTTCATTTTGCACACAGGATACAGCAAAAAACAAACAAAGGACAGTACAACATCCCTTAAGTACGCATTTATTATACAATAAGCGTCAAGTATAAGTAAATACTATTTATTATAAAATATTTTAATAATAAATACATCTTATCATGAATTAATTATAATTAATTCTCACCGTAATGATACCTTTTATGAATAATTTACAAGATTTATGGGAATATCTCATACGATAACTATCGCCGCTTTCACCATTTTTTGCGGATTCCACGGGAAATCCAGTAGCCATATGCATAATGTTGTGATATAATATGCTAAAAAGTTATACTGATAACAATTCTATGAGGAGGAGTTCATTTTATGGCTACCATTAATGATAACTATCTGAAGCTGCCCGGCAGCTATCTCTTCGCTGAAATCGCGCGCCGCGTGGCTGCTTATAAGGAAGCAAATCCGGATGCGGATATCATCCGCCTCGGCATCGGCGATGTCACGCAGCCGCTGCCGCAGGTCTGCATCGAGGCCATGCACAAGGCCGTTGACGACCAGGCCAAGGCTGAGACGTTCCATGGCTACGGTCCGGAGCAGGGCTATTCATTCCTGACGGAAGCCATCATCAAAAACAATTACACGGACCGCGGCATCGAGATTGCCTCGGATGAGATTTTCGTCAGTGACGGCTCCAAGAGCGACTGCGGCAACATTCAGGAAATCTTCGGCCTTGCCAACAAGGTGGCCATCACGGACCCTGTTTACCCGGTTTACCTCGACACGAACGTCATGGCCGGCCGCACGGGCACGCTGCAGGATGACGGCCACTTTGCAGGCGTCACGTATCTGCCGTGCACGGCTGAAAACAACTTTGCGCCGGACCTGCCGAAAGAAAAAGTCGACATGATCTATCTCTGCTGCCCGAACAACCCGACGGGCACGACGCTCTCGCGCGAAGAGCTGACGAAGTGGGTCAATTATGCCAAAGAAAATGAATCCGTCATCCTCTTCGACGCCGCTTATGCCGCTTATATCACGGAAGACGATGTACCGCGTTCCATCTACGAGATTCCGGGTGCCAAGGACGTCGCCATCGAGTTCCGTTCGTTCTCCAAGACGGCCGGCTTCACGGGCACGCGCTGCGGCTACACGATCATCCCGAAGACGGTCAAGGGCCGCGCAGCGGATGGTTCGCTCGTACCGTTCAACAAACTCTGGAACCGCCGTCACACGACGAAGTTCAACGGCACGGCTTACATCGTTCAGCGCGGCGCCGCTGCCATCTACACGGAAGAGGGCAAGAAGCAGGTCAAAGAACTCATTTCCTATTATATGGAAAATGCCCGCATCATCCGCGAGGGTCTCAAGGCTGCAGGCCTTCAGGCTTTCGGCGGCGTCAACGCCCCGTACATCTGGCTCAAGACCCCGAACAACATGAGCTCGTGGGACTTCTTCGACAAACTGCTGCATGAAGTCAACATCGTCGGCACGCCGGGCGCAGGCTTTGGCCCGTGCGGCGAAGGCTACTTCCGCCTTACTTCCTTCGGCAGCCGTGAGAACACGAAGCGCGCCGTAGCCCGCTTCGCTAAGCTCAAATTCTGATTCACAGCTAAATAAGCACAGCAAAAATCGGTATGACCCGCTTGCGGGCATACCGATTTTTTGTGCCAGTATATATCCAGTATATATATTGTAGGTTTCGGTAAAATCATTCGTTGAACAAGGCTTTGGCAAAGTCCTCGGCATTGAACGGGCGCAGGTCCTCGACGCCCTCGCCCACGCCAATCCACTTGACCGGCATGGCAAGCTGGCTCTTGATGCCGATGACGACGCCGCCCTTGGCCGTGCCGTCGAGCTTCGTCAGCACGACACCGGTGATTGGCGCGGCTTTTGTGAAAAGTTCTGCCTGACTGATGGCGTTCTGTCCCGTCGTGGCATCGAGCACGAGCAGCGTCTCATGCGGGGCTCCCGGAATTTCGCGGCCGATGACGCGGTTGATCTTTTCAAGCTCCTGCATGAGGTTTGACTTCGTCTGCAGGCGGCCGGCCGTATCGATGATCAGCATATCGACCTTGCGCGCCACAGCGGCCTTGACGGCGTCAAAAGCCACGGCAGCAGGGTCCGAGCCCTCTTCGTGCTTGATGACCGGCACGCCCGTGCGCTGCCCCCAGACTTCGAGCTGGTCGATGGCCGCAGCGCGGAATGTATCGGCAGCGGCGAGCAGCACGGATTTTCCCTGCCCTTTATAGTAAGCTGCGAGCTTGCCAATGGTCGTCGTCTTGCCGGCACCGTTGACGCCGATGACGAGCAGCACCGTAGGACCGTTCTCTGCAATGCGTGTCTTGTCCTCACCTGCGGTCAGAATCTCGACAATCTGCTTCTGCAAAAATGGCTTGAGGTCTTCCGGGGTGTTGATTTCCTTTTTCTTGATGCCCTTGCGCACAGCCGTCATGAGCTTATCCGTCGTCTTGACACCGACATCGGCCATGATGAGCGTTTCCTCGAGCTCGTCGAGCAGGTCCTCGTCGATATCGGCATAACCGATGATGATTTTTTCAATCTTGTTGGTAAAATTCTCGCGGGTCTTGTTGAGTCCCTTCTTCAGTTTATCAAAAAATCCCATGCTGATTCCTCCTATATTCTGTATTCTATGATTCCTATGTTTTTGCTTTTGCAGGGCCTGTCCTCAATCTGCATTCCCAGCATCGTCCATACCATCTGCATCCGCAGCGCGCACATCATCGAGACGGACGGACAGGATCTTCGAAACGCCCGATTCCTCGACCGTCACGCCGTACAGCGAATTGGCGGCTTCCATCGTGCCCTTGCGGTGCGTGACGACGATGAACTGCGTCTTTGCGGCAAATTCCTGCAAAAATCGGCCAAAGCGCACGACATTCGCCTCATCGAGAGGTGCGTCGATTTCATCGAGCACCGAGAAAGGCGACGGCCGGTAGCGCAAAAAGGCAAAGAGCAGCGCAATGACGGTCAGCGCGCGCTCGCCGCCCGAAAGCGCCGCCAGGCTCTGGCGCTTCTTCTGCGGCAGCGTCACGAGGATATCGATGCCCGTGTTCAAAACATCGTGCTCGTCGAGCAGTTTGAGCTCGGCGCGGCCGCCGCCGAAGAGGCGCACGAAGATTTCTCCGAAATAACGCTGAATGTCGGCGAAGGCTGACTGGAACTGCTCGGTCATCGCCTCGTCCATCTCCGCTAAGATATGCGCGAGATTCTCCTTGGCCTCAACGAGGTCGTCCGACTGCTTCTTCATGAAGGCATGGCGCTGCTGCAGATTTTCGTATTCCTCGACGGCGTTCGGATTGACGGGGCCAAGGTCGTCCATCTTCTTTTTGAGCGACTGCATGCGCGCGCGCAAGGCCTGCGGCTCGAGGTCAAGAGCTTTCTCGAGGGCGCGCTCCGGCGTCAGGCCGAAGTCCTGCAGAATCGCCTTTTGGCTGTCCTCGAGCAGCATCTGGATTTTGGCGGCCGCAAGCTCGAGTTCGTGAATTTCCGCCTGCTTCTGGCTGAGTTTTCGCGCAAGCGCGCGCGCCTTCTCCTCAAGCTCCTGCCCTGCAGCCATCCTGTCCATGCGCCGGGCATAGAGGTGACGCTGCTTCTGCTGCGCTTCCTCAAAGGCATCCTGCCACGACTGTGTCTGCTGTCCGAGTTCCCTTAAGCGCACGGCACTTGCCTGACTGTCTGCCGCGAGTTTTTTCTGTTCCTGCTCGACTTCCTTCAGGGCCTGTTCACTGCGCTGTTTTTCCTGACGGTAGAGCTCCGTCTGTTCCTGACTGCGCTTCCATTCCTGCTCGAGAACCGTGCGCCTGAGCTCATCCTGCTGAATGCACTTGGCGAGGGCCCCTGCATCCTGCTCCACATCCTCGAGGGCAAAGACGCTTTCTTCGACATTTTTGCCGGCTGCCTGCAAAGCCGCTGTGAGCTCTTTGACTCTGCGCAGCTGCAGTACGCGCCGCTTCTGGCTCTCGGCAAACGTGGCCTGACTTTTTTCATCAGCTGCCAGAAGGCCTGCCAACTCTTTTTCCTGACTGGCGAGATTTTCCTGCAGCTTTGCGAGGCTGACGCGCAGTTCCGCGCGTTTGACGCTCTGCTGCTGTACCTCTTTCAGGCACTCGCCCTGCTGATTTTCCGCAAGGGCCGCTTCTTTGGCCGCCTCTTTGACTGCCTTGGCCTGAACCTGCAGTTCCTGCCGCATTTTTTTATATTTGGCCTGCAGGGCTTCGATTTCTGCACTGCGGTTTAAAAAGCTCGTCTCCCGGCGCGGCCGGCCGCCGCCTGAGAGCGAACCGCCCGGCGCGAGAAATTCGCCGTCGAGCGTCACAATGCGCAGACGGTAATGCTGCTCTTTCGCAAGGGCTAAGGCATGGTCGAGGGTGTCGACGACGAGGATGCGCGCCAAGAGGAAGTCCGCTGCTTTCTGGCAGTGCGGCGCTGTTTCGACGAGCTCATTGGCCCAGCCAATGGCCCCTTCGCCCTTTTCCGCTTCTTTCTCCTGTTCTTTCGGATACTGCACGGCAAGTGTCGAGAGCGGCAGGAACGTCACGCGGCCGAGATGCTTCTGTTTCAGGTAAGCAATGGCCGCCTTGGCCGTATCCGTATCGTCCGTGACGATATTCTGCTGATTGCCGCCTAACGCCACCTCGATGGCCGTCATGTACTTCTGTGGGATGGTCAAAAGCTCGGCAATGGCGCCGGCCACGCCTTTATGCCACTTCTCCGTACTCTGCAGAATGGCCTTCGGCGCCTTGCCAAAGCCCTCGTAATCTTCCTGCAGGTGCTGGAGAAAATCGATTTTTTCCTGCAGGCCGGCCGTTTTCTGCCGCAGTGCATCCTGCTTTTCGCGGCACAGCGCGAGGTTTGCCTGTGCTTCCTGCTGGGCATGGCGCGCCTGCTGCTGCCGGCTTACCGCCTTTTGGAGCTCCACTTCGGCCTTATCAACTTCCGCTGCCATTTCTTTTTGAGCAGAGCTCAGTTCTTTCTGCTTCTGCTCAGCCGCGGCGATGGCTTCCCTGCGCGCCTGCTGCCCCTCGCTGCCATTTTCAATATCGCGGTCGAGCACCGCGAGTTCCTGCTTGGCATTGGCGAGTTCTTCCTGACAAGCTTCCTTGGCAGCTGCCGCTGCCTGTGCTTTTTTCTTTTTCTCCAGCACGATGGCCGCCATCTTGGCCGCGCGCTCCTGCTGCGCCGCAATCTTTTCGTCAGCAGCCGTGAACTTCGCCTTTTTATCAGCGGCTTCGCCCGACAGACGGCCAATTTCGCTGACGGATTTTACGAGGGCCTCCTGCAGTTCCTTGTTTCTGGCTGCAAGACGCACGCTGCTCACGCCGTTCTGTTCCTGACGCTCTTCAAGCGCCGCGGCCTCGCGGCTTGCTTTTTCGAGTTTCTGGCGCAGGCTCTCATTGGCCTCTGCACCACTGCGCATGGTCTGCTCGAGGTCCAAGATGTCCTTCTGCACGGCCTCTTTCGCTGCGCCGGCTTTTTTCGCTTCCGTCTCGACTGCCATGGCCTCATCGCGGGCTTTGCTCATTTTTAAAGCATTGGCAGTCTTGCGCTCCGACTCGCGCTTTGCACTGCGCGCGAGCTTTGTCAACTGGCAGCGGCGGTATGCTTCATGGAGTTCATTGTACTGGCGCGTTTTTTCCGCATGGCGCGCAAGGGGTTCAAGCTGATGCTCGATTTCCTGCATGATATCCTGCACGCGCAGGAGATTGGCCTCGGTATCCGTGAGCCTCCGCACCGTTTCGCGCTTGCGGCTGCGGTATTTCGTGATGCCGGCCGTTTCCTCGAAAAAGGCGCGGCGGTCCTCCGGACGGCTGTTTAAAATATCATCCATGCGGTTCTGGCTGATGATGCTCATGCCATCGTGGCCGATGCCCGTATCGGCAAAAAGGTCATAGATATCCTTGAGGCGGCAGCGCGAGCGGTTGATGTAATATTCGCTCTCGCCGCTCCTGTAGAGGCGGCGCGTCACGGCCACCTCGCGGAAATCCACAGGCAGGGTGCCGTCGTTGTCAAAAATCAGCGAGACCTCCGCGACATTCAGCGGCCGGCGCGTGGCCGAACCGGCAAAGATGATGTCTTCGGAGCGCGTGCCGCGCAGATTCCTTATATTCTGTTCGCCGAGCACCCAGCGCACGGCATCCGTGATATTGCTCTTGCCGCTGCCGTTCGGTCCGACCACGGCCGTGATGCCACGGTCAAAATCGATGGTGATTTTATCCGCAAAAGATTTAAAGCCATATGCCTCAAGGCGTTTGAGCTGCAATCGTTACACCTGCCTGTCTTCTCCGGCCCCCTCCGGGGCCTCGGATTCTTCCTGAAACTTTCCTTCCGCAGCATAGTCCTTCATGAAATTCAAAAATTCCTTGTCGAGTACGGAAAACACTTTATGGCCGCTCCAGTAAAGCGACGTGCGCGCCACAATCGGCGGCGTGAGCGGACGCTTGGCAAAGGCATGCTCCTGCCGCAGAACAAAATTCGGCAGGATGGAAATTCCCGTGCCGTTGGCCACAAGCTGCTTGATGGTCTTGAGCTGCGATGTCGTCAGCATGACATCCGGCGTAAAGCCCGCCTCCACGCAGCGCGTAAAAACTTCGCGGTATTGATACGTGCGCGGCAGCTGCAGGACAAACCGCTCATGGGCAAAATCCGCAAATGTAATGCGCTTTTTCTGGCAAAGCGGATGCGTGAAGGGCAGGCAGAGGCTCATCTCGTCCTGCATGATGGCAAATTCATTGGGCACATGCTCCCCGCCGCTGCCAAAAATGACGCCAAAATCGAGGTCTCCGAGCTCCACGCGTTCCCGCACCTCGTCGGAATCGCGGAATTCCTGCACATCGAGGCGCGTATTCGGGAACTGCGCGCGAAAATCCTTGAAGAATTCCGGAAAGAGATAGGCTTCAAACATCGGCGGCACGCCAAAATGAATCGTGCCGCGCCCGCCCACGCAGAAACGCATCATGTCCTGCTTGGCCGCTTCCATATCCTGCATAATGCGGCGGGCATGAATCAAAAAGGCCTTGCCGGCCTCGGTCAGCGTGACGTGTTTCTGACTGCGGTCGATGAGCGTCAGCCCAAGCTCCGCTTCCAAGGATTTGATGGCCTTGGTGACCGAAGGCTGCGAGACATGCAGTACCTTGGCCGTGCGCGTGAAATTCTCGAGTTCGCTGATCGTGCAAAAATATTCCAACTGCCGGAATTCCATCTGTATTCCCCCATACCATAATTCTTATTGCCACGGCCTGCTGCCATCCCCCCATTTCCCTGCGCTCCTGCGCTGGCGGCCGGCCGTTTCTTATTCGTTATTCGCAACGATTCTATTTTAGCATATGTTGCCCATATCTACCATAATATAGGGCGGCTCTGCCGTGAAATAGAGTGAAATATTCGTGCAGATGACACAAATTACCGCAAAAAACGCGAAAAAGCAAAATCCCCTGTGCGGGAATCGTTCATAATTCCCGCACAAGGGATTCTTTTAAGCGTTCTGCACGAGTTCCTGCAGGCGCTGGTTCACAAGGTCAATCCACTCGCCGTGGAAGCCGACTTCCGTCAAGAGCTCTTCGAGCGTCTCAATGCGCGGCTGCTCTAAAAACATCCGCACGCGGCTCTTCTCAATGGCACGGTAGATGTAATAATCCTCGGGGATCATGCCGGCCTGCGGGAAAATGACCGTATACTCATGGTACATCTTGTCGTTCATGGATTCATAGACACCGGTCGAGCGCGCGGCATAGGCCTTCCACTTGTCCGGCAGCCCGTCTAACAGCTTTTCAATCTCAGCCTTGATTGACGCAGCTTTCTGCGCATAATCTGCAAGGACTTTTTCCACAGGCTCCGTGTCCTGCAGCATGACGGCACAGATGAGGTCGCGCACGGCATTGAAATCGCCGAGACCGTACTGCAGGAATTCTTCGGCCGACTCGACACCGGCGAGCCATTTTTTGAGGGCTTCTTCCATCGCGGCCTTGGCCTTGGCCACGACGAGCTCATCTTCGGCGTGAAGCTCCTGCGAGAGATTGCAGACGCGCTGCGCAGGCGTCTCGTCCTGCAGCAGTCCCTTTTCCGCACATCTGCGGCAGTAGCCAATGGCCTCATTCGTAAAGGGCGTGCCCGCTTCAATCTCGCCCATGGTCGGAAAATGCTTGCCGAGCTTATCGTAAATGCGGCGCTGCTGCGCGAGCTTGCCCTTTGAAAAATACGTCAGCGGGCGCTGCTGATAGACGACGTGTGTCACCTTGCCGCAGCCCGGACAGTGATATTCCTTGTCGATGAGCCGCACGGCAATATCGCGCTCCGGATTAGGCTTAAAAAACGCATACGGCACGGTCTCCACGAAGGAATAATTGAAGATATTCAGCAGATTGTCCGTGATGCGGGACGGTTCATTGGCCATAGGTGACACTCCTATCCTGATTATAAAAACACAACATAAAAAACCCGGAAGAAAACCTTCCGGGCTGCATTTCATCTTGGAGGCGACACCCAGAATCGAACTGGGGATAAAGGTTTTGCAGACCTCGGCCTTACCACTTGGCTATGTCGCCAAAATAAAATGGAGCGGAAAACGAGGCTCGAACTCGCGACCCCCACCTTGGCAAGGTGGTGCTCTACCACTGAGCTATTTCCGCATGAATATAAAATTGGAGGCGACACCCAGAATCGAACTGGGGATAAAGGTTTTGCAGACCTCGGCCTTACCACTTGGCTATGTCGCCGAAATAATGGAGCGGAAAACGAGGCTCGAACTCGCGACCCCCACCTTGGCAAGGTGGTGCTCTACCACTGAGCTATTTCCGCATGATGGCGACCCGAATGGGACTTGAACCCATGACCTCCGCCGTGACAGGGCGGCATTCTAACCAACTAAACTACCGGGCCGTCTTCTGTTGTTGCCGCTGTGTTTCAGCGACATGTATTATTATACGGACAATGTGCTGTATTGTCAACACCTTTTTTGAAAAAAGTTGGGACAGGTGAAAATTCCTGCCCCGACTCCCCCAAAACACTGGTTAACCATCAATCCTGCAGGTCATCGTGAACTTCCGAGAAATAGATAACGGTGACCGTATCTTCCATCAGGATGCGGCGTTTGTAGATGCGCTCGAAATCCTCGATGAGTTCTTCGCGCGAGTTGATCTCCGGATTCTGATGACCGAGGTCGGCGCTCGTCAGCGTGCCCATCGTCTTGACGCGGACTTTGTCGAGGTAAGCCGTGTAAATGCGGTGTTTCGGTTCGCCCTTCTTGCCCGAGGTAATCCAGACGATCGAGCCCTCCGGATAGAGCTTGCTGACATCGCCGAGACGAACGGTGCAGTTCTTCGTGCGCTCCATGATCATCTTCTTATGCTTGGCAGCCTGAAAATTCAATGCCATCATGATAAAGCATCTCCCATCCTTGCTTTTACTATAGGATACATTATACACAAACCAGCTTAACTGCCGCTTATAAAAAGAGGCAGGGTACCAAAAGCCGGCTTTTCAATTCTTTTTGTATAATTCTCCCTAAGGGCCATAATATCCTGCTCCTGATATAAAAATTCCTGCGTTTTTTAGTCTGTCCGTTCTTCATGGACATTCCCGTAAATTTCATGCATCGCGTCTGAAAGTGTGTTAGAATGGATACATGTTATTTTATTGATTGGAGGTTTTTGTATGAAAAACGTAAGACACATCTTCGCGCTGGTCTGCGCCCTGATGATGCTCTCCTGCAGCATGGCTTTTGCCGCAGCGCAGCAGGAGCCCAAGGCTCCCCCGATGCTTTCCGTAGACGGTCAGGGCACGGGCACGGCCACGCCTGACATGGCCACGGTCACGATTGGCGTGACGACGCAGGGCAGCGATGCCGGCAAAGCGCAGAACGACAACGCGTGGACGTCAAACCAGATTCAGAAGGCCATCGAAGGCCTTGGCATCGAGGCTAAGGACATCCAGACGCGCAATTACTCGTTCTACCCGAATTACAGCACGGAAAAGGGACAGAACAACAAGATTACGGGTTACACGGTCAACAACTCCGTCGTCGTCGTCGTCCGTGACATCAAGCTGACGGGCAAAGTCATTGACGCCGCTCTCAATAACGGTGCCAACGAAATCAACTCGCTCGACTTCTCCGCCAGCGACACGCGCGCCGTCCGCAAGACCGCGCTTTTAAACGCGGTACAGGATGCACGCGACAAGGCTGATGTCATCGCCAAGGGCCTTGGCAAACGCATCGTCGGCATCCAGAATGTCAGCGAGAGCACGGGCTACCTTGAGACGCGCCGCTTCAACATGGTGTCGATGGCCGCTATGGCCAAGGACGCAAGTACGCCGATTGCACCGGGCAGCCTCTCGATGACGGCCAACGTCCATGTCGATTTTATCCTCGGCGACTGATTCCTGTCCGAATTGATTCATTCTAATATCCTAATATAGAAGTAAGGAGTTTTTTCTTTGGCAGAGCAAGCAAGTCCGGCAGCAGCCCCTGTGCGCAAGCGCAAGCCGCGCCTGCCGGCCATCGAATACATCCGCGGCATTGCCATGATGGGCGTCATTGCCATTCATGTGGGCTCACAGTACCTCATGAATCAGACCGCCAATATCCATCTCATTGCCCTTCTCGAAGTGGCCTCACGCTTCAGCGTGCCGATTTTCTTCTTCATCTCGGCTTTCGGGCTCTTCTACAATCTCGATATTCATGAGCCCCTCAATTACAGAGCCTTCATGAAGAAGCGCTTCCGGACCGTCCTGATTCCGTATATCGTCTGGTCCGTCTTCTACCTTGTACACGATGGCCTGTTTTACCGCGTAGGCCTGCCGGACCCGCTGCACTTTTTGACCATCCTGTTCTTCGGCACGGCAAAATACCAGCTGTACTTCCTCGTGATTCTCATCTGGTTCTACCTCTTAATGCCGCTCTGGATTGCCATCGTGCGGCGCGCAGGCCTCATCAGTCTGACGCTGCTTTTTATCGCGCAGATTGCCTTTGACTACTGGTCGAGTTTTTCCGTGCCGTTCAACACCTTCGTTTACGGCCTGCCCGACCATTCGTGGCTCAAGCCGTTCCTCATGTACCGCCTGAATTACTGGGTCGTCCACTACATCTTCATTTTCGTGCTCGGCGGCTATCTCGCGGTCCATATCCACGAATTCCAGAACTTCATGCAGAAATACCGCCGTGCCGTCACGGTGTTCTTCTGGGCAGCGCTCGTCTGGCTCGTCGCGTATTACTACCAGCTGATTTACGAGACGGGTTATACGGCACTTGAGGCCATCAACACGGCTCATCAGCTCTGCCCTGCAGGACTTTTCTACACGCTGGCCTCGTCGATTTTCTTCTTCACGATTTTCACGTACCAGAAGTATCCCAAAGTCCTGAATCCCATCCTGCACCAGCTCGGGCGTCATTCGTACTTTGCGTATCTCGTCCATCCGTTCTTCATCACGTATGTTTCGGTGGCCCTGCAGAAAAGCGGTCATCTGATGACGGCTCCTGTCACCATCGTCTACTACTTCGTGATTCTCGGGCTTTCCATGTTCGCAGCAGCAGTCTGCCGCAAAATCGGCGAACATCTGCCCCTGCTCAACGAATGGACCATCGGCGTCTACCCAAGAAAAAAATAAAATAAAATAACGGACAAAAAAGAACCTGTCATCCTGACCATGCATTGGCCGGGACGGCAGGTTTTTTCTTTATAAATTACGTGCGCAGATTCTGTGCGCATGGGAAAGTCAGGCAAAGTCAGGCACGGATATGCTTAAAAAACTGACTGTCGCCGTCATCCGTGAGGCGCAGGTCGTAACCGAGCGAAACCATCTCGCGCATTTTGATGAGCATGAGGTTGATATTCGTGTGCAGGCGCTGCGAAATCGCCGCGACGTCCTCTCCTGCCCGCACATAATGATAAACTTCGTCGTTGTCGAGCAGCAGATGAGCGGCAAAGGCATTGGCCTCGTACTCCGTGCGGCTGTTCATGCGAAAGAGCTCGAATTCCTGCAGGCCGGTTTTCGCGAGGTCGCGGTGCAGCTGGTCGTGGCCGATCTCGTGCGCGAGGACCATCGGCAGCCAGTCCTCATCGAGCCGGCTGTTCAGGAAAATGAAGCGGTGATGCCATTTATTGAAGTACATGCCCAAAAGGTTCTTGTAGTCGTCGGCAAATTCCACATGGATGCCGAGGTCCTTCGCAAGAGCCAGCATATCGCGGCCATTTTCCGGCCGCACCCTGCAGGCTGAGCGGTAAAGCTGTAGAGAATCCATCGGGCTTCACTTCCTGTATTTTTTCGGTGTGTATTTCTGGTTGTCTTCCTTGGCCAGCCAGTAGGCACGCTCGAGAGAACGCATGACCGCATCGCGGTCCTCATCCGAGAGCTCGCCGCCCGCAAACATGCCCGCAAGCTGCCCGACGAGTTCTTTAGCCTGCGCCATGCCGCGCCTGCCGTACTGCGAGCCCGCTTCCCCGATGAAGGCTTCCGAATCTGTATAAAGATAGTCGACCTTCACAGCAAAAAAATCCGCGAGCACCCGATACGTTTCTTTCTTCTTTGGATAGCGCTCCCCCGACTCGTACCCGCTGTAGGTCTGGCGCGTAATGCCGCAGGCCGCTGCTACTTCTTTCTGCGTCAGCCTGCGCGCCCGGCGCAGCTGCAGCAATTTATCACAGAACTTCACGATGTTTCCCTCTTTCCTGTCCTTTTGAGTCCTGGCTTTCGCCCACTTTTCTCAACCTTGTTCCTTATTTCCTGTTTCTTAATTTTAACATTTGTCCGCTTTGGCGGCAAGGCCTGACGCTCCGGCTCAGGCAATATGGCGGTGCTGCGTCAGGCAGTCCGACTCCCGGCTCTTTTCCGAAAATACCTCCTGACGCGACCGGATAAAGTGACGCGTGACGGGCTGACTCCTGCGCACCGTCAAAATGACGAGCGTCAGCACATTCAAAAGCGGCAGGCACTGGCCGAGCAGCCACCACTTGCTTGCCCGACAGTCATTGCAGCGCCAGAGCGTGACGAGCAGCAGCAAAAGGCAGAACGGCGCCGTAAATTCCAGCGAGGCCAGGCCGCCGGCTTCCCTGCCGAAAAAGAACGGAATGCCGTCCTCCAAGATGCAGAACGTGCCCATGACGAGTCCGTCCGGAGCCTGTGCATAGGCTGCAAAGCTCCGGTACTCCCAGGCCGCATAATAAAACGGCACCATGATATAGAGCAGCAGATTCATGATGACAAAGGGCAGGCGCCCGATTTTCCTTTCTAAAATATCCATATCACAAAACCTCCGTGTCTGTTTTATATTTAACATATGTAAAACTTACAAGTTAATATTAACATATGTCAAACATTTAAGCAAGTCCGGAGCAGCAAAAAAGAGACTGTTTCAAAAACAGTCCCTCAGCAGACAAAAGTCAAAGATTCTCGAGCAGGCGGATCTCATTTTTCATGATGTAATTCGTCTTGTCCGGCATGCGGCCGTTGACGAGATACTCGAAGGCAATATTCACGGCCATGCGGCCCTGACGCGTCGGATGCTGATAGAGAATGGCCTTGACGATGCCCTGACGCATCATCTCGACCGTCAGCGGCACGCTGTCAAAGGCAATCGTCGTCGGCCGCTCTTTTTCCGGCAGCTGCATGATGGCGCGGCAGGCACCGTAGACGCCGCCCGCGAGCAGGAACATCGCCGTGATATCCTGATGGTCGTCCAGGAGCTCCTTCGTGCGTTCATACGAACAAATTTCATCGTCGCCATTCTCGATGATGCCGGCAATCGAAAAACCGGGAATACGTTTCATGCGGTGCTCAAAGCCCTGCAGCCTTTCGCAGTGGCCGAGCACCTGCCGGCTGCCCATGACGATGCCGATTTTTGCCGTTTCACCGAGCAAAGCCTCTAAAAGCGCGCAGGCCGTCTCGCCGCCATTGAAATAGTCGCTGCCGACATAGCAGTGGCGTTTCGAGCTCTTGATGTCGTTGACAATGGTTATGACAAAAATACCCGCATCGACAAAATCATCAATGGCCTTCGCGATGCGTTCGTCATCAATCGGGCTGATGATCAGCGCATTGACCTGTCCTTTCATCGTCTCCATTAGATGCAGCTGTTTGTCGACATCATAGCCCTTCATCGGGTAGTAGCGGACCGTCAGGCCGTAAATGGCATACGACTCTGCCGCCTTGTCCATGCCGTGAATGACATCGTCAAAAAAGGCATTGCCTTCTGACGGCAGCAGGACGCCGATGACCGGATGATGCTTGCGCGCCGCAAGGGCCTTGCCCGCAGGATTTGGCTCATAGCCGAGCTGCTCTGCCATTTTGCGGATCATCGCCGCCGTTTCGGCATTGACCCGGCCGCGGCCATTTAGGGCACGGTCGACCGTACCGCGCGAAACGCCGCAGAGCTCCGCTATCTTTTTCATGGTAACCATGATAGTTTCCTCACTTCCTAAAAGCGATTCTTATATATTATTGTAGCAAATTACGTCTCAAAAGGAAAATAAAAATAAAAAGAGAGCTTCGTCAGGATTTCCCGACGAAACTCTCTCTGCCCCTGCCGCATACAGTCCGCTTATCCGGCAATCATTTGCACAAAGCTTAAATCAGAGGGAAAGATTTTCTCCCTTAAGGCCGATATAAGCCCCGTCCTTCTGCAGGCCGCTCTCTTCATGCGCGATCATCCATTTATTGACGGCAAACAGCAGGCGGTCCTCGCCTTCTTTGGCAATCGGATTTTCAAGGGCCTCATTCGTGCCGCGCGGCAGGGCCACGCCGCAGCGGAATTCCTGGCCGTCAATGCCGCACGGTGCAAAATGCAGCGTCGTCGCATAAAGCTCGACGGCCGTGCCGGCCAGGACGAAGAAGCATTCAACCTTGCCCGTGTCATACGTCAGCGTCTCAGGGTCGATATCCTGCTGACGGCCGAGCATCAGCACGAGGTCCGTCGCCGCAATATCGATTTCCGAGGAACGGTGATACTCGAGGGCATTGAGCTTCTCGTTATGGCCGCTGCAGTGGCCGAGTTCCGTCGGCATCTCGCCGTACGTCTTGTCCGTGAGTTCTTTAAAAAGCGGCAGAGCCTCAAATTCCCTGACGGACGGCTCGTAGACCGTACCCTCAGCCGGCACGGAAATCTTTTTGAGCGTCTCACAGAATTCTTTCGTATCAAGCGGCAGCACGCGTCCGTACGGACGGAAAGCAGCATCATTTACAGATTTCATTTTTCTCTCTCCTCACAATATAGTGATTACACAATATCATCACACAATTTATTTTACACGCTGGCTCGGGATCTGTAAAAGACATAGGTCCTTTTATCAGCAGCCGATGTTGCGGAGTTTCTTGCCGGACATGAGGTTTTTCTCAATCTGCTCCAGCGAAACATTCTTCGTCTCCGGTACAAAGGCAACCGTCAGAACGATGAAGAAGGCGTTGAGAACGGCATAGAGCCAGAACGTATGGGCCGAGCCGAGCGTATCGACGAGCGAAAGGAACGTAGCACCGACAATCGCGCAGGTGATCCAGTTCGTCATAGTCGAGCAGGCAATGCCGAATTCGCGGCTCTTGAGCGGCTGAATCTCAGAGCAGAGGACCCAGACAATCGGGCCGGCGCTCATGCCAAAACCAGCGATGCTGACCATCGTCATGACAGCGGCGAAATAAGAAACCCACGAAGCTGCCGTACCGTCCTCGAGCATCGACATGCAGACGCCGACAGCTGCCATCGAAACGGCCATGACACCAAAACCGATTTTAAGGGCTGGTTTGCGTCCGGATTTATCAACCATGAAAATCGCGATGAACGTGGAAAGCGTGAAGACAATACCGTTGAGGACCGTGCCAATCATCTGGTCTTCCGTGCTCGAGAAACCTGCAAGGCTCAGAATTTTCGGCGAGTAATACATGATGACATTGAAGCCCGTGAACTGCTGCATGGCCTGCAGAAGCACGCCGAGGAATACGACGCGGCGGACATTCTTATTCGTCTTGAAGAGCTGCCAGCCAGCCTGTTTGACTTTAAGCGTCTCTTTAATATCGGAAAGTTCATCTTCTGCTACTTTTGCACTGGCATGCAGGGAATGAAGAACCTTAGAAGCTTCTGTGAAGCGGCCCTTCGTGGCCAGCCAGCGCGGGCTGTCCGGCAGGCGCGAAACCGTCAGGATGAGGATGATGGCAGGAATGGCAATGACCGTCAGCATCATGCGCCAGTCGCCGGAATAACTGAAAGCCGTATCCGAGAGGAAGGCTGCGAGAATGCCGACCGTGACCATGAGCTGATAGCCCGAAATGACCTTGCCGCGCGCGTCCTTGTCGGACATTTCCGCGAGGTACAGCGGCGCCGTGTACGAAGCGATGCCGACCGACAGGCCGAGGATCAGGCGGAAGCCGATGAGCATCGTGGCACTCAGGGACATGCCGGAGCCAACGCAGCCGACGATAAACAGCGAAGCGCCGATGATCAGACTTTTCTTACGGCCGATGCCGCGTGCGAGGAACGAAGCGATGATAGCGCCCGTGGCCGCGCCGACCATCATGGAGCTGACGACCCATTCCTGCTGCTGGCTCGAAAGCCCCCACTCCTGACTGATGAACGGCAGTGCGCCGGCGATGACGCCCTGGTCAAGACCGAAGAGCAGGCCGGCCATGCCAGCTGCAAAATAAACACATTTCTTGACCCAGGCAGCGCGCTTAATGTCCGCTGCACTCGGCGTGTTATCGATGATTCCCTCTGTCATGATTTACACTCCTTTAAGATACTACATACACCAAATACACCATTTCCATACATTTTCTTTATCTTATAAAGCAGCCAGATCTTCATAGCAATCTTTGAGCTGACGATAAAGCTTCTGATAGAGCTTGTGGCCCTTTTCATAATACGCGTGAGCCGAAGCGTCGGGCTGGCACCAGGTGTCCTGCTCAATGAACTCCTTGCAGGCCGTCTGCACATCGGGGAAGATGCCCGCGCCGACACCGGCGAGAATGGCCACGCCGAGGGCCGGACCTTCCTGCGCCTTGATGGTCTTGACTTCACAGCCGTACATATCGGCGAGCATCTGACGCCAGATGCGGCTCTTGCCGCCGCCGCCACAGGCCATCATCTCATTGACATTGACTTTCATCTCGCGCAGGATGTCGAAGCAGTCGAGCAGAGAGTAGCTGACGCCTTCCATGACAGCCCGCAGCATATCGGCCTTCGTGTGAATGGCCGAAAGGCCGAAGAACACGGCGCGGCAGTTTGGATTGAGGTGCGGCGTGCGTTCGCCCATGAGGTACGGCAGATAAATCAGGCGGCGGCTGCCAATCGGGACTTTCGCAACATCCTGATTGATGAGGTCGTAAGAATCCACGCCGAGGCGCACGGCCTTATCCTTATACCCTTCAGCGAGATTGTCGCGGAACCAGCGCAGCGAGAGACCGGCGGCCTGCGTGACGCCCATGACGTGCCAGCAGCCCGGCACCGCACAGCAGAACGTGTGCACGCGGCCTTTGGGGTCGATGCGCGGCTTGCTCGTATGCGCGAAGACCACGCCGCTCGTGCCGATGGTCGTGAAGGCACGGCCGTCAAAGACGATGCCCGTGCCGACTGCGGCAGCGGCATTGTCGCCGGCACCGCCGACAACGACAGTATCTACTGACAAGCCCGTCTTTTCTGAAAATTCTTTGCTGATGGTACCCGTGACTTCCGGCGATTCATAGACACGCGGCAGCAGGGCCTTGTCGATTTCGAGCTTCTCGAGGATCTCGTCCGACCAGCAGCGGTTCGGGATATCGAGAAGCTGCATGCCGCTCGCATCGGAAACCTCCGTGGCGTACTCCCCTGTCATGCGGAAGCGGATGTAATCCTTCGGCAGCAGGATGTGGCGGCAGCGGCGGTAATTCTCGGCTTCATGATTGCGGACCCAGAGAATTTTCGAAGCTGTAAAGCCCGTCAGTGCCGGATTAGCCGTAATTTCAATGAGTCGCTCGCGGCCGACGCGCTCCGTGATTTCCTCACATTCGCGGCCCGTACGCTGGTCACACCAGATGATGGAAGGACGGATGACCTCGTTGTCCTTGTCGAGCATGACGAGACCGTGCATCTGTCCCGAAAGACCGATGCCCTTGATGTCCTTGGCATCGATGCCGGAATCCTTGATGACTTTGCGGATCGTCACGAGCACCGCGCTGTACCAGTCGAGCGGTTCCTGCTCAGCCCAGCCGTTCTGCGGCTGGTACAGCGGATATTCCTGCGAAGCCGAGGTGACGACGTGACATCTTTCATCAAATAAGACGGTCTTCGTTGCCGAAGTACCGATATCAATACCGATAAGATAGCGCATGATTTTTTCCTCCTTGGTGCCCGCCTTTTTTGCGTGCACATGAACGCTTGCTATGAACACAATATAACACAAGATAGAACACGAGTCAATACGTTCTATCACTTTTTATTTTTTCTTTTTTGCTCGGGAAGGTCATTATGGTAATCGCTTTCTTTCTGTATAATTTTCTTTTCTTGGTGCCTCTAATAGAAGAAATCCGTCATGCAAGTACAGAATTAGACAAAACTCGATAAAAATCATCTAAAATGATTGACAAGTCAGCCTCTTCGTGATATTCTTAGAACCGTAAAGAGCGTGCACAGGCACGCTAGAATAAATCAAAGCCCATTGCCCCCTGTGTATGAATTGGGAGTCAAGCGAAAAGCAAAACAAAAGGAGCGTTTTTATCATGAACATGAGCAACATCCCAGATCTCAAATGCGGCATCATCTCGGTCAGCCGTGACTGCTTCATCATTTCCCTCTCAGAAAACCGCCGCAAGGCCATCGTCGATGCCTATGCGAAAAAATACGGTTCTTTATATGAAGTAAAGAAGACCGTTGAAAACGAGAAAGATATGCTCGAGTCCGTCAAGGAAGCCAAGGACGCTGGCTGCAACGCCCTCGTCGTCTTCCTCGGCAACTTCGGTCCGGAGACGCCGGAAACCCTGATTGCCCGTGAGTTCGACGGCCCTGTCATGTACGTCGCTGCCGCCGAAGAGACCGGCAAGAACCTCATCAACGGCCGCGGTGATGCTTACTGCGGCATGCTCAACTGCTCGTACAACCTCGGCCTGCGCCACCTGAAGTCCTTTATTCCGGAGTATCCGGTCGGCACGGCCGAAGAAGTCGCGGACATGATCGCCGAATTCCAGCCGGTTGCCCGCACGCTGCTCGGCCTCAAAGACCTCAAGATCATCACGTTCGGCCCGCGCCCGCAGGATTTCTTTGCCTGCAATGCCCCGATTCAGCCGCTCTACGACCTCGGCGTGGAAATCGAAGAAAACTCCGAGCTCGACCTGCTCGTTGCTTACCGCGCACATAAAGACGACCCGCGCATCAAGGATGTCGTCGCCGACATGACGAAGGAGCTCGGCACGGAAGGCGGCAATCCGTATCCTGACCTGCTGCCGCGCATGGCACAGTATGAACTCACGCTGCTCGACTGGATGGAAGAGCACAAGGGCGCGCGCAAATATGTGGCCTTTGCCAACAAATGCTGGCCGGCCTTCCCGACGGAATTCCGCTTTGAGCCGTGCTACGTCAACAGCCGCCTCGTTTCGCGCGGCATTCCGGTTGCCTGCGAAGTCGACATCTACGGTGCCCTCTCCGAATACATTGGCCTCTGCGTCTCGCAGGATGCCGTCACGCTGCTCGACATCAACAACTCCGTGCCAAAAGACCTCTTTGAAGAACACATCAAGGGCACGAAAAACTACACGCTCAAGGATACGTTCATGGGCTTCCACTGCGGCAATACCCCGCTCTGCAAACTGCGCAAGGGCGGCGTCAAGTATCAGCTGATCCAGAACCGCCTGCTCGAGAACGGCAACACGCCGGACATCACGCGCGGCACGCTCGAAGGCGATATCGCCGATGGCGACATCACGTTCTTCCGTCTGCAGAGCACGTCGGACGGTCAGCTTCGCGCCTACATCGCCGAAGGTGAAGTCCTGCCGGCAGCCACGAATTCCTTCGGCGGCATCGGCATCTTCGCCATCCCGGAGATGGGCCGCTTCTACCGCCACGTTCTCATCGAGAAACACTTCCCGCATCATGGCGCAGTAGCCTTCGGCCACTACGGCAAGGCCATCTTCTCCATCTTGAAGTACCTCGGTGTCGGCGATGTCTCCTTCAATCAGCCAAAAGGCATGCTCTACCCGAGCGAGAATCCGTTTGCCTGAGTCTCTGCACTTCCCCACTTAAATTCGCTTTCCCAAAAATCAAATACCTAAATCAAAAAGAAGAAGCTCCGGAGCCGCATGGTTCCGGAACTTCTTCTTTTTATTTCCATATTCTAAGCAATTCAAAGCAGCTTTACTAAAAATAATTCTGGATGAATTTCAGCACGAACTGTACATTTCGGTTCAGATAGCCGCCTTTCGGCCAGACGAGGACGAATTTCGCCCGGATTTCAGGATGAAAAGGCAATATAGCGAATTCATCTTTTGGGACCGCCGTTTCATAGAGGAATGCACCGCCGCAGCCGGCACGCAGGAAATTCAGGACCGTCAGGACCTGACTGGAGTACAGCAGGATGTTCGGCGTGACATTAGCCTTATAGAAAGCCTGCAGCAGCGGCTGATTCTGAACTGAATCGTCGTTTTGCAGCAGCAGCGGGATATCTTTAAGGTCTTTCGGTGTGACAAAATCCCTTTGAGCCAGCGGATGCTCCCTGGCAATGCCAAAGACAAAGCGGTCCTGCAGCAGGACCTGATGATGAAAGCGCGACAGATCCGCGTCACGGAAATTCACCAAACAGCAGTCGAGCTCGCCATTGCTGAGTTTCTGCAGACAGCGGCCCGAACTGTATTCGTGCAGCACGACAGGCACCGGATGCTTCTTTTGCAGGTCCTGCAGGAGCTTTGGGAAAAGCGAGACAGAACGGATGGGCGGAATACCCATCTGCACGCGGTAACTGTCTTCCGGCCGTCCGGCAAAATCCGCATACATCGCATCACAGCGCTGCAAAATGTCAAGGGCATGCCGGTAAAACGCCCTGCCCTCTTCCGTCAGGATGACGCGGTTGCCCGTATGCGTATACAAATCAATGCCAAATTCTTTTTCCAGTGACTTGATCGCCACGGAAACGGCCGGATGCGAGACGAACAAAGCCTCCGCGGCCTTCGTAATGCTGCCGTAACGGCAGGCCGCACAAAAATACTGCAATTGTGTGATGGTCATATGTCTTTCCTCTCTGCAGGAAAAAGAGCCCTGCGCGGGTTTTATGTAAGTTTTTCTTACAGCAGGTTGCTAAAAATGAACTGTTATTCTTACATTATACCACGTATAATCAAAAGCAGAAATAATCCTTATGATGTATAATACAAAGGAGCGAAATGATCATGGATACCATTACCGAGAAGCAGCGCGGCCGCCAGTACGCAGAAGCCGGTGCTGACTGCATATTTGTCGCGGGGCCCCTTGACCTTGCTGCCGTCAAAACAGTCGTCGAAAACATCCCTGCACCGGTCAATATCCTACTGAACGGCAAGTACCATGACTTCGACGGTCTCAAAAAGGCCGGCGTGCGCCGCCTCAGCGTCGGTTCCGGTCCGGCCCGCGTCGTTTACCGCAGCGTCATCAAGATGGCCGCTGACTTGAAGCAGGGAAAATGTGACTCGATCCTGCAGTGCGATTTCAACTATAAGCAGGCAAACGCATACTTCCAGAGGTAACCTCCTGACGGAGCAGAACGGGCAGATTGGACACACGGCAGCGAAAAAAAGAGGGAAAAGAAAGGATACGATACATTGAATAAGAAATACCTTTATTTACTTGCCGCAGGGCACTTGAGCAATGACATCAACACAGGCTCCCTGCCGGCACTGCTGCCGTTCTTTGTCAGCTATTACGGCATGGATTATACGGCGGTCGCCGGTCTGATGTTTGCTTCTTCCTTTTTGAGTTCTATCATTCAGCCGCTTTTTGGCTGGCTCGCGGACAGAGGCTCGCGGCAATGGTTCATGGCCCTTGGCGTCTTTTTTGCCGGCACCTCCCTCGCACTCACGGGTTTTGTCACGAATTATTGGCTGATTTTTGCCTCAGTCACCGTCATGGGCATCGCGGCTGCGATTTTCCACCCCGAAGCCGCCCGCTGCGTCAACGGCGTCTCACAGGGCAATCGCGGCGAGGGCATGAGTATTTTCAGCGTCGGCGGCAACGGCGGTTTTGGCTTCGGTCCCCTGCTCGCCGTCTTCCTCGTCACGACTTTTGGCATGCACGGCCTCGCGTTCTACGGCATCAATGCCGTCATCATGAGTCTGGCGCTGCTGCTTGCGGCGCCGCATCTGCGCCGCGCCATCGCCAAGAGCAAGGCGGAAGCCGCCAAAGCGGCAGCAGCTGAGGCCGTCAAAGAAGACAAACCGGCGGCCGTCGCTGCGGAAAATGACTGGCATGCCTTTTTCCGACTGTTCGTCGTCATCCTGTTCCGTGCGACCGTCTTCACGGGCATCTCGAGTTTCCTGCCGCTCTTCTGTATCCACGCACTGGGCACGAGCGAAGCCACGGGCTCTCTGACGCTTTCGATCGTCAGCATCATGGGCGTGCTCGCCACGCTTGTCGGCGGACGCTTCGCCGACCGTCACGGGTACCGCCGTACGCTTTGCCTCGGCAATCTTCTGCTCGTGCCGCTGCTCGCCGTCGTCGCTTTTTCCGGCAGCATCTACGCGGTCTATGCCATGCTCATCCCGCTGAGCTTTGCGATGCTGGCGCCGTATTCCTCCTTCGTCGTTCTCGGTCAGGAATACCTCGCCAAGAATATTGGCTTTGCTTCGGGCGTCACGCTCGGCATCTCCATGAGCGTGGGCGGCATTGTCGTCCCCGTGCTCGGCCATTTCGCCGACACGTTCGGCGTTGCTTCCGTCATGGCCCTGCTCGTTCTCATCGCCGCCCTGTGCGCCGGCGCCACGTTCCTGCTGCCGGCCAAGAAAGCAGCCAAGGCCCAGACAGAATAACAGCATCCATTTCATCATATTCATACAAAAAAGGACTTGCCGCAACGTTTTCCAAGTGCGGCAGGTCTTCTTTTTGTCTCAGAGCAGCAGGCTCTTTTCTTTTTCATACTGCGGTACGGCAATTTTCATGAGGTCCAGCAGCGTGTGAATCATTTCATCACTCTGCCATTGGCGGTCTTTTGACCGTTCAATGCGGGCCGCGTCCTCCGGATGGTGCGCGCGGAATTTCGCCGAAGTCCAGATGACCATGGGAATATCGCGCTGCCAGGCGCTGCTCTCATCGCCATGACCGACGATTTCGCGCACGTCGTTGACTTCCTCGCCATGGTCCGATAAAAAGATAACCACGGCGTCCTGCTCTTCAAAGCGCCTGATGATTTCATTGACGATGTAATCATCGTACAGCACGGCATTGTCATACTCGGCGCGAATGGTCCGCGAAGCGGCGTCATCTTTCACACCGCCCGTTTCATCCGCCGCTGTGAACCTGGCAAATTCGGCAGGATACCGCCTTTTGAAGTCCTCATGCGCGCCCATCAGATGCACGACAAAGAAATCCGACTGTGCGTCATCGCTGCGCCCGTCGCCTGAAAGAGCGTCATCGAGAAGCGGCAGCACTTCTTCATCATAGCGCTCGGACAAGTCAATCGTATGGGCAAGATGGCTCGTGAAGGCCTGTTCGTCACAGCGCGCGGCCAGCGTCCGGCCGATGCTGCCGTAAAAGCCCGAGGACTCCTGATTCGAGAGCCAGGCCGTATGCACATGGGCCGCACGCAGGATGTCAAAAACATTGCCGTAGTCGTACCACATACCCGCTGCTTCGTTGTCGTAAAAGCTGAACAGCGTCCGCATGACGGCCATCGTTCCCGCGTGCGGGCTCGTCACATCCGAAAACACCGTGAGCTCCCCTGCCTGCTGCCGCCTTATGAGATTTGGCGTTGTCGGCAGGTCATAGCCGTAAAGCTGCAGATGATGGCGGCTCGTCGACTCCCCGAGGATCAAGACGACCTTCGGAATATCGTGACGGTCGGCAAGAATTTCCACAGGCTGATTCGCGAGGGCATAATCAACATAGGCAGTCGAACGCGTTTCCTCATACGACTGCTCAAGATTCATGGCGAGACGTCCCACGGAAAGATTGGCCGGCATCTTTTCGAGGTGTTCCTCCGGATTGGCCCAGGCATGGCAGCAGGAAGCGGCAAACAGAAAAGTCAGCATGGCCGCGCAGCGCCTGCGTCCGGAGCTGCTGAAAAAGGAAAGCTGCTTCCTCTGCCCGCTTTTCCCGTTGCACAGCCTCAAAAAATGCAGCTTTTTGCCATGCCGCAGCATCCAAGAGCGCCCGAGCAGCAGCAAAAACAGGCCCAGTCCTGCCAAAAGCAGCAGCGGCAGGATATCCCGGCCCTGTGTCACGAGGTATTCGACGGCTTCTGCCGGATTTGTTGCCAGAATGACCTGCAGCAGGCCGGCATCGAGCACGCTGTGATAGTGAAGCAGGGAAAAAATATCCACGAGCAGGAGCAGTCCGCTTAAAACAGCGATAAGAAAGCGCAGCACGCGCGGCAGAAACGAACAGATGAGTGCCAGCAGGAACGAGAGGCCCGCCACCCGCAGGGCACCTTCCCCGAGCAGCATCATCATTTCGGCAGTGGGAAGCGATTTTCCTTCATATATATAGAGCTGCACGAGCTGTGTCGTATTGGTCAGACAGAGCCAGACAAACAGCCCCTCGGCAAAGCGGCGCCGTGCCTGTCCAAAGAAAAAATGCTTTACCCTCAGCCCACATTCCTTCATCTTATGTTCCCTCATGTTTCGTTATCCGTGCTGCCGTTCTGCCCTTCCTTTTCCTGCTCACGCAGGCGGCAGAGAATCGCGTCATGCTTGTCCCAAAAGCCCGTCAGCCGGCAGGCTTCCTGCTGCAGGCGCGGAAACACTGCTATTTTATCAGCAATGCCGCGCTCTGCAAACAGCTGGAAGTCTTCATACGCCATCCGCAGGAAATCCCTGCGCGCACAGACAAGACTGCCGCCCTTCTGCGTATCATAAGGCATGCCCGGCACGAGTTCATCATATGGCAGGGACGAATCCTCTTTTGCGTGCGGAAAAAACGGACTCATCGTGACAAAGAGCTCACGCTCCGTCTCAGGGGCTTCCCCACGAACATCGGCGTTTCCGTCTTTTCTATCCCAGATATCGGCATCGAGCCATTCAATCTGGATATCATAGCAGACATCGCCGCAGCGCACCTGACCGAAGTACTCGCCGCCCGGCAGTACGGCATCATAGTCATGCAGCAGGCGCCAGCGCAGTTCCAGAAAATCCTGCAGGGAAAAATGCTGCCAGTCCACTTTATAGGGTTCCTGTTTTTCCATCATGCGTATGCGCGTCATTTATTGGCATCCACGACGGCTTCGATGAGAATGGTCGTGACCTGTTTTTCCGGATTGACTGCCTTTAAAAACGTCCAGGTACGGTTCGTTTCCTCGCGCGGCAGGCGGGCGGCGAGCAGCGTGTCATTCGTCAGGCTCAGGCGGTCGAAGGCCTGATTCGCAAAGAACAGATTATTCTCGTTCGCCTTGAGCCCGAGGGCCGTCAGCGTGCAGTTAAAGACAATGCGCAGCTTTTCCTGTTCGGCCGAATCAATCGCGCCGTGATGCGCGATGACGATGTTCGAGAGCCTGCCGAGCTGATTGGCATTGAGGATCATGACCGTGCTGTCGTCGATACCGGCAAAATACGAGATGTAATTGCCCTGCACCCGTTTCGTCAAATCGCCCTGAATCGGATAGGCACTGACCTTGTTATACGCGGCCGCAAAGCCATCGGCGTCGAGATTGTCCTCAAGCTGTACCTTGGTCTCCGTCAGTTCATTGAGACCTGCTGCCTGCGTGACCGCCGCAAAAGACAGCACCATCAGGGCCGTCAGGACCAGTGTAAAGATTTTCTTCATGAAAGTACCCCCTCATAAGTCGTGATTTTTCATAGTTCCCTTCATTATATCATGTTATGAGGCTTCTTTCCTGCTTTTCTTCAAACTTCCGACGACTGGCGCTTTGCCCTGCGGCCGAGCACCATGCCGGCAAAAATGACGCCGATGGCCAGAACGCCCTGCACGATAAGAGCCGCTCCATCCCCCGCTGCCGCCGTCAGCATCGCGCCGATAATCTTGTCATGCACGATCATCGAGCCGGCCGTCCAGCCGAGAAGTCCCGCACCGGCGTAAAGCACGACAGGGAAACGGTCCATGATTCTGCCAATCAGCGTGCTGCCGCCGACAATAATCGGGATGCTGATGAGAAAGCCCAGGACCACGAGCAGAAAACTGCCGTGCGAAGCACCGGCAATGGCCAGCACATTGTCGACGCCCATCGCCGCATCCGCGATGATGATGGTCTTTACCGCTCCCATCAGGCTGTCCGAAGCCTGTACTTCTTCCTCCTGCCCCGCTGGCAAAAGGAGCTTCACGGCAATCGGCAGCAGGATGAGGCCGCCAATGGCCTGCAGATACGGAATGGTCAAAAGCCACACAGCGGCAAACGTCATGAGCAAACGGATGATGACGGCCCCCGCCGTACCAATCAGAATCGCCTTTTTGCGCAGGCTCTCCGGCAGCTTGTTGGCCGCCATCGCGATGACGACGGCATTGTCGCCGCCGAGCAGCAAATCCATAAGCACGATGGTCCCCAGAGCCATCAAAAACTGCATCGATAAAATTTCCATTTTTTCGCTTCCTCTCTCTTTATGAAATACATTCTATAGATTCTATAGAAACAAAAAGAGACTTTCGCATGGTAGCCCAAATGGGTATCATGCGAAAGTCTCACCTATTACTTCATTATAGCCGTAACGCTGTCACCAGCTGCCAAGGCAGCATGCTTGTTGACAACAGCCGCGAGGTTACTCCCCTTCGCTATTCGTTTATGGCATCAGTATAACAGACGCCCCCGAAACCTGTCAATCCTTATTTCCTGATTTAATTGACATAGAGGCTCGTGACAAAGGCCTCTTCCGTCAGATAGCGCGGGTCGAATTTCGTGCAGTGCAGCCGTTGGCGCAGGATTTCCATATGGCGATAGACGTCCTCTTTCGTGGCACCGAACATGCTGTAAAGGGCAGGAACCCGCTCAAAGCCCAAGTCATTGATCTTGCCGTAGCTTAACAGGCAGGCCGTGACGATGGCCGGCATTTCCTCAGGGTACGAAGCAGGGTCCGCTACGGACATATAGTCCTCGAACAGCTTGCACATGAGACTGCCCGAAAAAAGACTGTAGCCCATCCGGTAGGCAACTTCCCGCAGGATATTTTCTTCTTCTTCAAAGCTCTGCCGAATGGCCGGATTGGCCGGCAAAGGTTTTGGCATCTTGCGCAGCGGCACAACATTGAGCTGGGCAAATGTCGCCATGATGTGCAGGGTATGGCGCACGACCACCGCATCACGCTGGAAAAAATCATCGAGGACCGCATCCGGCTTCTGGCAGCGGAAAATTTCGAACTGGCGCAGGATGATATCCCGCATGCGGCGCCGCAGTCTGCCGCTGGCCGGCAGTGACGTCACATAATTGAGCATCATGACCCCGCGGGCATGCAGATGCCCGAAGAAAATCAAATGTTCGATATCGGGGAACATAAAATCCTGATCCGGCAGATCGATGAGCTCATCCGTAAAGAGATTGCGGCACGTGGCAAAACCGTTGCCAATGCCCACAACATAAAAAACCGTAAACTTCGCCTTCAGGAGATCGCGTATGATATCCTGTTCCATGATAGTCAGATTTTCCTGCTCGTGTTTGAAAAAATAGCGCAGCGGAACTTCATCCGTCTCAATCATATGATAATCAAAGAGAAAATAATCCCAGAAACTCAGCCAAAACGTATCCTTTTCATCAGACTGGGATTCTTTCTGCGGCAGCGTCGTGCATTCCGGTCCCGAATAAAGCAGCAGAGCGCGGTCCATATCGCGTTCGAAATCCTTCTGGTGAAAATAGCGGCCGATGCGCGTCAGGAGATTGTCGAGCAGGTCATTAAGATGGTCGACATCCTCCTCCGTGACTTCTTCCTGATGATTGAGGGATGTGTAGAATTCATCCTGCGAACGGCGCGGCGGCATGACAAAGTGCCCGTTATCGTAAAGGGACTCTCTGGCATCGCGGATATAAGAAAGGTCTTCCTCGCTGCCGTATTTCTTCTGATAAGAGCGGTAAAAATCCTCGACGATGTCAAAAAAAGCATTGACGCAGTCTTCCTGCAGGGAAAAATCCTGATTATCCTGTGCCAAACGGTAGAGAATCTCCTGATAATCGTAAATAGTCAGCGAAGCAAACGAATACAAATTCATCTGTTCCACATACGTGATGAGCATCGATACGGCCTGCCAGATCCTGCGCAGTTCTGCGTCATCCGCACCATGCCATGCCTTTTTGCGCAGATACTTTTCGATAATCTCCTGCGCCAAAATCTTTTCTGCATCCACATGATTCTCATAAAAATGTTCCACAAGTGCGTAGACGTTGTTCATACCTATTTCCTCTGTCTGTTTCCTATTCTCTGTTCTTCTCGATATAATAACGAATCCATTATACCATATTCTAGGGTATTCTTGCACGAAAAAAGCTCCGCCGCAGCGGAGCCTTTGCTTAACCGGCAACTTCCTATCCTCCCAGTCCGTCTCCAGACAAGTACTTTCGGCCTCTGAATGCTTAACTACTG